>JAPWUP010000359.1 GCA_028275505.1 Bryobacteraceae bacterium
CCGCCCAGCGAAGCGCCTGCCTGGTTCTGATTCAGAAAGGGGCGGGGAATTCCGTCCCGGTTGTTGAACCAGGTGTTGGCGGCGAGCTTGTTGTTCCGGTTGTACCAATAGAGCGAGCCGCGGAAATTGTTGCTGCCAGAAGGAACGACGAAGCTCACCTGAGCCGTGCCGCCGGGGAACATGGCGCCCGCATTCGAAGTTACGATCGTGACTTCCGCGACCTGATCAAGCAGTAGCAAGTTGGGAAGGAAATCCAGGGCATTGGAGCGGATGAAATTATCCTGGGCGTTGACGCCTTCGAAGGTCACGTTGGCGTAGGAAGTGCGCTGGCCGTTGATCACGGTATTGCCGCGACCGAGCGTGACGCCGACCTGAGTCTGGATCAGCGCCAGAGGGCTGCGGTTGAGCAAAGGCAGGCGGCGTACTTGTTCGTTGGTCACGGTGGTGGAAATCTCCGCGTTGGCCAGTTGCACGCCGGGCGCCGCAGCGGTCACTTCGACCACCTCGGTCACGGCGCCGACCTCCAGGGTGATCGTGGGCAAGCTGGTTTCGCGCCCGGGGTTGATTTCAATGGCGCGGAGAGTTTGTTTCCGGAAGCCGGACGCTTCGATCGTGATGTCGTAGGTTCCGGGACGGATGCCGATCAGGCTGAAACGGCCTTCCGTTGTGGTGACCGTGGAAAGGACGGGACTCTGGCCTCCGGCCAGGTACAGCTCCACTTTGGCGGCCGGAATGGCGCTGCCGGAGGGATCCACGACGGAGCCGCTGAGGCGACCGGTATCCTGAGCCATCAGCGTTGCCACGGCCAACACACAGGACAACAGCGTCAACGCAACATGATGCGGGGCCTTGCCGGCGTTCATGGTCTCCTGCTCCTCAAATGGATTTCGACGCGATCCCCTGAGGCGGGTATCACGTCATCATTGCTACCACACCGCTTTGCTGGGTGTCAAAGACGGACAAGCTGGCGGCGGCTGCGGTGAGGGGTCAGTGCGTGGCGGTCAGCGCGGCGCGGACTTTGGACAGTAGCGTCTGCTTGCTGAAGGGCTTTTCCAGAAAGGGCGCCTGTTCGGCGAGGGCGCCGTTGTGCACCGCAGCGTGGTCCGTGTAACCGGACATGTAGAGCACGCGCAGCGACGGGAACTGCTCGCGCAAGCGATCGGCCAGTTGCCGCCCGCTCATGCGCGGAAGCACCACGTCGGTCAACAGCAGGTCGACGCCGCCGGGCTGTTCGGCAGCAATCCTGAGGGCTTCTTCCGGATCGCCGGCGCTCAAGACCCGGTAACCTGCCTGCTCGAGAATCCCGGCGATCAGCCTTCGCAGGTCAGCCTCATCCTCGACCACCAGGACGACGCCGGTGGCGCTGCTCGTGGGAATCGCTTCACTCACCGGAGTCTCCTGGGTGGGACCGGGGAGTGCCTCGGCTGCGGGCAAGTAAATCTTGAACGTTGTCCCGGCGCCGGGCTCCGAATATGCCCAGAGTTGGCCCCCGTGCTGCTGCACGATGCCGTAGACCGTGCTGAGCCCCAATCCCGTACCCGATTCTTTCGTCGTGAAGAAGGGGTCGAAGGCCTGGCGGAGGACATCGGGCTCCATGCCGCAACCAGTGTCGCTCACCGCCAGCAGCACGTGCGGGCCTTTCCTGGCGCCCAAGTGAGTGCGCACGTAATCGTCACCGAGATCCGCCAGGGCGGTTTCGATCACGATGCGTCCGCCTTCAGGCATGGCCTCGCGGGCATTGACTACGAGATTCATCAACACTTGTTCAAGCTGGACCGGGTCGGCCTGGATCTTCGGGAGGTTGGGACTCAGGACCGTGATCAGCTCGATGTCTTCGCCGATCACACGCCGCAACATGCGTTCCAGGTCGCTGACTAGCTCATTGAGATCCACCAGGCGCAGGTTGGCTTTTTGTTTTCGACTGAAGGCGAGCAGTCTGCTGGCCAGGGAAGCAGCCCGGCCCGCGGCGCCGAGGATTTCGCTGGCGGCGTCGCGCAACGGACTGTCGGCGGGAAGCCCTTCCCAGAGCATCTGGGCATAACCGGAGATGATAGTCAGCAAGTTGTTGAAGTCGTGCGCCACCCCGCTGGCTAGCCGGCCCACGGCCTCCATCTTTTGAGCCTGACGGAGCTGGGCTTCGAGCAACCTGCGCTCGCTGACGTCAATGCCCGTCCCGATGACGTATTCGACCTGGCCTTCCGCGTTGAGCAGGGCGGTGTTCGACCACACGATCAGTCGCTTCTGACCCGTACGTGTCACCCAGTGGTTTTCGTGCTGATTGGGAAACTCGCCTGCGCGCAGTTGTTCGAAGACGCGGCGGACTTGTTCCACCTCATCGGGCGGCACGAACAGATCCCAGACGGTCTGCCCGATCACTTCCTCGAAGCTGTAGCCGGTAGTCTTCTCGCAGGCGCGGTTGAAGCTGACGATGCGTCCCTCGCGGTCCACGACCACGACCAGGCTGCCGACCGTGTCCAGAATCGTGGAGGCCCAGTCGCGTTCGCGGCGCAGAACCTGCTGGGCTCGCCGGGCTTCGGTCACGTCGTGCAGGACCAGCAAGGCGCCGCTGGGCTGCCGGCTCTGGTCTAGCAGGGGCGCAGCGGTGGCCGCCACCCAGATCCCTTCCGGGTTCAGGTCGTTGCGAATCAGCAGCTCCTCGGTAAAGACGGGTTCGCCCCTCAGGGTGCGGCTCACAGGTAGTTGCTCAGCAGGGAGCGGCGTCCGAGCGTCGCTTTGGAAGATGCCGTAGCGCTCCGGCCATTCCGGCAGGGGCGGCGCCGGCTCCTCGATCGGGAGCATCCGTCGCGCCGCGGCGTTGGCCAACACCAAAGTGCCCGTCATGTCGAACACGAGCACTCCATCCAGCATGGCGTCGAGAACGGAGGCCAGATCAGCGCCGGGCAGGAGAGGGCGACTCGGGGCGCCGTGAGAGTGCGATTCGGTACCCTGCGCGGGTTGACTCGTCATGCGACTCCACCGTCCTTCCGCGGACTGGGTTGGCCGCGAGCTCAGCCCCCGCTTGCCGAGATCGGATCAGCGCGCCCCAGCA
>JAPWUP010000360.1 GCA_028275505.1 Bryobacteraceae bacterium
ATTCCTGACGCCGGATCCCGCGGCGCCGCCTTCCCGCGTGGCGGCCTACCGCTGGAACGGCTTCGGGTTCCGCGGAGTCGAGGACGCCGCGTTGGAACAATCCTGCAAAGTTCTGTTTCAGCCCTGAGGCCTCACCCGCCGCGCAGAGCCTCGAGAATCCGCGCAGGCGTCATCGGCAGCCGCAGCAAGCGCGCGCCCACGGCATCGTAGATCGCGTTGGCCAGCACCGCGCCCATGTTCACGATGGGCGGCTCGCCGCAGCCCGAAGCGGGCGCCTCCGGGTTGTCCAGCAAGACCGCTTCGATGCGCGGCATCCACGAGAAACGCGGGATCGCGTAGCTGTCGAAATTGTGGTCCAGAATCTCGCCGCCGCGGAAGCGAACCTCCTCGCTCAGGGCGTAGCCCATGCCCATCATGATGCTGCCTTCGATCTGCTGGCGGGAACCGTCGGGGTTGACGACCAGCCCCTGATCCTGCGCGCAAACCACGCGCCTGACCTGGACGCGCCCGGTCTTCTTGTCCACCGCAACCTCCGCCATCAGCACAACATACGTGCCCAGGTAGATCGCGCAGGAGACGCCGACGCCACGCCCGCTGGGCGCGCGGGCGGGCTTCCAGCCGAACTTCGCAGCCGCTGCCTCCAGCACGCGACGCATGCGCGCGTCGCTCAGATGACGAAGGCGGAACTCCACGGGATCCATGCCGGCACGCGCGGCGAGGGTATCTATGTGCGATTCGCGGGCGAAGGTGTTGGTGTTCACCGAAGGCGCGCGCCACGGCCCCACGGCAAACGGGTGCATGCCGGGCGGATTGCCGCCGCTCCAACCGCCTGCCGAGCGCGTGCGCTGGTGCGGAATGTCGTAAAACTGGCGGGCCTCGCGGTCACCGGCGCCGTAGACATCGAATTCCCACAGCACCATCTTCCCTGCCCCGTCCAGACCCGCGCGCACGTGAACGACCGCTGCCGGCCGGAAGGTGTCATAGAAGAATTCCTCGGATCTGTCCCAGACCACCTGCACAGGGCGGCCCGTGAGCCTGGCCAGCCGCGCAGCCTCGATCGCCTGGCGGGAAGCGCTCTTGCCGCCGAAGCCGCCGCCCACGTAGGTCGTGATGACGCGCACGCTTTCCGCGGGCACGCCCAGCGCCTGCGCGATCTGCTGCCTGAGCGGGAACGGCGTTTGCGTACCGGCCCACACCGTCACCTTGTCCCCTTCCACGCGCGCTGTGGCCGAATGGGTCTCCAGGGCTGCGTGTGCCACGTAGCCGTTCAGGTAGCGCGCCTCGACGATCGTGGACGAAAGCTTCGCTCCTTCTTGCAGGTTTCCGGCCTCGTGCACCACGCGTGGCGGCGGAGCGGTTTTCAACAAATGTTCGAAGATGTTCTCCTCGTCGAGCGTCGCGGGCGGGCGCTCCCACTCGGCGCGAATCGTGCCCAGCGCACGGTCGGCCACTTCGCGATGCTCGTGAAGCACCGCGATGAGATCGCCTTCGCGCACCACGCGCACGCCGGGAATTTTCTCCGCCGCGGAGGTGTCTACGGACTTGAGAACGGCGCCGTGCGCGGGCGGGCGCAGAATGCGCGCTTGCAGCATCCCCGGCAGCCGGACGTCGCCCGCGTAGCGCGCCTGGCCGGTCACCTTTTCCAGGGCGTCCTTGCGGCGTGGCGAGCGACCGATCACGCGGAACGTTGCGGGCGATTTGAGGGGCGCTTTCTCCAAACGGCGCTCGATGCGCCTGCCTTGGACCAGCTCACCGTAGCTGACGCGTCGGCCGGAAGAGGGATCGCGCACAATGCCGTCCGTCACCTGAAGTTTCTCGGCCGGAACCTGGAGGCGTTCCGCGGCTAGCTCCAGCAACACGGCGCGAGCGCGGGCGCCTGCCGCACGCAGCACCGGGCCAAACTGGCGAATGCTCAGGGAGCCGAACGTGCCCATGTCCCACGGGCACACGTCGGTATCGCCCATGACCATGGTGACCGCATCCAGCGCAACGTCGAGTTCTTCCGCCAGAAGCTGGGCTAGCGCCGTCATCGAGCCCTGGCCCAGCTCCACCTTGCCCACGTAACAGGTGACGCGGTTATCCGGTGCGATGCGCAGGTACGCATTGAAGTCTTCGGGGTAGGCGGCGCGCTGGGGCAGGCGTGCCGGCTCCTGCGCCGCGGCGAATTCCTCAAGCGGAATGACGATGACGAGGCCGGGCGCGGCCAGAAACTGGCGGCGGCTGAGGAGACGGTCATCGGTCGTCATCGCACGCCTCCCGACTTGGCTGCGCTGGCTGCGTGCTCGATGGCCGCGACGATGCGCGGGTGCGAGCCGCAGCGGCAGAGGTTGTCATCCATGGCCCGGATGATCTGCTCGCGAGTAGGCTGCGGATTCCTGAGCAGCAGCGCGTAAGCGTTCATGATCATCCCCGGCGTGCAGAAGCCGCACTGGAAGGCGTGATGCTCCAGGAAGGCCTGCTGGAGCGGATGGAGACGCCCGTTGCGGCTCAGGCCCTCGATGGTGACCACGCGCTTGCCTTCCACCGCGCTTACCGGCGTGGCGCAGGAACGTACGGCCTCGCTGTCCACGACCACCGTGCAGGCCCCGCAAAGACCGGCGCCGCAGCCGAATTTCGTGCCGGTGAGGCCCAGATCCTCGCGCAAGACCCAGAGCAGACTGCGACCGGGATCCACACTGAGCCGGACCGGCTTGCCGTTGAGTTCGAAGGAAATGACTCGCTGCATACGCCTCCGGCGCTGAGTCGCCTGGATCATGATACAACCCCGCCGAAGGGCAAGTGCGGGCTACGGCGGCGTGGCCGGCAGTCGGCGCAGCAAGTCGCGCATCTGCTTGCGTACCGAGGCGTAGGAAGGTTCGGCCGCCAAGTTCCGGCGCTCGTGCGGATCGCTGCGATGGTCGTAAAGTTCGGCCTGCGTGCCTTCGGGATCCCACTCCGTGTAACGATAACGTTCCGTGCGGACGGTACGTCCGAAGATCTTGCCGCGCAGTGTGACGGTGTAGGCAGGGTGATCCCACGTCTGGTGCGGATCGCGCAGCAACGGGACCA
>JAPWUP010000361.1 GCA_028275505.1 Bryobacteraceae bacterium
TTGCCGGGGCGGTGGCGGTTGGATTCTTCCTCGTGTGGCGGCGATGGGCACCCCTGCTGCTGGCCCTGGTCCTGGTCGGCACCGCCTTGCTCCTGCGCACCTGGGGCGTGGTGAGGTGAGGGGGGCGAGGGGACGAGCCTCCGGGTGGGCCGAAAGGGCCGCCGCACGCGGAGCCCGTCGGGAGTGGGGCGGCCCTTGCTTCAGTAGTTTCCTCGCTCATCTCTAAACGATAAGCCGGCACGAGCACGCCTGTGGCCAAGGGGCAGGCTCGTGTCCGGACAACTCCTCCCACATCCAAGAGTTGGCATTTCCTGAACCCATGTACCGCGTCCAAGTGGCTCGTGCAGGCAGAGCCGGGTGGCAGGAAGCGCCTGGGCAGGAAATCACGTTGCGGGCAGCCCCTTGACAGAGGGACCGCGCGGGTTATACGTTACGCTGGTACGGCGGCTGCCAGTTGAGGCCGCCGGGAGGAGGTCCCATGGCAAAAGCGGAGGTTCGGGTCTCTGGGGTCGTACTAGCTTCGCTGGTGATGGCCGCGGGTTTGCTCGCGCAAACCATTACCGGGTCGATTTCCGGATCGGTCGTGGACAACGCCAATGCCGCCATCCCTGGCGCGCAGGTGAAACTGGTGCACGTCTCGACGGGCATGGAACGCCGCACAAAAACGGACGAGAGAGGCCAGTTCGTAATCGGCGCCCTGCCGCCGGGCTTGTACACTTTGACGGTCGAACATTCCGGCTTCAAGACCTTTGTGCGCAGCGGCGTTGAACTTACCGCATCCGAGAGGCTATCGGTCGGGACCATCACGCTGGAGCTCGGTACGCTGACTCAGGAAGTCACGGTGACGGCGCTGGGCACCCCTGTTCAGACCGCGAGCGCCGAGCGTTCCGCTGCGATCACTGCTTCCCAGGTCACCAACCTGCCCACTTATGGGCGAATCGTCACGTCGCTGGTGGCCCTTGCCCCGGGAGTGGTAGACGTGCTGGGCGCCGGTAACCGCAGGCTGGGCGGTGGCGGCGCGGGAGCGACCAACTTCTATATCGCGGGCAACCGGAATGTCTACAACAACTTCAGTGTAGACGGCATCACCATGACCGCCGTGGGCGGCGCTCCCAACGCAGCGTATGGGTTGCCCATGGAGGCCGTGTCCGAAGTCAAAGTGATGGTCAGTAACTATCAGGCTGAGTTCGGGCGGCTCTCGGGCGGCAATGTGCAGATCATCACCAAGTCGGGTACGAGGGAGTTCCACGGCGTCGGCATGTACTATATGCGCAACGAGGCCTTGAATGCCAATAACTTCTTCAATAACCGTCTGGGCCGGCCGCGTCCGCGCAACCGCTACAACGCTCTTACCTACAGCGTCGGAGGGCCAGTTTACGTTCCGAGGCTTTCCCGCAGGCAAGAGCCGAAATTGTTTTTCTATTGGAGCCACGAATATCAGCCGGCGAAGGTTACGGGGGCGCTCCAGTACTCCACGATGCCCACAGCGCTGGAGCGCAGCGGCGATTTTTCTCAGAGCATTGACGTCAACGGGGCGCTGGTCCCCGTGAAGGACCCGACGACTGGCGCTCCGTTCCCCGGCAACCGCATACCTCTCGCGCGCGTGGATCCCAACGGGCAGGCTCTACTGAATTTCTTTCCGCAGCCTAACTTCCTCGATCGTTCCATTTCTAAGGGCAACTACAACTATGTTACGCAGTTCCGCGGACGGGATCCTCTCACTCTCTATGCACTCAAACTGGACTACAACATCAGCGCGAAGGACACTTTCACCGGCTCGCTCGTCGGCAACTGGGACAACGACACGACTCCCAACGGCGGAGGCATCACCACGCCTTTCGCGGTCTTGCCGAACACGACCTACAACGCTGGACGCATGGTTACTGGCCGCTACACCCGGGTTGTATCGCCGAGGATTATCAATGAGGCAACATTCGGGTACGCCCAGATGATCGGGCCTACAGCCAAAAACATGGGTCCGGACGTCATCAAGGCGATTCAGCGGGGCACATATGGATTCAAAGCCCCTCAGCTCAATCCGTCGAACAATCCTTTGAGCTTCATGCCTGGCATGTCCTTCGGGGGCGTGCCGGGTGCAGCAGGCTTGAGCTACGACGGCCGATTTCCGTACAATCTGACGCGTTACACGACGGATATCGTGGATTCGGTGAGTATGAACCTGGGGCCGCACATGGTGAAGGCGGGAGTCTTTTTAGAGCGCATGCGGCAGGACGACAGCGGCTGGGCCTCACATTTCACGGGCACTTTTGATTTCGGGCGGAACGTGAACAACCCGCTGGATAGCAATCACCCGTACGCCAACGCCGTGCTGGGCGTTTTCAACAGCTACACCGAGGCGACGTCCCGGCCTTACAGCCTCCGCTATTCGTGGGGCGCCGACTGGTTTGTGCAGGATAACTGGAAGGTGAACCGTCGCTTGACGCTGGATATAGGCGTAAGATTCACGTGGTGGAATCAATTCCATAATCGGGATGGCAGACTCGCTACGTTTGACCTTGGCCGCTATGATCCAGGACGGCAGGTGAATTTGATATGGCCCGCTTTGCGCGGAGGCAGGCGCGTGGGCATCCACCCGGTGACCGGGGAAGTCTATCCCGCGGCCCTGATCGGGTTTATCGCCCCGGGCACGGGCAGTCCCACGAACGGCATGGTAGTCGCCAGCGAGGTGCCTGGCTATCCAAAGGGGCTTATCGATGACGTGGGGCCGCTGGCGGCGCCCCGGGTGGGCTTCGCGTACGACCCCTTCGGGGATGGCAAAACGGCAATCCGGGCGGGCTTCGGTATCTTCCACAATCGGTTGCTGGGCGGCAGCAACACAGCTGCGGTCTATTCCTACCCGATCGTGCAGACTCCGGTCATCCAGTTCAACTCCATCCCAGCCATCCAGTCCGCTCAGGGCCTGGTTTCCCCGCCCTCGGTAGATGCCTGGCCGAGGAAGCTGAAGTCCGCCTATGTGATGAATATGAGTTTCAGCATTCAGCGAGACATCGGCTTTGGCACAACGATGGACGTTGGATACCTGG
>JAPWUP010000128.1 GCA_028275505.1 Bryobacteraceae bacterium
TGGAGGCCAGCGACTTCCTGATCCTCGACGAGGGCAGGCCCCAGAAAATCGTCTACTTCAGCCGGGAACAGGGCCAGCCTGTGGTGGTGGGTTTCCTGCTCGATATGAGCAACACCACCCGGTTGCACTGGAAGACCTTCCAGGAAGCGGTCCTCGAGCTGGTCTGGACCTTGCTGCCCGGCGACAAGAAATTCTCCGGCTATCTCATCACTTACTCCAATGAACCGGAGCTGCTGGTGGACACCACGCATGACTCCGAGAAGATCGTGGAAAAGATTCGCAAGCTCAAGCCGGGCGGAGGCGCTGCCCTGTTCGACGCCATCTGGATGGCCTGCACGCGTCGCAGCCTGATTCAGGGCGAGCCGATCGAACCGCGCCGCATTCTGATCATTGTGGGGGATGGTAACGACAACGCCAGCAAGCACAACCTGGAGGAGGTTCTCGAGCTCGCCCAGCGAAACATGGTCACCATCTACGGGGTCTCGACGGTAGCTTTTGGCTTTACCAGCGAGGGCGAGAAGAACCTGAAGCGACTGGCCGAGGAAACCGGGGGGCGGGTGGAGTATCCGCTTCAGGGCGTCTACAAAGACGTCGCCGGCTATCTCTCGACGCCCTCGGACGAAGGCAACTACGCGCTGCGGGTGGGCACGGGCGGCTATGCGGCAGCGATCGCAAGCAGCATCGTCCGGGCGGTGGCAGCGGTAGCGGGCGAGATCACCACGCAGTACGTGCTGCGTTACGTGCCCGATGAGCCCGACTCACCCAAGGCCTTCCGCACGATCGAGGTTCGCGTGAACCTGCCGAACGTCAAGGTGAGGCATCGCAAGGGGTACTATCGGTTCAATCCCTAAAGCCGGCATGACGTTGCGACGATCTCTATAGGGGGACTGATGGCCGTCTCCGTAATGCCTGCCCCGGTCAGGGCGAACTATTGGTTGCTGGAAGCAGCCCTGCCCGGGCGACCCCCTATCCCGGCCGGCGTCCTCCTGCTGGAAGAAGCTGCCGACAAGCTCCACATCAGGCTGCGCCCCGACTGGTCGGGCCATGCCGATCCCGAAGATGCCGAAGTCCTCGAACTGCTGGCGCAGGAGCTTGCTGAGCAGGCGGCGCAGATGGGAGCCGCTGCCTTTGTCGCGTTGCTCGAAGACCGGCTTTCTAATGCGCTCCGCATTTCTGAGCCGCGCTCGGTGGTCGTAGCCGACTTCGAGCGGGCTGTCGAGCGGCTCTACGAGAGAGAAGTCGAGGGAGTCCGCGAACGCGCCCCGATTCTGCCCTTCCGCACCCACCTGCCCGTGTACTCGCTGCGGGCGGCCGCAGGCAAGTTCGGTCCGGACCAGGAGGTGGAGGTCGAGCCGGAGGACTGGATCCCTGCACCCCCCGGGGTGCGCCCTTCCGAGGACTATTTCGCCTGCTACGTGGTGGGGCGCTCCATGGAGCCCAAGATTCCCGATGGCAGCCTCTGCCTGTTCCGCAGGATTCCGGCCGGCTCACGCCAGGGCAAACTGGTGCTGGTGCGCCACCGCGCCGCCTCGGAAACCGGCGGCGAGTTCACCGTCAAACGCTACCGCAGCGAGAAAACGGTGACCGAGGAAGGCGGCTGGCGGCATACGCGCGTCGTGCTGGAACCGTTGAACCCCGAATACCCCGTGCTCGAGCTCAGCCCCGATGAGTTTCAGGTGATTGCCGAGTTCGTCCGCGTCATCCCCGTCGAGGACCTCTGAGGCCGATCCGAGAGCAGTCGGCGGGCAGCGTCGAGCGTTTCCTCGAGCACACGATCCGCATCGGCGCCTGGGTCCACGCGGATCGTAGTCCTGGGTCCGGGTCCCCAAGGCTGCCAGCGCCAGAAAAAGCGCTCGCAAGGAAATCCCGTGAAAACGGTCACGGCCGGCACGCCGAGCGCGGCGGCTGCATGCTGACCGGCTGAATCATAGCCCACGTACAGGCGGCTGCGAGCAATCCGCAGGGCGAACTCGGAGAACGTCCCGCGGAACAAACGAACTTGGGAAGGCGACAGGCCGGCCTGTCGGACCGCTCGCTCCGCGCGCTCGGCTTCCTCGCCGCCCGCTCCGGTATCCACTAGCAACGGCTGCCCCATTCGCGCCAGCCCTGCCAGTAGCTCGGCCTCGAAGGAATCCGGCAGGCGTTTGGCCGGATTTTCACCCACCCCCAGGCTGACGGTGATCGCCGGATTCTCGGTGCACTCGCCGCTGGGGGCCAGCCACGGGGCTGCATCCGGGATCCCGAAGGTCTCGTGGACCCAGCGCCGGGCCAGCACCGGCAGAGGTTCGACGCCTTCCCCTCCGGCGGTTCGGCTCTCGAAGAAGTAGTAAGTTTCCTCGTCGCAGACGGGCAACAAGCCGAGCTGGGTCAGTCGCGAGTCGGGATCCAGAACGATCGCGCCCGGCTCGGCAAGCAAATTCCGCAAAGCCAGGCCGGCGGCCAGCCGCTCGGCGAGCGGTGCCGTGCGCCCGTAATCCAGCGGCGTCCACCCGATGCGCGGGTCACCGGCGAACAGCTCGTGGTTCTTGCGCCCCCCGACCAGGCTGATCCGGGCGCGGGGGAAGCGGCGCCGGGCGCCGTCCAGCACGACGCTGGTGACGGCGATATCGGCACCCAGGGTGACCCGGGAAAGAACAAATACCGTGTGAACTGTTTCCGTCTCGCGGAAGCGCCGCGGCTGCCGGACCCGCCGGTATCGCTCCTCCAGCTCCTGCGCCGTCCAGCGTCCGGTCTGCTCGGCGATCACCCGGCTGAACAGCCGGACGTACTCTTCGACCGCGTGCGGGTCGAAGCTGTCGGAAAGGGCCTCCACCCGCTTGAGCAGCTCGGCTTCAGCAGGCGCCAAGGTACTTGCCAACGATCAGCTCCAGTTTCTTGCGGGTCTCCGGGGGCACGACTTTGGGATCGGTGATGATGGCGTGGGCCAGGGCCGAACCGCAGCCGCACGCGCGCTGCTCGGGCATGGAAGCCACGGCGCGCCGGACCACCCGCACCGCGTTCTCCGCGTTGCGATTGAGATTCTCGATGATCTGGTTCACGGTGACCGCGTCGTGTTCGGGGTGCCAGCAATCGTAATCGGTCACCATCGCCACGGTGACGTAACAGATCTCGGCTTCCCGCGCCAGCTTGGCCTCCTGCAAGTTGGTCATACCGATGACGTCCATGCCCCAGGAGCGGTACAGCATGGACTCGGCCTTGGTCGAGAAAGCCGGACCTTCGATGCAGAGATAGGTCCCGCCGAGTT
Source organism: Bryobacteraceae bacterium (assembly GCA_028275505.1). Classification (GTDB taxonomy): domain Bacteria; phylum Acidobacteriota; class Terriglobia; order Bryobacterales; family Bryobacteraceae; genus DTHT01. The sequence goes on from JAPWUP010000128.1 coordinate 3,245, forward strand.
TGACCCGCACGCCCTCGGCCTGGCAGGCCTCGTAGACGACGCGACTGAGCTGCGGGCAGACGGGATCGGCAAAACTGATGTGCGCCACCAGCCCTTCCCCGAAAAAGGTGGACACACGCCCGCGCGTGCGATCGAAAAACTGGTCGGGGATGACGAAGTCCAGAGGACGGTGCTCCTCCTTGAGCGAGCCCACGGCGCTCAGCGAAATGATGCGCTGGACGCCGAGCATCTTGAAGCCGTAAATGTTGGCCCGGAAATTCAGCTCGGAGGGCATGATGCGGTGGCCGCGTCCGTGGCGCGCCAGGAAGGCGACCCTGCGCCCGGCGAGCATCCCGACGACATAGGCATCGGAGGGCGATCCCCAGGGCGTTTCCAGCCTGACCTCGCTTTGCGCTTCGAAGCCGGGCATGGCGTAGAGGCCGCTGCCCCCGATCACCCCGATCTCGGCGCTGGTTCGAGCAGTTTCGTTCATGCGCTTGTACCCCTTGAAAGTCGGAAGGTTCCCTGAAAAACTGTAGAACAGGCCTGGCTCAGCCGCAGGGCGCCGGCACGATTTCCTCGCGCACAGGATCCCAGCGCATGGTGCGACCCTGACGGTAGCTTTCGACCGCCATGCGGCTGGCGATCGAAACCCGGAACCCCAGCTCGAACGGGCAGTTGGGCTGCTTGCCCGTGCGGATGGCGTCCAGAAAATCCTGCATGTGGGCGTTGGGAGGGGTGCGCGTCTGGCCCACCATTTCCGTTCCGTCCGGGCGGTTGACTTTCTGCGGGTAGTAGCGGATCTGCTGGCCGCGCGAGATGGTCCCGTCGGTGCCCAGTACGTCCTCGGTCGAGCCGAGGTGGTTGTTGCCGAAGCCGGAATCCCACGTAAACAAAAGCTCCTCGGGATGTTCCATGGCCACGTTCATGGTATCGGGCACCTCGCGCCCGTCCTTCCACAGGTAGATGCCGCCGGTGGAGGTGACGGCGCGCGGGATTTCCAGATTCAGCACCTTGTACCAGAAGGCCAGTTGGTGGCACATGTTCTCGTAAAAGTTGCCGCCCGAGTAATCCCAGAAAAAGCGCCAGTTCACGTAGCGGTTGGCGTCGAACGGCCGCTCGGGCGCTTCGCCCAGGAACGCCTTCCAGATGATGTTCTCGGGCGTCATGTCGGGATAGATCGGGCGCGCCCACTGCGGCTTGCCGTGAGGCGTGTTGCGGTACATGTGCGCGTGAATGGCGGTGATCTTGCCGACCCAGCCGGTCTTCAGGAAGTTCATGGCATCCACGATCTGACCGGACGAGCAGCCCTGATGGCCAACCTGGACCACGCGGTTGCGCGCGCGGCGGTAAGCGGCTCGCATGCGCTTGGCATGGTCCACGGTAAAGGCCATGGTCTTTTCCACGTAAACGTGCTTGCCGGCGTCGAGCGAGGCCACGAAGTGCTCGCAATGCAGGTGCTGCGGCGTGGCGATCACGACCGCATCCACGTCGGGCTGCTCGAGCAGGTAGCGGTAGTCGAGATAGGTCTTCGCCGTGGGGACCAGCTTGCGGGCCTCTTCGAGCCGCCGCGTATACACGTCCGCGAAGGCGACCAGCTCAGTGTTGGGGCATGCCAGCGCCTCGCGGGCAAGCTGCATGCCGCGATCGCCCGGGCCGATGACGCCGATGCGGATCCGGTCGTTGGCGCCGAGCACCCGGGCCGGGGCCATGCTGCCCGCCAGGCCGGTAGCCATCCTGCCGATGAACTTGCGACGAGAATCCATGTTCGTACCCTGCCGGTTTTGATTCGAGCCAGACGTGCCTATTATCGTACCACCCGCGCGGCAGCAGGCCGCACGGGCGTTCACCGCCCGCGCGCAACTTTTTCATCCATGATCTCAATGAGATAGGGCGGGCGGCTGACATCGCCGGCGTGCACCGTGCGATCGTCGGCTCAGAGACGCTCCTGCGGGAGCCCCTGGAGGACGAAGCTGGTGGCCACCAGCCCGATCGAACTTCCCTCCCCCGACCTTGCGGCGCTAGCATAAGAAAGCGCCCGTGGAGATCCTGACCGGAATCCACCCCGTGCTGGAGGCGTTGCGCGCCGGCCGTCCCCTGGATCGGGTGCTGCTGGCGCGGGGCGCCTCCAACGCGCGGATTCGCCAGATTGCCGAGCTGGCGCGTCAGCGTGGTGTGCCCGTTCGCTGGGAGCCGCGCGAAGCGCTGGACCGGACCGCCGGCCAGGCTTCCCACCAGGGCGTGGTCGCGGTAGGAGCGGCGCACGAGTACGCCGCCCTGGAAGACATCTGGGAAGGAGCCCGCCTCCTGGTGGCGCTCGACGGCGTGGAGGACCCGCACAATCTGGGCGCCATCATTCGCACCGCGCACGCGGCAGGCGCCAGCGGAGTGATCGTGCCCGAACGCCGGGCCGTGGGCCTGACCGAGACGGTGGCCAAAGCGGCCTCAGGCGCGCTGGAGTACCTGAAAGTCGCCCGCGTGACCAACCTCAATCGCGCCTTGGACCAGCTCAAGGAGCGAGGCTTCTGGATCTACGGGCTGGACGAGCGGGGCCCGGAGCTTTACCACAAGGTGAGCTACCATGCGCCCACCGTGCTGGTGTTGGGCGGCGAAGGCCGCGGCCTGCACGAGCACACCCGGAAGCGCTGCGACTTCGTGGTGCGGATCCCGGTCGGCGGAACAATTTCTTCCCTTAATGTTTCCGTCGCGGCGGGCATCGTCCTCTTCGAGTGGAAACGCAGGCAGGAAGAGGGCGGTTAGCAACGGCGCAGGCGCGCTTGGCGCATCCAGGCCTCGGTTTCGTCCCAGCTCCGCAGTCCCTCGGTCGCGCCCAGCCGCGTGACGGAAAGCGCGGCTGCGGCGTTGGCGAAGCGGGCCGCGCTCGCCGGATCCAGTCCCCGCAGCAGGGCCGCCAGGAAAGCGCCGGCAAAGCAGTCGCCCGCCCCTGTGGTGTCCACGACCTCGACCTCGAAGGCCGGCGCCCGGACCAGCTCGCCATTCTGCCAAATGGCGCAACCCTCGCCGCCCAGCTTGAAAACCACCATGCGGACGCCGTAGCCGGCAAAGACCCGGGCAGCCTCGAGCAGCTCCGTCGTGCCTGTCAGCCCGAGCGTTTCCTCACCGTTCACGAAGAGCAGGTCCGTCCAGGCAAGCGCCGGCGCCAGATCCTGCATCCAGCGGCCATGCTGATCCCAGCCCGTGTCCATCGAGGTCATCAAGCCGGCCGCTCGGGCCTGTCGCAGCAACTCCGCGCCCTGTCGCCGCAATCCGGGGATCGAGAAGAGGTTCGCCAGGTGGAAGTGCGTCATGCCCTCCCGCAGCGAAGCATCCAGCTCGAGCGGCTCGGTGAACGCTTCCAGGCTCACTCCGGGAGCGTGCAACAGGAAGCGGTCACCCTGCGGATTGACCAGTGACACGGTGGTTGCCGTCGGCGCCTGGCCCCGGCGCACGCCGCTGAGGTCCACGCCCGCCCCCGCCAGTTTGTCGAGCAGGAACGCCCCGGCCGGGTCGGGGCCGACCCAGCCCAGCAGCCTCACCCGCGCACCCAGCAGGCCCAAAGCGAACGCTGTGTTGGCGCCGTTGCCACCCATGGTGTGGCGCGCCGATTCCACCCAGTGCGTGGTGTTCCAGCGCAGCTCAGAAACGGGGCGCACCAGCACGTCGAACACGATGTTGCCGCAACACAAAACGCCGCTCACCGGTTCATGGCCTCCAGCATCGGGCGATCACGGCGCACCCACAGCCAGCGACTCGAGGAACGGGCGCCCCAGGGGCCAGCTCGCGTACACCCGCCGGTCCCGCTGCTCGAAAACTCCGGCTGTCAGCACCCCGCTGAGATCGCGCGGGTTGGGCTGGAGTTTTTCCCGCGCGATCATCTCGCGCAGAGCTTCCGTGAGGCCACGCAGTTGATTGAGCAGGACCCTGGCTTGCTCGGCGGAGCGGCAGTTCACCTCCAGGCGCAGCTCCAGATGATCGCCGGAGGGCGCGGCGGCGAACAGGAGCCACTCGGTTTCCGAAAGCGCCTTTGCAAACAAGCGGGTGCCCGTGGGCAGGACGGCAGCGTTGCGCAGTTTGCTCGCGGGAAGCAAGGCCCACAATGGGGCAACGGAAGCAGGTCGCGGTGGAAGCGTCGAGTGGCGCTCCTGCAACCGGTAGGCAGCGGAAGGATCCCGGCTCACGGCCAGCGCCATCACGTCGGATCGCAGAGGAAAGTAAGAGATCCGCCGCTCGGGGCGGCTGCCCTCCACGCGACAGAAGCTGTTGTAACAGGAACCGCCTTGCCGGGTCACGAAACGCTCCAGACTCGGCCAGTCGAAGCGCCCGCGCGCCAGGAAAAAGTTCCCCTCGGGATGAAAGGCGATCAGGACTTCGCGCAAGTCCTGACGGGCGTCGAACCCCGTCTGCTCCACGAAGGCTGCGTACTCAGGTTCCTCACCGATGCGCGAAAGCGCGAGCAGGTCGAGCACCCCGAGCCGCCGCAACGCATCCCAGTCCACGTAGAGGATGATGCTTTCACCGGGTGGGATCCGCGCCAGCCAGTCATCCAGCGAGCGACCGTGCGGGCGGAAGCGCGCCACCGCGATCACCAGCGCGGCGCAAACGAGCGCCAGCAGCGCCAGCACGAGCAGGGGCGGAACACGCCGCTTCACACTGTCAGCTTACCGCGAGCGCAGCCCTTGTGCGCCAGCCGCGCATGCGTTCGCCGCAGATGCGCGCTCGCGCTTCCACAGCTCGATGTACGGGCGCAACTGCTCCATCATCTCTGCGAATCCCGCGGGCGACAGGGACTGGGCCCCGTCGCTGGCCGCCTTGTCGGGCGCAGGATGCACTTCCACCATCAGCCCATCGGCGCCGATCGCTACCGCGGCGCGGGCCAGAGGGGGAACCAGGTGGCGCTTGCCCGTGGCGTGGCTGGGATCCACGATCACCGGCAGATGGGTCAGCTCATGCAGTACAGCGACGGCGGTGATGTCACAGGTGTTGCGCGTGGCAGTTTCGAAGGTGCGGATGCCGCGCTCGCACAGGATCACATTGGGGTTGCCGTGGGCCACGATGTACTCGGCCGACATGAGCAGCTCGTGGATGGTCGAGCTCATGCCGCGCTTGAGCAACACGGGGCGGCCGCAGCGACCCACTGCTTTGAGCAGCGCGAAATTCTGCATGTTGCGGGCGCCGATCTGAAGCACATCCGCGTATTCGGCCACCAGGTCCACGTCGGCGTCGCTCAGCACTTCCGTGACGATATCCAGTCCGGTGGCCTCCTTGGCCTTGCGCAGCAGCCGCAGTCCCTCGCGTTCCAGGCCCTGAAAGTCGTATGGCGACGTGCGCGGTTTGAAAGCGCCGCCGCGCAGCAGGCGCGCCCCGGCGCGGGCCACCGCTTCCGCCGTTTCCAGAATCTGGCGTTCCGATTCCACCGCGCAGGGGCCGGCAATGACCACGAATTCGTCGCCGCCGATCTCGACGCTGTTGACGCGGATCACGCTCGGCTCCCGGCGAAACTCGCGGCTCACGAACTTGTACGGCGCCGAGATTCGCACCGCGCTTTCCACGCCGGGCATGGCTTGCACGGATTCCAGACAGGCCGTGACATCCCCGATCCCGATGGCCCCGATGACCACGCGTTCCTCGCCTTGGATGGTGTGGATCCGGTAACCGAACTCGCGGATGCGATTACAGACCGCTTCGATTTCCTCCTGGGTCGCGTTCAATCGCATGGAAACGATCATGATCGAGCCTCCGCTTGCGGGGCCAGCGACCGTGCGGCCGCCGACCCAAATAAAAAACCCACTCTTTCGAGTGGGTTGGCTTGACCGGAAATTTCTGCTGCTCAGCGGACCGCCAACGCCACTCTACCCGGAGCGGGTAAAGCGCCAAAATCGAAACCAAAACCTGGCGCCCTGGCGGTCCATTGCAGTAGCTTGTAAATGGAAGTATAACCCGAGCCGCGCCCGGATGCAAGAGCGGCCGCAGGCTGCGATCGAATGAGGCCGGCGGATCGAGGCGAAGCCCGAGCGGGACTCAGCTCGTCCCCGGCCAGGCCGCCAGCACCTGCGCCAGAACGATCTTGAGCACGGTGGCCGCCGGGTAGACCGCCGCGTAAGCCACGTTGGGCGTTTCCGAACGGGTCTGTTCCGTGGCGTAAGCCAAGCAGGCGGGCTGCGTCTGGATGCCGGACACCAATCCCATCACGGCATCGTAGGGAATCTTCAGGACGCGGTATCCGATGATCATGGTCGCCAGCGTGACCCCGAAAGTAATCACAGCCCCACCCAACACCAGAGCCGCGCCGCTGGTGCCCACCGTCTGACCGAACTGGTAGCCGGCGCGGGTCCCCACGCCCGCCAGAAACAACAGCAGCCCGATCCGTCGCAAGGTCAGGTTCGCGCTGACCGGGATCAACCAGCAAATGCCTCCCGTGCGCTCCCAGTGGCCCAACACCAGCGCAACCAGAAGCGGACCGCCGGCCAGGCCCAGCTTCACCGTCTGCCCGCCGGGCAGCGGGATGGGCATCGTCCCCACCAGCACTCCGAGCACCATGCCAAGAGCCACGGATCCGAAGTCGGTCTCAGCCGTCCCGCGGATCGAATCCCCAAAGAACTCGCGCACCGCCGGAAAGTTCTCCTTGCGGGTGAGCACGCGCACCTGATCGCCGAGTTCCAGCCGCGTGTCGGGCGCCGGGACCAGATCCACGTCCCCTCGCCGCACCCGGGTGATCGTGGCGTGCAGCCGGTTGGGCAAGTCCAGATCCCGGATCCGCTTGCCCACCACCTGCTTGCTGGAAACGAACACGCGGCGGTAATCCAGCTCGCGGCGATCTTCCTCGATGTGAGCGTCGCTGGGTTCGCCGAAAATCTGCTCGGCGCGCTCCAGCGCTTCAGCGTCGCCGACCACCACGACGATGTCGCCCTCGGCCAGGCGTGTTCCGGAAGCTGCGATGTCCGTGCGGCCTTCGTGCCGGATGCGGCTCACCACGAAGCCCACGTCCTTGTGCACGCGCATGACATCGCCCAGGGTGCGTCCTACCACACCCGGATTTCTGACCACGAAATTCCTGACCTGGATTTCGGGCGCATCTTCAGCGGGCTGGAACTCGGGCTTCCAGATCCGCCGCAACAAGTGGAAGCACAGCAGGACGCCGAGCACGCCCACCGGGTAAGCAAGGCTGTAGGCGACGACCGCTTCTTCGGCCTGCAATTGCGCCTGCTCGGCGCTTTCGCCTCGCGCCAGCCCGCGCTCGCGTACTTGCTCGCGCACCGCCGCCAGGGCCGGCGTGTTGGTCAAGGCGCCGCAGTACAGACCCGCCGCGCGCGTTCCCGGCAGCGAGAGCCATTGCGCTACTCCGGCGGCCAGCAAAGCGCCGAATACCAGCACGCCGCCCGCCAGCGCGTTGTCACGCCAGCCCTGCCGCCGCAAAGCCTGCCGCAGCGCGGAAGCCGAATGAATCCCTACCGCATAAACGAAAATGATCAGGCCCAGGGTCGGAACGACTTCGGGCAGCGCCACCCTGGGATCCAGCGCGCCCACCGCCAGCCCCACAAAAAGGACCCCAGCCACGCCGAAACGGAACCCCAGAATGCTGGTTTCGCCCACCAGATAGCCCAGCCCGATCACCAGGAACAGGGTCAGAATCGGGTACTGGGACAGGGCAGCGACCAGTTCCTCGCGCATGGAACTCAGAACTTCTGGCCCACGACTTCGCGCGCCGGTCCGGGGAGGACTTCTTTGCCGAGTGCTTTCAGGCGGTCGCAGCTCTCCTCGAAGCCATGACGCACTTCATACGGCGCGGCCGCGACCATCCACCGGGCGGCCTGGAGCAGATAGGGCGCCAGACGGGAACCGGCTACCGAACGCGGGGGCGGCTTGGGTGCGAAGGCCATGACGGCCACGATCAGCGCGGCGGCTAGCAGCGCTCCGCGCAACAGCCCGAACACGCCGCCCATCAAATGATCCAGCCAGCTCAGATGGGCCCATTTCAGCAATCGCCCGATGACGGCGGCCAGCACCACGCCGAGCAACACGATTCCCACGAAAATCAAGGCGAAGCCGACCAGATGGGCCAGACGCCGCGAGCTCAGATACTCGTAAAAGAACGAGCCGACGACCCCGTAAAACCACAGGCCGCACAGAAAGCC
>JAPWUP010000362.1 GCA_028275505.1 Bryobacteraceae bacterium
TGGCGGCGGGTGGCCCGATCATTGCACGAACAGTTTCGCACGTTGGCGGAAGGACGTGCGGCGCGGCAGCCTCCCATGCGGGTCTGCGTGGATTTGCGCTGGATGCTCCCGGGGCTGGCGGGGGGCATTGAAAACGTCGCGCGGTCCTTCGTGCATGAGCTGATCAAGCTTGATGGATGGAACAGTTACACGCTTCTGTTACCGGCCCGTTGCCAGTACGATTTCGACTTGAGATCCCGGCCCAACATCCGTGTCCTGTGCCCCGATTCGCCGCGCGCCCTGCTGGACGAGCGGTTCTGGAGGGTGCGGTGCTGGTTGCACAGAGCGCTCCGTCTGGACCACTGGGAGTCCCCGGCGGTGCGGCGGTTGCGTTTCTTGCGCTCACTGGAGTCCGACATAGTGTTTTCGCTGACGGGCTACATCTATGCCGATCTGCACGGGCTGCGGCATGTGGTTCAGGTGCCGGACATCCAGCATGAGTTCTTTCCTGAGTTTTTCAGTGCGCAAGCCCTCGAAGAGCGGCGCAGGCTGTTTTCCGATGCCATCCGTCGCGCCGAGCATATCTGCGCAATCTCGGAATTTACGCGGCAAAGCCTGATTGAGCGCATGGGGGTGGATCCCTCCAGGGTGACGGCGGTACCATTGGCGGCCGATCCGATCTTTGTGCCGGAGTTCTCGGATGAGGACCGGAGGGTCTGGGATCGGTACCGCCTGGAAGCTGGCCGATATCTACTGCTGCCTGCGCACACCTGGTGGCACAAGAATCATCGGGCAGCGATTGCCGCGCTGGATATTCTGTCTCGCAAGCATGGCCTCCGCCTGCCCTTGGTGTGCACCGGGGGCGCCCGCGAGGCTCAAGGGGCGCTGGAGGAGCAAATTCGACAGTTGGGATTGCAAGGGTACGTTCGCTTCCTTGGCTACTGCCTGCGAGAGGAGATGCCTGCCCTGTATCGAGGAGCCGCTTGTCTCGTGTTCCCCTCGCTATTCGAGGGTTTCGGCATGCCGGTGCTGGAGGCCATGTCCAGCGGCTGCCCGGTGGTTTGCAGCAATGTTACGAGCTTGCCTGAAATCGCGGGCGACGCGGCCCTCATGGTGGCTCCCGAGGATCACGAAGCTCTCGCCGATGCGGTGGCCAAGTTGGCGTCCGACGGAGACCTCCGGCGGGAGCTGGTCAGGCGCGGCTTGGAGAGAGCGAAGCAGTTTTCCTGGCGACGGTACACGCTGGGGATCCTGGCTGTGCTGCACAAGGTACATTGCAACTTGCTGCGGGTGCAACCCGAAGGGTGGGGGTCATGAGCGCTTATCCGCGGATTTCGATCGTCACTCCTTCGTACAATCAGGGACGCTTTCTTGCCGAGACGATTGAATCGGTCTTGAGGCAGGATTATCCCAACGTGGAGCACATCGTGGTGGACGGAATGTCCACCGACGAGACACCGGAGATCCTGAAGCGTTATCCCCACTTGCGAGTAATACGGGAACCCGACCAAGGTCAGGCGGACGCGATCAACAAAGGCTTTCGCATAGCAACGGGCGAAATCTACGCCTTCCTGAACAGCGACGATTTGCTGCTCCCGGGGGCGCTAAAACGGGTAGCCGCGGAGATCCGACCCCAAGAGGGTCGGCACGTCATTATGGGACGCTGCCGCTTCATTGATGAGAACAGTCGCTATATAGGGATTGAACATCCCAGTCATTTCGAGAGTTTTGAGCGCGTGTTGGCGATTTGGAAAGGCCATTTCATCCCCCAGCCCGCGGTGTTCTGGACGGCCGAAGTCTGGCAGCGCTGCGGTCCCATGCGGGAAAGCCTCGTGCTCGATTATGACCTGTTCTGCCGCATGGCGAAACATTATGTCTTCCACTTCGTGGATCAACCGCTGGCTGCTTACCGCCTGCATAGCGAATCCAAAACCTGTCGAGCGTCGGATGCTCAACGGCTGGAAGAGAGCATTCAGGTCAGCAGACAGTATTGGGGCCCGAAATGGCGGCCTCTGTATTGGAAGCTCACGTTTTCTCTGTGGGCTTACCGTCTGAACCGTCAAGGGCGTGCATCGGCGCTGATAACACGAGCTACGCGAGACTGGTGGTCAGGCCGGAGGCTTGCCGCGAGCGGGCTAGCCACCCTGGGGGCTTTGATTGCTCCTGAGGTCGCATTGAACATGGCTTTGATCCCTGCCCTGCGCTTTGTGCAGCGCCGGGTGCACCTGCCTCGTCTGCTGCCGGCCCGCCGTAGGCCACACGCGCCACAAACCCTCGCGTTTCTGGATCGCCTCGAGCCTTGGTCTGACAAGTGGGTGGGGCCGCGCGCAAGGTTTGAGCGAATCGCACAAGGCGGCGAGCGGAGACTGATTGTCCAAGGCGCCGTGAATGTCGCTTACTTGTCCTCGCCCATGGTGCTCACTATCTCCCTGGATGGCCGCAGGCTGCGGCAGCACCGTCTTGAGAAAAGCGGGCATTTCTGCGTGGTGTGCGACCTCGAGCGGCCCTTGCAGGCGGGTCCCCATACCATCGAAGTGGAAGCGAGCACGTGGTGGGTTCCGCAACGTGTGATGCGTTCAGGTGATTACCGGCCGCTGGCTTGGCGGATCTTCGGGGACGAATCAGTCTTGTTACAGCGCTGAAGATCCTCCACCACCTCTGCTAACCACCCCCAGAGCCCGGCTGTGCGGAGAATGCGGTACACGTAGCTGTACCGCAGGCGTTGCACGACTGCCCGGACTCGGCTTAGCTCCGTTTCCACCGACCGGGCAAGCTCCCGTGCCTCGAGACGCTCCGCTTCCGCGGAGAGCAAGTTCGCCCGGTGAGCCTCGAGCCGTTCTTCGAGCTGGCGGCGGGCGGCGTCGGAGGCCTCGAGCCGGTCCGATAGCTCGCGGAGGCGGTGTTCCTGTTGTTGGTGGGCCTGTTGGGCCTCGTGCAGGGCTTGCTCGGTGCGGGCGAGGGCTTGGCGGAGGCTTTCGCGCTCGGCTTGGACGGCTGTGAGCTGACCTTGCGTTTCGGCCAGCCGTTCTTCGAGCTGGCGGCG
>JAPWUP010000363.1 GCA_028275505.1 Bryobacteraceae bacterium
GTTCCCGTGACCTTCGGCGTGCTCACCTGCGACACCCTCGAGCAGGCCATTGACCGCGCCGGCGCCAAATCGGGCAACAAAGGCTTCGACGCCGCCATGACCGCGGTGGAAATGGGGAATCTGATGCGCCGGCTGCGCGCCGGATCCTGACCTGCTCATGCCATCCCGCCGCAAATCACGCCGGCACGCGCTTCAGATCCTGTTCCAGTTGGACCTGACGCCGCAGCCGGTCGAACAAGCCATCCGGGCCTTCTACGATTCCCTCTACCCCGAGCTGGAGCCCACCAAGCCGGAGCCCGATCCGTTCGCCGAAAAACTGGTGCGCGGCGTCCAGGAACGGCGCCAGGAAATTGACGAGCTGATCGAGCGCCACGCGCACAACTGGCGACTGGAGCGGATGCCGGTTGTAGATCGCAACGTGATGCGGCTTGCGATCTTCGAGATGATGGGACTGCGGACCGCGCCTGCGATCGCGATCAACGAAGCTCTGGAGCTGGCGCGGAAGTTTTCGGGAGAAGAGTCGGTCCCTTTTATCAACGGCGTACTGGACGCCGTCCGGCAGGAACTGGAAGAGAGCGGCGCGATCGTGCGCGAAAAGAGCCGCACCACGGGACGCTCCCGGAAGACGGCCTGAGCTGACCGGCCTACTTCTTGCCCGACGCCGATTGGGCCTTCAACAGGCGGTCCAGCTCGTCAAACAGAGCGCGGCCTTCAAAAATCGCGCGATTCTGCGGCGTGTACGCGTAATCGTTGACGATCCAGCCGTTGGCGTCAATGATGAACAGGTGCGGCACGTTGACGCTCGGTCGCTGCGGGGTAGCCTTCATGTAGGAGGCAGCCACCTGCCCACAGTCGAAAAGGATGGGTGTCGTGATCTTGTTTTGCCGGATGTAGGCGCGCACCATATCCACATTGTCCGGCGGATTCACGATGGAGAGAATGGCGACCTTGTCGCCGTAACGCTGCTTGACTTTCTCCAAGGTGCGCGACAGCGTCTGGCAGTGGGGGCATTCGGTCCGCATGATGTCCAGCAGCACGATACGCCCCCGGTAGTCCGCCAGGTCGTGCTGCCGCAGTTCGATATCGGGCAGCGAAAAGCCGGGAGCGCGCCGGTTGGACAGTTCCCCGGCCGCCCAGAGCTGTACCGCAAGCCCGAACGCAAGCCACCGCCATCGCCTCATGCCCACACTATAACAGAGGCCGGCACTGCGTCGCGTCCGGGCCGCCGTCATGCTACGATCAGCGGTATGGCGAGGGCAAAGAATCTTTTCGAGGTGGAATGTCCCTGCTGCCAGGCCCGTCTCAAGATTGACCCGGCGACCCAGGCGGTCATCTCATACCAGGAGGCCGAGAAGCCGCGTACGGTGGAAAGCTTGGAAGCCGCGGTGGCCCGGCTGAAGGGTGAAGCCGCCCGGCGCGAAGAACTGTTCCGCCGATCCCTGGAAGCCGAGAAACGTCACGGCGAGGTGCTGGAGCGCAAGTTCGAAGAACTCCTGCGACAAGCGCGCGAGAAACCCGACCTGCCGCCGCCCACGCGCGACATTGACCTGGATTGAGCTGCGGCCGCGGCCCCGGGTCAGCGCAGCGGCACCACCAGCTCGGGCCCCAGCAACTGTTCCAGCAACGGCGTCTGCGGATAGGGATGACCCTTGTAGCGGCGGAATCCCTCGCCCAGCGCGATGCCGGCCCGGCGCCCTGCCAGCCGCGACCATTCCTCCATCATGATCATGTAGTCGTCTACCCCGTGCTGCTTCATGAGCCACTCGCGCTGGCTGCGGTGCTGGGCGAGCATTTCCTTTTTCAGCTCGAACACGGATTCGATGTTGACCACGAAGTCGGGCAGCACGGGATTGCCCTCGCGGTCCACACCTCCTGCGGGATCCATGAAGTACAGGTGAGGGATAGCGGGCAGCGGCGGCTTGGGTTCCAGCGAACCAGTCGAGTAGTTGGGAGCTGGCGCCGCAAAGCAGGCGTCGCGCACCAGCACGCTCGTGATCTCGTGATCGCAGAGATAGTCCACGGGCGGCGCGGTCAGCACCAGCTCCGGGCGGACGTCGCGCAGGATCTCGGTCACCCGCCGGCGCGACTCGTGGTCGTTGAAAATAGCCAGGTCGCGAAACTCAGCGCAGCGATAGGTGGCGCCGATCAGCGCGGCGGAAGCCCCGGCCTCGCGGCGACGGATCGAGGCGATCTCCTCGGCGGAGTACTCCGTGGAGCCGCAATCGCCAGGGGTCATGGTAACGATCGTGATGTTGTGCCCGCGGGCGGCCAGCAGAGCCAGCGTGCCGCCGGCAAAGATCTCCACATCGTCAGGATGGGCATGGATAGCCAGGATTCTCGTCATGATGTCTTGCCCAGGACCTTGGCAGTGAGGGATTCCGTCAGGCGGCGGGATTGCAGCGTGGCGGTTTCGATGGCTGAAATCAGCATGGAGCGCAGCCCGTGCTTTTCCAGTTCGTGAATGGCGGAGATGGTGACGCCGCCCGGCGTGATGACCTGATCTTTCAGGATGGCTGGGTGCAGGCCCGTCTCGCGCACCAGTTTGGCGGCGCCCAGAACCGTCTGCTCGGTCAGGCGCGTGGCGACCTCGCGGGAGAGACCCATCTTCAAGCCGCCGTCAATGAGGGCCTCGATGACCATGTAGATGTAGGCCGGTCCGCTGCCCGACAAAGCCGTGACCGCGTGCATCATGTCTTCTTCGACAAAGACCACGTAGCCCACGGCGCGGAAGATTTCCTCCACCAGACGACGCTGCTCCGGCGTCACAGCGCCGTTGGTGGCCACCGCCGTGGCACCCTCGTCCACCACCACCGGGATGTTGGGCATGGCCCGGAAGATGGGCATGCGCTTCTGGACGAGCTTCTCGATAAGGCCGATCGGCACGGCGGCAGCCAGCGAAATCAGAATCTGCTCGGGCCGCAGCTCATCACGGATCTCTTGCAGGACTTCGGGCACGGTCATGGGCTTGACCGCGAGGATGATCACCTCCGCCCAGCTCGCCGCTTCGCGGTTGGC
>JAPWUP010000107.1 GCA_028275505.1 Bryobacteraceae bacterium
GCCTGGGTTCTGGTGTCGTAGCCCAGCACTTCGGCACGGCCCGCGCTGGGTTCGAGCAGGCCCAGCAGCATTCGGATGGTCGTCGTCTTGCCCGAGCCGTTCGGTCCCAGAAAGCCGAAGATCGCTCCCGCGGGCACCTCGATGGAAAGCCGGTCCACGGCTCGCAAAGCGCCGAAATCCCGGGTCAGTTCGCGGGTACGAATTACGATTTCGCCCATGAGTCTGGCTAGGGTTGCTGGCGGCTTTGTCTCCAGGCGGCACGCAGAGCCTGAATTTGCTGGGCGTGCTTTTCCAAGTGCGCCACCTGACCGGCCACCAGTTCCCTCAAAGTAATACGGCCCTGCTCGCTGTGGGTTCCCGCGCGCTCAAAATCGCTTTCGCTCAAGGCAGCCAGCAACTGGTGGTTTTCCGCGCGCAAGCGTCTGAGCAGATCGAGCGCATCCGCGACGCGCCTTTTTTCATACCCGAGACGTCGCGCCCAGGCGTCCTGATCGAAAGCCACCAGCAAAGGGTTCTCTTCGGCCACGATGCGACGAATACGGACCGCGGCCACGATCTCGGAATCCGCCAGATGAGCCAGAATCTGGCGAATGCTCCAGCGCCCTGGCTCTGGGCTGAAGTCGAGTTCGGGACCAGCGGCGCCTGTGGTGACTGTGGCGATCAGTTCAGGACCACGACGATAACGTTCCAGCAACTCGACCAGGTTTGTGTCCATTCTTCCCTATAATAGGACTGACCCCAGCCACGCCACTCGAGGAGCAATTCCGTGTCCTCAACGCCCCTTTTCGACGAAGCGCCGGCTTTCGACCGTGTCCGGCTGGCCGAGAGATTGCAGCGCCTGGCGCGCGAGGGAATCTACATCGGCACCAGTTCCTGGAAATACGAAGGCTGGCTCGGGCAGATTTACACCCGCGAGCGCTATCTGGTGCGCGGCGCCTTTTCCCAGAAGCGCTTCGAAGCCGAATGTCTGGCAGAGTACGCCGAAACTTTTCCGGTCGTGGGGGGCGATTTCAGTTTCTATCAATTCCCATCTGCCGATTACTGGCGCAGGCTGTTCGCTTCCGCTCCAGAGACCTTGCGCTTTGGCTTGAAGGTGCCCGAGCAGATTACTGTGAAGATCTGGCCCTCACATGCCCGCTACGGGGCGCTGGGTGGTCAGCATAACTCTTCTTTCCTGGATGTGGAGTTGCTGGAGCGCGCCTTCCTGAGCCGGCTCGAGCCTTACCGTAAGCGCGTCGCCGTCCTGATTTTCGAATTCGGGGCCTTTTCGAAACAGGCTTACGCGGGGCCTGCCGAGTTTCTCCGCGACCTGGACCGTTTCCTCAGCAGGCTTCCATCCGGTTTTCGCTACTCGGTGGAAATTCGGAATCCTGAGTATCTGGTGGGCGACTATTTCGACTGTCTGCGAGCCCGTAATGTCGCGCACGTCTTCAACGCCTGGACCCGCATGCCGGAGCTGGACACACAACTGCGCATGCCCGGCGCTTTCACGGCGGATTTCACCGTGTGCCGGGCGCTGCTGCGCCGGGGTCGCAGCTACGAGGAAGCGGTAAAGCTGTTTGCCCCCTATGATCGGATCAAGGATCCCAACCCGAGGAGCCGGGAGGCTCTTCGCCGGCTGATCGAGACCGCGCGCCGCGACGGGCGAAGCGCTTTCATCTTTGTGAACAATCGCTTTGAAGGGAACGCGCCGGCCACGATCGAGGCCATTGTCAGCGATTGATTTCGGACACACCGCGGCGGCGTACTGTTGTAAAATCCCGGCCATGCGGTTCACTCGCCGGGAATTTCTGGTTGCTCTCGCCAGCCTTCCGAAGCGTCTGCGCGCCGCGCCGGCCAGGCGCCCCCGCAAGGACTGTTTCTTTGGCATCCACCTGGATCTCCATCCGAGCGATCGGGACCAGGATCTCGGGCGCGATCTGACCGAAGCCATGGTGGAGCGCTTTCTGGAACGGGTGCGCCCTGACTTCGTGCAGTACGACTGCAAAGGTCATGCCGGCTTTCTGGGCTATCCCTCCAAGGTAAGTCGCTCGGCTCCCATCGTCCAGGATTCGCTCGCCATCTGGCGGCGTGTTACCGCCCGGCACGGGGTCGCGCTCTACATCCATTTTTCGGGCGTGTGGGATTCGCTGGCTGTGCGCGAGCATCCCGAGTGGGCCCGTCGGCGGCCTGACGGCAAGCCCGACGAGCGCCAGACCTCGACTTTCGGACCCTACGTAGACGCCCGCATGATTCCCCAGCTCAAGGAAGCCATCGAGAGATACGATTTGGATGGCGTTTGGGTGGACGGAGAGTGCTGGGCGACTTATCCCGATTACTGCAAGCAGGCAGCGCGCGCCTTCCGGCAAGCTACCGGCATCAAACGTCTGCCCAAGGGCCCCGGCGAACGCGGGTGGCTGGAATTTCTGGAACTCAATCGCGAGCAATTTCGCCGGTATGTGCGGCATTACGTAGACGCTATCCATGCCTTCCGTCCGGGTGTCCAGATCGCCAGTAACTGGCTGTACTCCACTTTCGTGCCCGAGCGGCCGGAAATCCCCGTGGATTTCATCTCCGGCGATTATCTCGGAAATGCCTGTATCTCGGCTGCCCGGCTCGAAGCGCGTTATATCTCGCAGACCGGCAAGCCGTGGGATTTGATGGCCTGGGGCTTTCAGAGTCCGCGGAGCAATCCAGTGGGCGCCATCCATAAGTCTGCCGTCCAGATTTGCCAGGAAGCCTCGGTGGTGCTGGCCCAGGGCGGCGCCTTCCAGATCTACTACCAACCGACCCGTGCTGGCTGGCTTGACGACCGCCACGTCGAGGTGATGGCACGTGTCGCGCGTTTCTGTCGCGCCCGGCAGGCTCTGACGCATCGCTCGGAAACCGTTCCCCAGATCGGCTTGCTCTTCTCCACCACGAGCCTGTACACGACCTCCAAGCGGCTTTTCGGGGGCTGGGGATCCGCGGCCAACCCTGCGCGGGGTCTGCTGGACGCCCTTATTGAAAACCAGTTGCCGGTGGACGTCATCCCGGAGTGGAAGCTCCAGGAAGTAGCATCGCAGTACCCACTTATCGTGGTCCCCGACTGGCCCAATTTAGGTGGCGCGGTAAGAGACCAACTGCGCCGATACCTGCGGCAGGGCGGCAAGTTACTGGTGGCGGGCGCCGAGAATGCAGCTTTGTTCGCGGAAGATCTCGGAGTCAAGCTGGTGGGCCGTGCGTCCAACCAGGGGGCATGGATTCCTGGCGACGAGGTCTTCGCGAACTTCCACGGGTTGTGGCAAGCGGTGGAACCCGCCGGTGCAGAAGTGATCGAACGCCGTTTCCCGACTTATGACGACCGCAAGAACGCCGAATGCGCAGCCACTTGGGCGCGGGCCGGCGCCGGAGAAATCGTGGGATTTTACGGACCCTTGGGCACAGTGTTCGCCTTGACTCACGCGCCCGCCGCGCGCGAAGTAGTGCGCCGGCTCGTCCGACGCCTCTTCACGCCGATGGTTACCGTGGAGAGCCCTCCGACCGTCGAGGTCGTTCTGCGCCGCAAGGACGGACTGCTGTTGGTTCACCTGCTGAACGCGACCGCAATGCAAGTGGCGGGGGATTATTCCGCGATTGATTTCGTCCCGCCCGTGGGACCGTTGCGCGTCAACGTGCGGCTCCCGCGACCCCCGCGGAGAGTGCGTCTGGAGCCCGACAGTCAGCCGATTGAGGGCTCCTGGGGTGACGGCGTTTGGAGTGCGGTGATCCCCCGTCTCGAGCTTTACTCGATTCTTGTCGTGGAAGCCTGAGCTTTTGCGCGGAGTTCCCGTCGCGAGTCTGACGGGTAAGTCCTGCCCTCAGGTTCTCTCCCGGAGACGATCCAACAGGTGAAAAAGGCCCACCGCTGCCAGCGCGTTCGCCAACCCGAATAGCAGCGTCTCTCGAAGTTCGAAGGTGACCGGCTGAGCCAGCAACGCTCGTAGCGGAAGCCAGTAGAAAAATTGGTGGAAGCAGAAAAAGAAGTAAGCCAGCAGCCAGCGCATCAAAGTATGGTCTACGTCAAAGCGCAGAGAAATGGAAGCGGCGAAGTATCCCACCAGGGTTTTAACGATGCCGTAAACTCCCAGCGGCTGGTGGGAGAGCGAATCCTGGGCCAGTCCGACCGCGGCGCCGAGCAGGGCTCCCCGGATGGGGCTGCGCCGTAACAGGGCAAAATAGAGGGTCACCATGAGCGGGACTTCCAGGTAGGCCAGCGGCTGAAAGAAGCGGGGCACATAGACCTGAAACAACATCGCGAGCAGAATGGCCGCCGGCAACACCCACCGCCGCATGCGCGCCATGCGCCCCTCCCGCGCGCTCGAGATGAGGATTCGCTCGTCCATCACCGCTCCTTGCCGGCGAAGTCGGCGTGCCGTTCAACTGCCGAACAGGCGATCGAAAAACTCGCGCGTGCGCTCCTGAATGTGAGCCAGTTCCTGTTCCAGGGGTTCGTCATGCAGATGCGCCGGCGTCCAGCGACTGACCAGTTCCGCCAACATCTCCGCCTGCGGGCCTCCCCGCGGCAGCGACCCTTGGGCCTGGCCACTGATCACGCGCAAGCCGTGATCCACTGCCCGGTAAAATGTGGCAGCATCACGCAGAAAGTTGGCATCCTGCGGTTCCAGGTGTCCCATTTCCTCGATCACGTTGATCCGGGCTGGCGTATTCAGGACGCGGTAGAAGATGCCCGCGCCCTTGAGTCGCAGATACATCAAGGCGAAATCAATGTCATAATACCCGCCGCGTCCGGCCTTCAGCGGGTTTTCGGCGCCTTGTTCTTTCTCGATCCGTCGCCGCATCTGCGCCAGCCGGGCGCGGGAACGGGCGCTCTGACCGTAGCGCCGCCAGTCCACCCGTTGCAGCTCTTGCAGAAAGTTTGTCCCGCGGTCCAGGTCGCCCGCGACGGCGCGCGCCTTCATATACGTAATGCCTTCCCAGGCTTCCGCCCTCTCGGCAAAGTACGACTTATAAGCAGCGTCAGTCTGTACCAGTGGGCCTTCGCGGCCATCAGGACGCAGCCGTGTGTCAATAGCAAAGATCGTGCCCTGACCGGTGTAGGCGGTGACCAAAGCGATCAGGCGCTCAGCCACCCGCGTCCAGAAGATCAGCTCCGCAGCTTCCGACTCGGGCAGAACAAACACCAGATCGGCGTCCGAGGCCAGATCGAACTCGCGCATACCCAGCCGGCCCAGGGCGATGACCATCATTTGGTCGCGCGGCTCGTAGGAAGGGGAAGCGGGCGGGTGCGTCTCGGCTACCTGCCGGACTGCCATTCGGTAAGCGGCGGCCAGTACCGCGTCGGCGAGATCGGACGTGCGTTCCAGCGTCTCGAAGATGGGCGTGCTCAGACAGATGCTCTCACATTGGATGCGGAACATCTCGCGCCGGAAAAAGCGCCTCAGCTCAGCCGGATCCGTAACCTCGCGCAACGCTTGCTCGTAAGACGGGCGATCGCTGGGATGTTCCCTCATGGCCTCCAGCTCGCCGAGCAGCTCCGGCGCGCGAATCAGCTCCTCGCTGAAGTACGGGCTATGATCCAACACGTCGAACAGATAGCCCGCCAGCACAGGGTCCTCATCGAGACGGCGAAGGGCCGCCGGGTTTGTGACCAGGCGCTCGAGCAAGTGCTCGAAGTAAGTCCGGCCTCGCCGCAAACAACCGCGCGCCAGCAGCATGGCCAGTTGTGGCGCACGCTCGTCCAGGGCGCGGATCAAATTGCTGGCCACTGGTGCAACTGACCCGGGCTCAGGCCGGGAAGCCCCGCCTTCGCTCGTGGCAGGCTGATAGTAGATCGGCTGCTGCGCGTGAATCACCCTTTCATAAATCTCGCGGACTTCTTCGAGGTGCCGGTTGAGTTCGCTCAAGAGTAACTCGGCGCTGGGACGACGTCCGATCTGTGTCAGCGGCATGCGCCGGGCTAGCGCCGCCAGCTCGTCTTCCGAAGTGGGCAGGGTATGAGTCTGCCGGTCTTCCATGATTTGGAGGCGGTGCTCCAGATGGCGCAGGAACTGGTAGGCCGAGGCCAGGCGCGAATATTCCCGCGGCGACAGCAGATTCTTGTCGCGTAGCCGGAACAGGGCTAGCAACGTGCCCCCATGCCGCACCCACGGCTCCCGACCGCCGTGCAGACGCTGCAAGCATTGCACCAGGAACTCGATGTCGCGGATGCCGCCCGGCGCCAGCTTGATGTCCAGCCCGCTCCTGATACGGCGTTGCGCGAGTTTTTCGCCGATGCGTTCCCGCGTGGCCACCGCGGCCTCCACCACCGAAAAATCCAGCGTGCTCGAGTAAATGAGCGGCTCGACGGCTTCCAGGAAGCGCTCCGCCAGATTGCGATCCCCTGCGGCGGGACGGGCCTTGATCAGCATTTGCAGCTCCCAGTCCCGCGCGCGCTGGCGGTAGTAGTTCAGAGCCCCTTCCAGCGACAAAGCAATCTCCCCCAGTCTGCCGTCGGGGCGCAGGCGCAAGTCCACCCGGTAGCACTGGCCATCGGGAGTGGGCGCGGAAAGCAGGGCGGTAAGCTGACAAGCCAGCTTGTGAAAGAATTCCTTGTTGCTGATGACTTCAGGCCCTTCGGTTTGCCCGTTGGCCGAGTAAATGAACATCAGGTCAATGTCGGAGCTGTAATTGAGTTCGAGGCCGCCAAGCTTGCCCAGAGCAATTACGGCGAAGGTAGCGGGATCGGGGCCTTCCTGGCCGGGAGCGGGGCGCGGGGGACCATGCTTGCGGCACAGCTCTTCCAGCAGCCGCGAGTAAGCCACCTCGAGCACGGCATCCGCGAGACTGGAAAGCTCGAACACCGTCTCGGCCAGCGTGGCCAACCCCATGGCGTCACGCGCCACGATCCGCAGCAATTGCTTCCGGCGGAAACGGGCCAGACTGGCCGGAGAGGGCACGCCGGGTGGCAGTTCGCGATCCAGCCGTGCGCGGTACTCTTCGACGCTGAGCACCCGGTCCAGATCGCCTGCGGCCACCAGCTCCTCGACCCACTCGGGATGCGCGGCGATCGCATCCGCGAGGAAACGGCTTACGGAAAATACTGCGGTAAGCAGGGGCAGAGCGGCCGGGAGCGCCGCGAGTCGCTTCAGCCAATCGGGACGGTCGCGGGCCAGACGTTCCAGACCGGCCAGAGCCGCATCGGGATCCGCTGCGGTGGCGAGCAAGGCCCCCAGCGTTTCGGACTCGTCCGGGGTCAGAAGCGCCGAGACTCGCTCAAGCGCCGGCTGGGCCTGCGCCGGATCGCGAAAGTCAATCTGCTGCGCCCAGCTTGCCATGGCTTGCCCGCTTCTTCACGCCGATTATAGCCCGCGAGCAAGCCGCTCCCGGCCGCCCGGTTCGCGCTCAGATGTCGTAGTAGAGCTCGAACTCGTAAGGATGCGGCCGCAGCCGGACGGCTTCGGCCTCGTGCTTGCGCTTGTATTCAATGTAAGTCTCGAGCAGTTCTTCGGTGAAGACTTCGCCCTTGAGCAGGAAGGCGTGATCCTGTTCCAGGCAATCCAGCGCTTCGTCCAGCGAGGCTGGCATGGAAGGCACGCCCCGCAACTCCTCGGGCGAAAGATCGTAAATGTCCTTGTCCAGCGGCTGACCGGGATCTATCTTGTTGAGCACCCCGTCCAGCCCGGCCATCAGCATGGCCGCGAATGCCAGATAGGGATTGCAGGAAGGATCCGGCGGGCGAAATTCGATCCGTTTGGATTTGGGATTGGGCGAATACATCGGGATGCGGATCGCTGCCGACCGGTTACGGCGCGAGTAGGCCAGATTCACGGGCGCTTCGTAGCCCGGCACCAGACGCTTGTAACTGTTCGTAGTGGGCGCGATGATGGCCGAGAGCGCGCGTGCGTGCGCCAGCAGGCCGCCGATGTACCACAGCGCGATCTGGCTCAAGCCCGCGTAGCCGTCGCCCGCAAAGAGGGGCTGCCCGTTCTTCCACAGGCTCTGGTGGGTGTGCATGCCGCTGCCGTTGTCGCCAAAGATCGGCTTGGGCATGAACGTCACCGTCTTGCCATACTGGTTGGCTACGTTGCGGACGACATACTTGTACTTCATCATGTTATCGGCGCTGCGCAGCAGGGTGTCGTAGCGCAGGTCAATTTCGGCCTGTCCGCCCGTGGCCACCTCGTGGTGATGGCATTCCACGTCAAGCCCGATCTTTTTCATGGTCTGCACCATTTCGCTGCGCAGGTCCTGATAGTGATCGGTGGGCGGCACCGGGAAATAGCCTTCCTTGTAACGCGGCCGGTAGCCCAGGTTGTCTCTCCTTCTTCCGCTGTTCCAGCGCCCTTCTTCGGCGTCAATGTAGTAGAAGCCCGAATGCTGGTTCTGATCAAAAGAGATGTTATCGAAAATGAAAAATTCGGCTTCCGCCCCCATGTAGCACGTGTCGGCGACACCGGTATTCAGAAGATACGTCTCCGCCTTGCGAGCGATCCAGCGCGGATCCCGCTCATAGTGCTGCCGCGTGATGGGATCAATTACATCACACAGCATCACCAGCGTGGGCGTCTCGGCGAACGGATCCATAAAGGCGGTGGACGGATCGGGGATGAGCAACATATCGCTCTCGCTGATCGCCGCCCAGGCGCGGATGCTGGAGCCGTCGAAGCCGAACCCCTCTTCGAAGGATTCCTCGGTCAGTTGTTCGATCGGGTAGGAAACGTGGTGCCAGATGCCCGGGATATCGCAAAAACGCAGGTCCACCTGGCGTGCCTGATTCGCGTGTGCAAACTCGAGTACCTCTTTGGGCGTCATCTTGCCTCCGATTTGGTTTCTGTCTTTCGGGCGGGAACGTCGCAGCGGAACTTTTTATTAGAATAACCCATGGCGAACCGCTTCGCAACCCCATGGAGCAATTCGAGCTGCCGCTTGAGCCGGAGCGTCGCATCTTTACCGTCAGCGAGCTGAACGCCGCGTTGCGCGCCTTGCTGGAGCGCGAATTTCAGGACATCTGGGTGCTGGGCGAGATCTCCGGCGTGCGCACGGCGGCCAGCGGCCACCTCTACTTCACGCTGAAGGACGACAGCTCCGTCCTGCGCTGCGTGATCTTCCGCTCCACGCTCCGCTACCTGCGTTTCAAACCCGAGGACGGCATCGCGGTGCTCGCCCGCGGACGCCTGGATCTCTGGGAGGCTCGCGGCGAGTACCAGTTGCTCGTGGAATATCTCGAACCGCAAGGCCTCGGCGCCCTTCAGGTCGCTTTCGAGCAACTGAAAAAGAAACTGGCGGCCGAAGGCCTCTTCGATCCGGCCCGCAAGCGCCCGCTGCCGCGCATTCCCAGGCGAATCGGCATCGTCACGTCTCCCTCCGGCGCCGTGATCTGCGATATGTTGAACATCCTCGAACGTCGCTTCCCTGGCCTGCATATCCGCATCTATCCGGCGCTCGTGCAGGGCGAAGGCTCCGTGGAGGACGTTTGCGAGGGCCTGGAGTACTTCAGCCGCACGGGCTGGGCTGACGTGGTCGTTGTCGCGCGCGGCGGCGGATCGCTTGAAGACCTGTGGACCTTCAACGAGGAGGCGGTGGCGCGCGCCATTGCGGCCTGCTCCGTGCCCGTGGTCTCGGCCGTGGGCCACGAGACCGACTTCACGATCGCCGACTTCGTGGCGGACCTGCGCGCCCCTACGCCTTCGGCCGCAGCGGAAATCCTCACGCCCACGCTGGAACAGATCCTCGAGCAGATTGCGGGCCTCGTGGGAAAGATGACTCAGGCTGTGCGGTTCCGGCTGGCCCAGGCCGCGCGTGCTCTCGACCAGCTCGGTTGGCCGCGCGTGATGTCCGTGCTTCAGCGGCGATTGGGACGCGCCGCGCAGTACGTGGACGAGCTCGACTTTCGCGCGCGGGAACGCATGCGCGCCGTGCTGGAAAACCGCCGTCGCCGGCTTGCCGAGCTGGAAATGCGCCTGAGACAACGCGATCTCACTTCGCGGTTTCTGGAATACCGGCGTCGCCTGGAGGCGGCCAGAGCCGCCGGCGACGCCTGGATGCGCGAGCGGCTTGCACAGGCTCGGGCGCGATTCGATGCCCTTGCCGGCCAACTGGCCCAGCTCAGCCCGTTGCGCGTGCTGGAGCGCGGTTACGCCATCGTGCAGGACGAGGCAGGGCATGTCATCAAGTCAGCCCGCGAAGCTCCGCCGCCGACGACCCTGCGAGTCCGCCTGGCGCGCGGCGCTCTTCGCGTGGGCGTGCTCGAAGCTTCGGAGTCCTGAGCGATCCGTGTCACACGGGCGGCGGGCCGAACCAGGGCGCCGGCAGGTCCTCCAGATCTGCAAGGTACAGTTGGGGATAACCGCTGCGGTCGCTGACGAACGCCAGCGCCCGTCCGTCGGGGGTGAAGGCGGGACGCGGCTGGGTCCAAAGCGCTTGCTCCTCTTCGTCATGCCGGCGCTGGGATTCGTGCTCGTCCGGTTCGCCTGAGTCCGCGGGCTCGCTCTGATTGCTTGACCCCGGCAAACATACCGACTGTCGCACGCCGGTCAGAGCGTCCACCAGAAAAATCCCTTGGTCCGGCGAATCCGTGTCGCAGGCCACCAGCGTGCCGGCGCTGTTGGAAGCGGGATGCCAGGCACTGAAGCCGGCGAGTTGCTGGACGCGTCGGCTTTCCCAGTCCATGCGGCACAAAGCCTGCGGCCGCATGGCGAAGACCAGATCGCCCGTGTTTCCAAGAAACGTTTCATGCAGTATTTGTTCGGACGGCCCCTCCGCGTAGAGGCACTCCAGGCCTGCTCCATCGCGGCGCATGCGATGCATCCGCGGCGTGCCCGCGAACGAAAGCTCGAGCCACTCGTGCTCGAGGGGGTGAAACTCCAGCGCGACCACGCGCCGCGGCAGGGCCAGGAAATCCCAGCGCGTGCCGTCAGTGCGACCGATGACCAGTCCGTACTGCCTGCCTTGTCGGGCGGGCGCCGCCAGCCAGTCCCCGGCCAGAGCGCAGGGACCCAGCCAGGCTTGCCCCAGCGAGAGCACGCAGCTTTCCTCGAGCGTGGAACGGCGCACCATCCAGATCGAGCCGCCTCGCACGAAAAAGACTTTGTCGCCGCCGTGGTGGACGACGGCCGTAAACGGGCGCACCGGCGCCCCTTCGGTCAGCTTGCGGATCGAGCCGTCTTCGAGACGGAGCTCGAACAATTGCGGCGCGCCGTCCCGATCGGAAACGAAGATCAGGACGTCGCCCTCGGGCGTGAAAACCTGGCGACCGGCCAGGTGATGACGGCAGGGCTGATGGGTGAGCCGGCGGACGCGCGCCGGGCCAGGCACCTCAGGGGCTGGGCCGCTCTCAGGCGCCCACACCCAACCCTTGTCGGACCCCATCTCTGCGAGTTTAACCACAAACCCGCTCGCGCGGGCGCCTCGCCCGATTGCCCGTCCCGGACAATTCGGGTATCATAGCGCCTTTGATCTTCAACCCATCGGGATCGCGAGGAAGAGCCATGGCGAGTTTGCCTTGCAATCGCCTTTTCGTAATTGCCATTGCGGCCTGGCTGGCAGCCGCCGCTCCGGCCCAGAAGCGCACCCTGCCGGCCACCTCGCCGGCGCCCGCTGCCCAGCAGAAAATTGACGAAGGCTACACGGCGAAAATCAAACAATTTACGACCGAGCCGTTCTTTCTGACCGAGCTGGTGGATCACCTGCCTGCCTCGGACACCGTTCCTACGCCCGAGAAAGTTCTCGGCTACATCGTCGGCACACCGGAGAAACTTACTTACTCGAAAGACATTTATGCCTACTTTCGGGCGCTCGAAAAAAGCACCCCCCGCGTGAAAGTTTTCAGCATCGGCCAGAGCGAGGAAGGCCGCGAGATGATCCTGGCCGTCGTCTCGGACGAGGCCAATATGGCGCGACTGGACCGCTACCGGGAAATTACGGCCCGGCTGGCCGATCCGCGCAAGCTCACCGATGCCGAAGCTCGCCGCCTCATTCAGGAAGGCTTGCCCATGTACTGGGCGACGGGGAGCATTCACTCCCCGGAGACCGGGGCTCCCGAGATGCTGATGGAGCTGGCCTACCGGCTTGCGGTTTCCGAGTCGCCCTTCATCCAGACCATCCGCAAGAACCTGATCGTGATGATCACTCCGCTGGTGGAAGTGGACGGGCACGATCGCCAGGTGGATGTCTATCGTTACCGCAAGGCCAACCCCGACAAGCCGGCGCCCAACCTGATTTATTGGGGCAAGTATGTGGCTCACGACAATAACCGCGATGGGATGGCCCTTTCGCTCGCGCTGAGTCGCATCATGATGAAGACCTTCCTCCAGTGGCATCCCCAGGTCCTGCACGACCTGCATGAATCGGTGCCTTTCCTGTACACCTCGACGGGCATGGGACCATACAACGCCTGGCTCGATCCCATCGTGATCAACGAATGGCAGATCCTGGCCTATCACGAAGTGAGCGAAATGACGAAACGCGGCGTGCCCGGCGTCTGGACCCACGGGTTCTATGACGGATGGGCGGCGAATTACATGTTCTATGTCGCGAACGGCCACAATGCCATCGGCAGATTTTACGAGACCTTCGGCGGTCGCGGAGCAGATACTTTCGATCGCACGGTGCGGCCGGCGCAGACCTCGCGCGCCTGGTACCGGCCGAACCCGCCGCTCGAAAAGGTCAAGTGGTCTATCCGCAATAACATCAATCTCCAGCAGAGCGCGCTCTTGCTGGCCATGAATTTCGTGGCGCGCGACAAGGAACGCTTTCTCGAAAATTTCTATCTGAAGAGCAAGCGGTCAGTTGCCAAGGCTTTCAACGAAGGCCCGGCGGCCTGGGTGATCCCCGGCGACGATCCGCGCCCGGCCGAGTGCGCCAGCCTCGTCAATCTTCTCCAGCTGCAAGGCGTGGAGGTTCATCGCGCAGACGCGGAATTCGAAGTTACCGTCGGCCAGGGCAAGGACGCCAAGAAAGTTAAATTTCCCGCCGGCAGTTACATCATCCGCATGGACCAGCCTTACAGTCGCATGGCCGATATGTTGCTGGACACGCAATACTACAACCCGGCGGACACGCGGCCCTATGACGACACCGGCTGGTCACTCGGAGCGCTGCGCAACGTGCGTACCGTCCGCGTCACCGATACTTCCGTGCTGAAAGTGCCCGCCACTCTGCTGACGGGACCGGCCAGGGTCGAGGGCCGTCTCCTCGGGACCAATCCTGCGGCCGCCTACCTCATCAACCACAACACGGACAACACGCTGGCCACGTTCCGTTTCCGTCTGCGGGACGTGCGCATGCTGGCGGCTGAGGAGGGTTTCGAAGCCCGGGGCGTCAAGTTCAAGGCCGGCACCTTCATCATCCCCGCCGAAGGCAATCCTGCGGATTTGCGCAGTCGGCTCGAGGAGGCGGCCCGCGATCTGGGCCTCACGATCCACGCCGTGGAAGCGCTGCCCAAGGTTCGCACCCACGCGCTGGCCGCCCCGCGAGTGGCCCTCGTTCACACCTGGCTCAACACGCAGAACGAAGGATGGTTCCGGATCGCTTTCGACAACTTGCAGATTCCTTACCACTACATCTCGGATCAGGTCATCCG
>JAPWUP010000364.1 GCA_028275505.1 Bryobacteraceae bacterium
CCGCCCACACGGTCTAGAAACCGCTGGTCTTCCGGACGGACCAAGAGCAACTCCGCCATCACGTAATTTGTGAGCAGGATTTGGGGCGGGTTCCGCCGCATCTCCTCGCGGGCCTTGTCGCTGGTTTCGCCCGTGTATTTCGCGAACGTCACCGGAAAGGACCTTCCCAGCGATCGTTCGTAACGTTCCTTCAGGCCGCTCAAGGCCTGGAACTGCGAGTTGACGAGCGCGTTCATGGGATACACGACAAGGGCCGCCACTCGCCCGCCGGTGTCGGGCCTTCGGATCAAGCTCTCCACAATGGGCACGAAGTAGCACAGGCTCTTCCCAGAGCCCGTGCCGCTCGTGACGACGATGCTATCCCCAGAAAGCGCTTTTCGGATCGCTTCCTCTTGATGGCGATAGAGTCGGATCGGTGTCCCATCCGGCCTACAGAAGAT
Source organism: Bryobacteraceae bacterium (assembly GCA_028275505.1). Classification (GTDB taxonomy): domain Bacteria; phylum Acidobacteriota; class Terriglobia; order Bryobacterales; family Bryobacteraceae; genus DTHT01. Next base: position 441 of record JAPWUP010000364.1, read on the forward strand.
GCGAGCCGTCTCGTGAGCGATAACACCCTCGCGGGCCAGGTCGTCCACGCTCGGGCCGGGCGCATAGTTGGGGCTCAACTGCACCAGCGGCTCAGGCCATAAATGGCCCTCTTCTTCTAGTGCCTGGTCCACGAATGCTCGCGCCCGCTCGTCGGCAATGAGGAAAAACGAGCGGACGAAATCACGGTAGTCGGCAAGCGCGGCCTCGTGAAGGTCGAAAATCGTCTTCATGCTTCCTCTCCGAGTAGCCATTTATGGGCCGTGCACACACGGACGCCGCTCACGCCGATCTGGGCCGCCTGGTCCTGCGTCAAAACGATCAAGATCCGCTCGGCGCGAGGATACGCCCGAGCAGCCGAATCGAGGGCGCGCAGTTCGCGCGCGAGGACCTCCTGCGGCGTCGGGTCCGCGCACACCTGGATCAAGCGTTCCGGCTCGCCGGGAATGCGGGCAAGAAAATCCACCTCGAATCCTTCATCGGTCTTCACGTATCCTACGTCCGCCCCTTGGCACGCGAGGGTGTTCAACACCGCTGTTTCCAGCGCATGACCAAGATTAGTCCGGCCGCTGACGTCGAAGGCTCCAATGATTCCTGGGTCTACCGGGTAGACCTTGCGCGGTTTGGCGTTGCGCCGCCGCTCCGAGTCGGTCGCCAGCGGCACCAGGGTCAGCAAGAAGGCATCCACCAGATGCCCGAGCAAGGCATGCACCGTGTCTTTGGACACGGCATACCCCTGGGATTTGAGGTCGCGGTAGAGGGCGTGCGCGCTGAGAAGCGCAGCCGGGTTGCGCAGACACGCTCGGGCGATCCAGCGCAAGGCGGCCACCTGACTCACCTGGTAGCGTTCCACCACGTCGCGCAAGAGCAATGTTCACATAACTCTGGAGCAACTGGATGCGCAGGCGCGCCTCCAGTCCCTGGGCTTCGGGGAAGCCACCCACCTGTAGATATTCGAGCAAGCGCTTCTCGATGAGCGAGCGCTCAGCGGCACTCAAGCGGCTCACTGGCTTGACGGGCTCGAGACCCGCGACGAGCTTTTCTTGCAGCACCGGATGTAACGCCATGCAGGGTAGGTTACCGCATTCGTGTCCTGCTGACAAGGACACAATATGAGAATCCTGTCTTCGTCGAAAGGAGATAGGCTGACGAGCGGCACCGCAGGGTCCCAGGCCGCTAGTTCAGAGGAGCTCATGACCGCGGAAACTGCTCCCTTTTCCCAGCGCCCGCTCCACGAACGGCCCGCGCCCGTTCGTCGGCGGTGAGGAAAACCGAGGGAACGAAATACTGGTAGTCGGCAAGGACGGAAGATGCAGATGGAAGATCGTGCTCATGGCTTTTCTCTTTAGGGGATCATCGGCGGTCCTCGACCACGAGCTCGGCGACCGTCTTTTCCGTGCGCAGCTTTGCTACGGGTTTCAGGGGCTCGAGTTTCTGCCCGTTCCAGGAGAGCAGACCCGAGCGTCTGACCGCCTCGATACGCTCTTCCAGAGAGGATGCCCCCGGAACGATCCGCCCTACCGGCTTGCCCCGCTCGGTGATCTCCACGATTTGGCCTGCCTTAGCCAGCCAAAGGTAATGGCTCAAGCGGCTCTTGATTTCCCCAATGCTCACGATAATCTCGCTCATCGTCTTCGACGCTACAAGATGTATCCACCATGTCCATTTCCCACGAATCTTCCTGTAGGCGAACGCCTGCATTACAGACATAGGCGCCTCCACGCCTCCAGGACCAGTCGCCGGGTGCGGTATTCGCCGTACTGGTGGAGTTCTTTCTCCTTGAGCACCCGGAAGGTCTCGCCGGGGAAGGTGCTCCGACGGCAGCGCTCCTCGTACCCGCGCGGGTCAAGCGGGTCCGCCACCTCCTCCCACGGGTCCAGGATGTCCGCCAGTTCCTTTTCGGTGAGGTCCGCCGGGTCCAGGATGTAGCGCAGTTGCTTGCGGGTGAGGCCGTAGAGGCGGGCGTAGATGGCGTCCGGGGCGATGTCGGCCCATTCGGGCGGTTGCCAGCGGTGCCCGCCCGTTTCCGCCGCGTTCTCCTCCCACTGCCTGCGGATGCGGGCCCGCAGGTCCTCCCCCGCCTCCCGCCACAGGTCATCGGCGAAGGGTTTGATGTCCCAGGCGGTGTAGACCAGTTCCAGGACGCGCGGGACGATGACCCCCAGGTCCTCCGGCGTGTAGGCCCGGGACGGAAGGACGGGGAGTTGGCGCAAGGTGAAAAAAGTCAAATGCATCCCGCCGATTTTCTGGCGCAAAGGCCAGTCAAATACAAGCGAGTTAAGATTGGTCAATAAGGCGCACATCTCCAGCGCCGTTGCCTCATCAGCCAACAAAATTGGCATTGTGTGCCCCACGCCCACCCTGGGCAGCAGGCTGAAGACAGCGGTGCGCTCGTTGGTAGCGTTGGTCACATCCCGGAAGCCCAGGAGCCAGCCGCGCTTCCAGTCGCTCAGGCGGGCCTCCACCTCCTCCGCCGGTACCCAGTACCAGGGCTGGACGACGAAGGCCGGGTCGGCGTGGTCTTCGGGCGTGGGGGTCGGCAGGTGGGTGTCG
>JAPWUP010000365.1 GCA_028275505.1 Bryobacteraceae bacterium
TGCAAGGCGGCGCGCTGTCGCTCGCTGCTTGCGGGAACCCGATCGAGAAGGACCTCGCGGCGCCCGTCGCCGTCAATATCCGCGAGCTGCACGAGCGGTTGGTCCCGCGGGTCCCGGCTGCGTTGGGGCTCCGGAAGTTGCTTTCGCCAGCAGACTTTGCCGCGGGCATCGAGAACCGTCAGGACGCCGTCGCGGAACGTCCAATGATGCGGATCGCCAGGCGCCAGAAGTCTGATGAGCACCAGCGCAACCAGGGCAGCGCCGGCGAGCAAGCCTGCGGCCACGAGCCAGAGTCGGCGCTTGCGGGCTTCCCCGGCAAGTGCCGGCGACGCTTCGGAAGCCGCGTTCCGGGCACCCCCGGAAGCCATCCATTCATCCAGCTCCTCGGTGAAGGCAACCACACGTGCGCTCCGCCCGCGCCCCAGCCAGCGCACAGGCAGGCCTGCGATCTTTTCCCTCCGCTCGGCCGAACGCACGGTGACGCCGAGGTAGTCGGCGATCTCCCTCCAGGATTGAAGCTTGACGCCGCGGGGCCGTTTTTCTGAACTGGCCATCTGCCCGTAGTTGCCACAGCCTGCGGGAGCCTTCCCTTCCGTCCCTGACGCGCCGGGCACGGGCGGTACCGGCTGGTGCGCTCGTGGCCGAACTCACCGCCGCACGATCACCTCCCGCAGGTGGTCGCGCGTCAGGAAGAACTTCAGCGAATGCGCTTCGCGGAAAAGCCGTTCGATCGCGCGGTTGTTGAAGAGCTGCGCCGGGCGGCGCATTTCCCGCAGGGAAAGCCACAAGGTGTCGGGACCGCCGATGCGGTAGCGGTAGACCGGCGCCCGCTCCACCCGCTCATCGGCGTGAAAGATCGCCAGCATGTAACCGCCGCGTTTGACGATCTGGTACAGTCGCGCGAGCACCGCTTCCAACAGCGGGGACGCCAGATACTCCAGCATGTCCCAGAGCAGTGCGCCATCGAAACTGGCGGGCGGGAATGGGAGCGTCTGCTCGAGAAAGCGCGCTGCGCGGGCCTGGTCCTGTTGAGCCGCATACCAGTCATCGGGACCGAAGTGCGTCTCCAGCAGTTGATAAAAATCCTCCGAGTAAAGACGGAAGCCGCGTTCGGTGATGAAGCTGATGCTGGCCTGCGAGGCGCCCGCCCAATCCAGCACGCACAAACCTGCCCCGGGGCCGAGCGCGCGAAAGAACTCTTCCAGGCCGTGGCTGTGGCGAGCGTATACCTCCGCTGAGGCAGAAACCGGTTGCGGGCCCGGAGCGCTCTGCGAATCCGGGCCGTGCCGAGAAACTGACTTCGCGCGGTCCCGGAACAAGCGCTTCTCCGGAGTCAGCGTTTGGGATCCGCCGGCGGCGCAGGCGAGGTCGCTTGCGGGCCGGGCGCTCCCGGTTGCGCCGGCGGTGGCGCCGTACGGGCCGGCTGGGCGCCCTGCGGTTTCGGCGCTTCCCGCACGATGTCAATGCTGCCCTTGAAATACGCGCCGTCTTCGATGACGATGCGGCCCGTCTTGATGTCCCCGACCAACCGGGCTTCCTTGCGAATGTCAATTTTCTCGCTGGCTTCGACGTTGCCGTTGACCGTGCCCAGCACGACCACTTCGCGGGCCTTGACGCTGGCTTGGAGCCTGCCATGCGGCCCGATCGTAACGCGATTCTCGGGGACCTCCACCGTCCCCTCGATCTCGCCATCCAGGTAAAGGTCTTCGCGACTGAAGATCTGGCCTTTGATCTTGACGGACTTGCCGATGGCCGCTACGCCACGGGGAATCTCAGGTTCGCTGGGCCTTGCCGGCGGGGCAGGGGCGGGCTCGCGAACCGGTTCAGGGGCAGGCGGAACGGGGGGCCTGGAGGGTGTTTCGTCTTCACGGCGCTTCCACATCGGTTAATCGCTCCTCGGTGAACGATGGGGCCAAAGACTTTATACTATAGGGCGGCTGCACCGGGAAGCAATGTTGCGCTCGCCCGTCGCAGCGCCAGGGATCTCACGATGATCTCTCAACTCACCATCACTGTTCTTTCCGACAATGTGGTTCGGGAGCCGGACCTGCTGGGCGAGTGGGGCTGGTCGGTCTGGATCGAGGCGGACCAGCATCGCATCCTTTTCGACACCGGCGCCGGCCGCGTTCTCGAACACAATGCGCGTCACCTGCACGTTCCGGTGGAAACCGCCGAAGCCATCATCCTGAGCCACGGCCACTACGATCACACCGGCGGCCTGGTGGCCGCGCTCAGTCGCGATCAGCGGCCCGAGTTGTGGGTGCATCCGGCGGCCTTTGAGCCCAAGTTTTCTCGCCGTGAGAATGCGCCCGCGCGGGCCATCGGCTTGCCGGGCCTCAATCCCGAGGGCGCTCGCATGCGTGCGCGTCAGGTGCACTGGACCACCACGCCAGCCGAGGTGCGCCCCGGCATTTGGTTAACGGGCGAAATCCCACGCCGCAACACGTTCGAGGACGTCGGGGGACCGTTCTTTCTCGACGAGGCCTGCCGGCGCCCCGACCCGCTGGTGGACGACCAGGCTCTCTGCATCGAAACCGCGCACGGGCTGGTGGTCGTGCTGGGTTGTTGCCATGCAGGCGTCGTGAACACGCTGGAGCACATTCGCCAGTTGCGTCCCGGCGCACCGATGCGCGCGCTGATCGGAGGAATGCACCTGGTCCGCGCCACACCTGAGCGAATGGAGCGCACCCTTCAGGCCCTGGCCGCCTTCGATCCCCAACTCATCGTTCCTTCACACTGCACGGGCTGGGGACCGACCACGGAACTGGCCCAGCGTTTCCCCGGCCGCGTGCAGGAATCAGCCGTCGGCAAACGCTTTTCCTTCGGGTCGTGAAGCCGCCATGCACGCAAGCGAGGCCATCGAAATGCGCGTCCGGCCCATCGGCGTCATCCGCACGCCGTTTCCGGAGCCTGCCGGGACGCCAATCCAACCGCCCATGTCCGAGGGAGCCGAAGGCCGCGTGATCGTCTTCG
>JAPWUP010000366.1 GCA_028275505.1 Bryobacteraceae bacterium
GGAATTGATCCACGGCGCAGAAAGTTCTCCGGAGATCATGAGGCACGTGCTCCAGGCCTTCGTGACTTACCGACCGGCAAAGGATGGCGGATTGACACTCGACTTCGGCAAATTCGTTACCGCAGCAGGCGCCGAGGTGATCGAGACCAACAGTAACTGGAATTACTCGCGGTCCCTGTTATTCGCCCTGGCGATTCCGTACTATCACTTCGGCGTTCGCGCTACGGCGCCGCTGGGGCGTTACTTCAACGGCGGCGTGGCGGTCGTGAACGGCTGGAACAACGTCGAGGACAACAACAGGGGCAAGACCCTCGGTATTTTCGGCACGCTGAGTGGCGCCCGAGTGAGCTGGACGAATTGTTATTACGGCGGTCCCGAGAAGCCGGGCGTCAGCCAGGGCTGGCGTCATTTGTACGACACCACCTTGCTCCTGACGCCACATTCCCGGGCCAGCATGTATGTCAATTTCGACTACGGGCGGGAGGGCGTCGCCACCGTGCGACGGGATGGCGCGGATCTGGGTCTGCCCGGCGGGCGTTGGGTTGGCGTCGCAGGCGCCGCGCGTCTTGCCGTAAATCGCTGGTTCGCCCTGGCCCCGCGCGTGGAGTGGTTCCACGATGCGGACGGCCTCTCAACGGGAACCGCGCAGAAGCTGAAAGAGTTCACGCTGACAGGCGAATTCAAGCTTGCTCCCGGTGTGATCACGCGCGTTGAGTTCCGGCGTGACTGGTCGAACCAGCCCTTTTTTGAACGCCGCGCGGGTGAGCCGTTGTCGAAGCAGCAATCCACGGTGCTCGTCGGCTTGCTGGCCTTCTTCGGCGTAGATAACCGGGTCAGCAAATAGACCCTTGGCCCGCAGGCGAGGATGCGGGCCGGCCCTGGAGGTCAGCCGGCCGCCAGGGCCTCATCGGATAGTGCGAGCGTTGCGATGCGCGGGTCCGCCACCAGAGAGGATAGACTGGACGCCGTCTCGAGTAGCGTGCGCGCCCGGGGTTCCAACAAGGCCAGCACTGGCCGCAGCGAGCGGGTTCGCTGGCCTCGTACCACAACGCCCCAGAGGCCTGGACGCCGCTGGCGGGAGAGCCATTCGACCGTTGCGCCAGACACCGCGGGATGGTCTTGGGCCACGAAGATCCAGGCAGCGTCTGGTCTCCACCGCATCGCGGCCACCATCTCTGCCAGCGGAGGGCGCAAACCCGGAACAGAAGGCAACTCAGGCAAAGGGGCTTGCCGATCCCGATCCCGCCCCGGGCCGAGCCACAGGACTTCCTGGACACTTGCTCTCAGCGCTCTCAGGACGTCCGAGGGCGAGTTGCGACGCTGCCAACTGGCTGCCTCCCTGCCTCGCAGCTTCGGCCCCCCTGACGGGGCCAGGACACCACCCAGCACCGGGGTAGACCTCAGGCGTGCCTCGAGCCAACTGGCGACGAGCGCTTCAACGATCGTCACACGATCCTCTCGCGGTCCAAGAACGCGATGGATTCCCGGGACCTCAGCCGGCGGCGTCTCGCCATCCGATTTCTGGAGCCAGATCTTCAGCGCGAAGTGGTGGCGCTTGAAGCCCTCGCAGAGGATAAGGTCATGGTGTGCGTCCAGGTAGGAAACCAGCTCAGGCAGAGCACGGCCTCGACCCGGATGCATGTCAATCAGGATTTGCTGCGGAGTCACCAGCACCGTATCGGCGCCGCGAACGAAGAACTGATCGGAGTCCTTGTGCGCCCGCCCTGCCTCAGGGCCCGCGCCGTGGACATGGTGTTTGATGACGCCGACCGAGAGTCCACGTGCCTTGAACCGTGCGACCAGCTCGGCGATCAGCGTGGTCTTGCCCGAACCGGACCAGCCACAAACGCTCACTGCCGGCAGCGGCGCGCTCATGCTGGCTGACGCGACAGTCCGTGGCCGCAGTCGGCAATCTCGCCGCGGAGTTGCCTCAATCCATGCCCCAGGGCAGGCAGGATTGCCTCCAGGTTTTCGGTGGCGCCCCGCTCGGAGCCGGGGAGCGAAACGATCAGGGTGCGCCCACGGATCCCAGAGACGGCGCGCGACAACATAGCGAGTGGAGTTTTTTGAAGCGAGGCCCACCGCATGGCTTCATCCAGCCCCGGCGTGGGCCGCTCGATCACGGACGCCACCGCCTCCGGCGTGACGTCGCGCTCCGCAAATCCCGTCCCTCCCACCGCAACCACCAGATCAATCGAGTGACCGTTGCTGTAATGCTTCAGCCAGCGGACTATCTCCTTGCGCTCGTCGGGCAGAATGCGCGCAGCATAAATGTGCGCGCCCAGGTGCTGCTCGAGCAGGCGCCGAACGGCGGGACCCGAGGTGTCCGTGGCCTCACCCCGGGAGCAGCGATCGCTGATGGTCAGCACCACGGCCTGGATCCTCTCACGAGGGATCAGTTCCAGGATCTGCACGCTGTCGCCCACCGCGACCGTGCCCCCGCTCACAACGCGGGCAAACACGCCAAGCCGCGGCATGATGCAATCGCCGGTCTGCTGATAGATCACGCAGCGGTGATGACAGAACTTGCCCAACTGCGTGACCTTGAGTTCCACCTCGCTGCCCAGGCGCAGGCGACTCCCCAACCCCAAGCTTGCCAGCGGGAAGCCGGAGACCACCACGTTCTCCGCAAAGTCGCCCGGCTCCAAGTCGGGCAATCCTCGCTGCCTCATCTGCTCGATGTCCTCGGCCGCCAGCAGGCTCACCTGCCGGTGCCAGGGGCCGGCATGAGCGTCTCCCTCGATGCCGTGGCCGGCGATGAACCGGGCGGTCGGCTGCGGCGTCTTCTTCGTGCCTTTCCTCTCGCTCAGACACAGAGCCTCAATCACACCCTTGGCTTGCATCCTGTTCCCTCCGCCAAAGGCCCGACTTGCCGCCTGATTTTTCCAGCAGGCGTACGGGGCCGATTTCGCAACCCTTATCCAGAGACTTGACCATGTCGTAGGCAGTCAGCGCGG
>JAPWUP010000367.1 GCA_028275505.1 Bryobacteraceae bacterium
TCGTCAAGGTCGGCTATGTTGGCAACGTGGGACGGCGTCTGGACACCACCTACGATTACAACCAGCCCGATCCCGGCCCCGGCGCGCCTGGTCCTCGCAGGCCGCTATACCGGATTGCGCCCGCCGTAGTCGGCGTGACTTATAACGTGTTCGACGGCAAGTCCAATTACAACTCGCTGCAGGCCACACTGGAGCGACGTTTCGCAGGCGGTGTCGGATTCTTGACGGCCTATACCTGGTCCCACTCGATAGACGACGTACCCAATGCTTTCGGTGGCGCTGCCAACGGTCCGATCCCGCAGGACCGCCGGTGCCGCCAGTGCGATCGTGCTAGCAGCGGCTTTGACATCCGCCACCGACTGACCCACAGCATGAACTGGGCGCTCCCCTTCGGCAAGGGCCGCAAGTGGTCCTTTGAGTCGCGGGCGGTCAACATGCTCCTCGGCGGGTGGGACGCCAACCTGATTCTAACGGCACAGACCGGCCTGCCCTTCACGCCTACCCTGCTGACTTCCGTCTCCAACGCCGGCGCCAGCCGCCCGGACCGTTACAAGAGCGGCAAGATCGAAAAGCCCGACCCGGCCTACTGGTTCGACACCTCGTTCAACGTTCCCGGTGCAGCCTGGGGCGTGCCCCAGATTTACACCTTTGGCAACGCGGGGCGTAACATCCTCTACGGGCCGGGACGCGTGAACTTCGACTGGTCGTTCTTCAAGGATCTTTCCTGGAGCGAGCGCTGGCGCTTGCAGTTCCGCGCCGAGTTCTTCAATCTCTTCAACACCCCGCAGTTCGATCTGCCGAACGCTTCCATCGGCGACCCCGGCGCTGGCAGGATCACCAGCACGGTCGGCAATCCCAGACAGGTCCAGTTTGCGCTGCGATTCGCGTTCTGACGAATGACTGGCTGACGCCGCTATTTCTGGAAAACGATCTTTCCTTCCTGCACCACCATCACGGGCTCGATGGCGAGTATGTCGTCCTCCGGGCAGGTAAGATAGTCGCGGTCGAGAACGACCAGGTCGGCTAACTTGCCCGGCTCGATCGAGCCCAGCGTGTTCTCGGCGAACAATCGCCAGGCCGCCCAGATCGTATAAGTCTTGAGCGCTTCCTCACGCGTGACTCTTTCCTCCGGGTGAATGACCCGACCGCGGTTTGTCTTGCGGGTGATAGATACCCACATACCGTGGAATGGATTGTAGGGGTTAACAGCCCGGTTTTTGTCGTAGCCGATCATGTGATCGCTGCCGCCGGCCACGTGCACGCCCGCATCGAGATAGGAACGTAACGGGAAAAAGTAGCGCAAGCCTTCGTAACCGAAAACCTTTTCCAGGGCGGGAGCGTCGCAGTAAAGCCACGCCGCCTGCACGTCCGCGGCAATGCCGAGCCGTTTCATCCGGGCAATGGCTTCCGGGCTTTGAAAGCTGGCGTGAATGAGATGGGAGCGCGTGGGTGCGATGGGCTTTTCCCGATCGAGAGCTTCCATCGTGTCGAGGAACAGGTCAATGGCGCCGCCACCCTGGGTGTGGGCGCTGAGCGACCACCCGCGGTCCCGCGCCGCACGGAACACGGCCAGAAATTTTTCCGGAGTGGCGAAGAGCTGGCCGCGATCGTTGGGATCCGTCATGCCGTAGAGCTGTCTGCCGAAGTTGCCATAAGGCCTGCGCTGGTAAGCCGTGCCGATGGTCATCCCGCCGTCGAAGTTCACTTTGAACGCTCCGAACTTCAGCCAGTCGTCACCCTGATTGGTGCGCCATGGGCGGGAACGGATCTCGGCGATGATCTCCTCGGCGGGCCGGCCGATGTTGACCCACCACGTCATTACCACCCGCACCGGCAACCTTCGCTCGGCTTTGAGGCGCTCGTAAAGCGAGATTTCCTCCGGCGTCGCGCCACCTTCACCGATCGTGGTAATGCCGGCCTCGCGATACATGCGCAGCATTCGCTCCAGCGCCGCCAGCTTCTCCTGCTCGCTGAAAGTCGCAGCAGGCTTGAGGCCTTTCAGCAGAGACTGGGCATTGCGCAAGATGCCGTTGGGCTCGCCGTTGGGATCTTTGACGATTTCCCCGTGCGGCGGATTGGGCGTATCGCGCGTGATGCCACTCAGCTTGAGGGCCAGCGTGTTGACCACCACCACGTAACTGGCGTCGAACAGCACGGGGTGCTCCGTGGCGACGTCCAGCACCTCCCGCGTCGGCATGCGCAATTCCTTCAGGCGGGTGGGAAAAGTGCGCGGGACGATGATCCACTGGCCCTTGGGCGTCTTGCGCGCCTGCGCGCGGATGTAGTCTTGGATGGCGGCAAAGCTGTCGAGCGGGGGCAGCGGCTCGCGAAACTCACTGAGGCCAGCCTCCAGCGGATGGAGATGGCTGTCAATCAAACCAGGCAGGACGGTGCGGCCGCCAAGATCTATGACGCGCGTGGACGGCCCCCGTTCTGCCTTGAGAATTGCCTGGTTGGCGCCGACCGCAGCGATGCGGCCGTTCTTGATGGCGACGGCTTGGCGGATCGAAAAGTTCGGGTCCACCGTGACGATTTTGCCGTTGTAAAGGATCAGGTCCGCGTCCGCGGCGGGCAGCAGAGCCGCGCCGAGGAAGATGGCGAACAAGCAGCGCACCATGCCAGCGATTGTAACGCACGTCGGCCCGTCTTCCATGCCAAGATAGGAGCCATGAGACCGGCGCTACTGTTGCTCATCCTGCCTCTTGCCGTCCCGGCCCAGGAAGCAGCTTCCCGAGCAGCACAGATCCGTGCCACCGGTGAAGCGGTGATCCGCGCGCGACCCGATCAGGCCCAAATCGAGCTCGGCGTTAGCACCCAGGCGCCCACGGCCCAGGCCGCCGCTGCCCAGAATGCCGCGCAGTTGGAGGCCGTGCTTGCGCGCCTGCGCAAGTTACTCGACCGGAAAGCCGAAATCCGGACTGCCACTTACTCGCTGGTGCCCAACTACCGCTACC
>JAPWUP010000108.1 GCA_028275505.1 Bryobacteraceae bacterium
AAGACCATCCTGCCAGGTCATGAAAGAGTCCGCGGTCGAGGTGTGGCGGATGATCCAGTCGTAAGCCAGGGCCACGCCAGCCTGCTGCTGGCGGTAGCGCTCGCTTAACTGGGGAAAGTGCTCGCTCAGGGGTCGCGACCAGCGCCACGCCCCAACCAGCCCCAGCATTGCCAGACAGGCGAGCATCATCGCGCCCACGGCGCGCTGGGCTGCGTCCTGCCGGAGCATTGCTTGCCGGGCTATGGCCACCACGTGTCGAGCTTCGACAAACAGGCCTGCGAGGAGCAGCGGCGCCAACGGGAACAGCAACCGTCCATTGGCCGGGAAATTCCACGGAAGCAGCAGCAACAGATGACCTGCGGCGTAGAGATGGTAGTGCGTGGGACCGAGCCGCCGCGCCAGCCGCCACACACCGGCTAGCGCCAGCACCGCTACGATGATGCAAAAAATCCTTTCCGGTGCGGACTCACCGGGCGTGGGCACGATCAACTTGCCGCCGCGGATCAGGATGCCTCCCAGGTTGCCCCACAGCAAGACGGGCAAGTCGCTCCAGCGTACGGTTTCCAGGTAGAACCGGATGTAGTCGGTATGGTAAATGACAGCCGGGTTCTGGCCCATGTATTTGTGCGCCCAGGACCACCAGCTCCACCCAGCCACGGCAGGCAACGCGGCCAGCGCATAGGCTGCTACGCTTTGCAGCCTCCGCGCCAAGAGGAGTCCCGCTAAGCCCGAAGCTACTAAGGCAATCCCGTTCGTGCGGCACAGGAATGCAAGACCGGCGGCTACGCCCGCTAGCACCGCTGGCCCAGGTACCCCCATCCTGCCGGCTCGCTCGAGCAGCAGAAGAGCCGTGAGCAACAGAACTGTGTAGGGGACTTCCGTATGGAGGCCGCTGGCGAAATAGAGCAGGTGTGGATTCACGGCCAGCAAGGCCGTGAGCGCCAGGGCTTCCCCCTGGGTCAACTCGAGCCGCCGCAATGCGAGAAAGCTGAGCAGCAGGAACGGCGGCATCCAAGCCCACGCAAACAAAGTTGCGAGAGGAAGGTTCGATGGGAAGTCCGGATTGATCCTCCAGACCAGCGACAGATAGGCCGGGTAGAGCGGCGGATACTTGGTCTGCCAGGGTCTTTCAGGCAGCGAGGGGATCCTGTAACCATCGTCTTCGGCAAGCGACTTGGCGCTCACCCAATAGATGCCGTCATCTACCAGCGACCCCAACTGCGGCATCGTCCGCAGGCGCCAGGCTATCCAAGCCGACGGGGCGAGAGCTGCAATCAGAATGAGTGCAACGAGCCATCGGGGCAGTGTCCGGGACTGCCCGCTCAGGCGACCAGCAACAGCACGCACACGTTCCATACCACCAGGGCCGCGAACCAGTAGTTAATCCATGAGATGACCCGGTAGCGCCCCGTCCAGTAACACAGCGCGGCCAGCAGGAAAGCAGCGGCTTTGGAAATCGCAAGCCCGGCCAGCGGGTGCGTATCGGTCAGCAGGCGGACGATCGGGCTGGCCTCCTGCGCCCCTAGCCGGAACCCCAGCAACGTGGTCAACGCATCCAGAAGCTGCAAGTAAACAAAAACCTTGAAGTACATGGAGGCCGGGGCCCCGGCCAGGGCCCCGGCTCCGGTGGTTGCCGCCATCAGCTTATCTCCCCCACAGTTCCGCTGCTCCTCGATACTCCGTGAACGCGGCGCGACGCACTATTTTCGCCGCGCCGTCGCCGAGTCTCAACCCATCTTGCGCTTGCGCCGACGCATGATGTACAGCACCAGAACCACGCCGGCTGCAATGAACAGAATCGTCGAAAGCGTCTGCTGATCCATCTCTCTCACCTCCCGTAATTTTCCAGCCGCCTGAACTACGGCATGTACGACTGGCGAACCAGCGGAAGCAGGTTCTTGAATATCTGTATCATGGCCGGCCCCCCGGCGATGATGAACATCGAGGGCAGGATGCAGAAGAAGATGGGGAACACGAGCTTGACGCCCACCTTGTTCGCCCGCTCCTCGGCCTCCTGCCTCCGCTGGATGCGCATGAAGTCGGCGTGGGTGCGCAGGGACTCGGCCAGGCTGGTCCCGAAACGGTCGGTCTGCACCAGAGCGGCCACGAGATTGCGAATCTCGCGCTCACCGGTGCGATCGGCCAGATTCCGCAGCGCGTCCTGACGGCGTTTGCCCGCCCGCACTTCGAGCGCCACCAGGCTCAGCTCCTCGGCCAGATCCTTGTGAGCGATCCCGATCTCCTGGGCCACGTTCTGCAACGCCTGATCGAGCCCGAGACCCGCCTCTACGCTGACCACCAGCAGGTCCAGCGCGTCCGGCAAACCGTTCCGCAGTCGCTCCTGACGCGCCGCCACCAGCCGCTCCAGCACGAAAGTGGGCAGAAAGTAACCGAGGAAGCCGGCACCGACCACCAGCGCCATGGCCAGGGCGCTGACCGATGTCACCTGGGAACGTAGCAACAACGCGATCACCGCGAATGCGGCCGCGAGCAGAACCTTCAAGCCGTAATAGGTGTAGAGCGCTGCCTCCGAACGGTATCCGGCAGCCATCAACTCGCGGCGCGCCAGCGAAGCTTCCTGCGGCGAAACCGGCACCCGCTGGCCTACCAGCCGAACGGTCCGGATAATCACGTGCGGTACGGTCGTTTCAGGCACGAGGCCCTCGGTCGCCACAGCGCCGCCCTCGCCCGTGACCTGCTCGAAAATGCGGCCGGGACGGACGTAGATCCGATACCCGTACCAGGTGATCGTCAGCGCAAGCAGCGCAAACAGGGCCAGAGATATGAAACCCGCCATCGTCTCCTCCTCAGATCTTGATGTTGGTGATCCGCCGCATCAGGAAGTAGCCGGTGATCTGCCCCAGGATGGCGGCCGCGATCAGATAGCGCCCGTGTTGATCCCGCGCCATGCTGCGCAAATAATCCGGCGCCAGCAGCATCAGGCCGAGCATGGTTATGATCGGCAACACTGTCAGGAAGGCCGCCGTGATCCGCCCGTGGGCGCTCATGGCCCGAACCTGCCCTTTCAACTGGAAGCGCTCGCGGATCACGCGCGCCAGATTGCGTAAAATCTCGGCCAGGTTGCCGCCCGTTTGCCTTTGCAGCAGCACCGCGGAAACGAAGAACCGCACGTCCATCAGCGGCACCCGGTCTACCAGCCGGCGCAGTGCGACCTCCAGCGGCGCGCCGAGATTCTGCTCTTCGTAAACGATGCGGAATTCGGGACCCAGAGGCGGCGGCAGCTCCGCCGACAGCATGTCGAGGCTGGCGCTGATCGAGTGCCCGGCGCGCAGCGAACGCGCCAGAAAGTCCAGCGCCTCGGGGAACTGCCGCTCGAACAGGGCCAGCCGGCGCGCCCTCCGGCGGCTGATGATGAAGAACGGGAAGCCGCCGAAAGCGGCCGCCAACGCCAGCGAGCTCAAGCCCGGCAGCAGCAAGACCCTCACCTGCGTTCCGACCAGAGCGCCGATGATCGCGAGCACGCCGGCCAGCACGAGCACTTGCACCGGGTTCCAGTCCATGCCCGCTTGCCGGATCCAGACGCCGAGTTTCCGTGTGATCGGCCACCGTGCCATCGTCATTTCCAGTTTCGAGGTCGTCACCACTTGCCGGACCAGAATGCGGGCTTCCTCGGGGTAAATCCTGCCGGCCACTGTCTGGAGGATGCTGCTGACGCGCTTTTTGCGCTCGGCCTCCAACAGTCGCAGCCCCAGACTGACGGCCAGCAGGACCAAAGCGAACATCACGATGAACAACAAAGGCCAGAGGTAGGGCATGGCGTCTCCTACTGGATCTCCACGATGGTCTGGAACGTGCTCGGAGGCAGGTGAATTCCGCAGGCGGCCAGACGCTCGCTGAACCGCGGCCGGATGCCCGTGGGACGGAAGCGTCCAAGCACCTTGCCGCCCGGACCCAGCCCGATCTTCTCGAACACGAAGATGTCTTGCAGGGTCACCTGGTCGCCTTCCATACCCACGCACTCGGTGATGTGCGTGATGCGACGTGACCCATCGCTCAGGCGGGCTATGTGGATGAACAGGTCAATGGCCGAGGCCACCTGTTGCCGGATGGCGCGCAGGCTGATGTTGGCGTTGGCCAGCGAGACCATCACTTCCAGCCGGCTGATGGCGTCGCGCGGCGAGTTGGCGTGAATCGTGGTCAGCGAGCCGTCGTGACCGGTGTTCATCGCCTGGAGCATGTCCAACGCCTCTTCGCCGCGCACCTCGCCCACGATGATGCGGTCCGGGCGCATGCGCAGCGCGTTGATGACGAGCTGCCGCTGGCGGATGGCGCCCTGACCCTCGATGTTTGGTGGCCGCGTCTCCATGCGGGCCACGTGCTCCTGCCGCAACTGCAACTCGGCGGCGTCCTCGATGGTGATGATGCGCTCGTCCTCGGGAATAAAGGTCGAGAGCACATTGAGCAGGGTGGTCTTGCCGGCGCCGGTGCCGCCCGAAATGATGATGTTGAGTCGCGCCTTCACGCACGCCTCGAGCAGGGTGAGCATTTCCTGTGTCAGCGTCAGATTGGCCAGCAGCTCCTCAGCCTGCAAGCGATCGGCCCGGAAGCGCCGGATGGAAAGCAGCGGGCCGTCAATCGCAATGGGAGGGATGACCGCGTTGACTCGCGAGCCGTCGGGCAGGCGCGCGTCCACCATGGGCGAGGATTCGTCAATGCGCCGCCCCACGCGCGAGACCACCTTCTCGATGATCCGCAGCAGGTGGGCGTCGTCCTTGAACTGGACCGGCGTGCGGTAGAGCTTGCCGTCCCGTTCGACGTAAACCATCTTGGGCGTGGTGACGAGGATGTCGGAAAGCGTCGGGTCCTGCAGCAGCGGCTCTAACGGTCCCAGGCCGAAGACCTCGTTGAGCACTTCCTCGATGATGCGGTCTTTCTCGACCATGCTCAGCGGGGTCTTCTCCTCTTCGACCAGGCGCGCCACCGCGGCCCGGATCTCGGCCCGGGCCCGCTCGGTGGGCAGGGTGGAAAGCGCTTCCAGGTTGATGCGGTCCAGCAGTTTGCGGTGCAGCGTGAACTTCAGCTCCTGATGTTCCGGCGGCGCCGGCCTGCGTAACGGCCGCGCCGGCGGCAGTTCCGGCTTGTACGATGTGCTCGCCATAGTCCTCACCCCAGCAAGGAAAATCTCATCCTCTTGCGAGGCTCGGGCAGGTTGGCGATCCTGGCCGCCAGTCGCGCAAAGGCGGTCGCCAGCCCACTGCCCGGCTCCAATAACTCTCCTGACGTGTAGGCCTCGTTCAGGGCCACGTAATCGTTGGGCAGCGCGGCGTAAACCGGCAGCCCGAGCATGGTTTGAACTTCCTCCAGCGTCACCTCCGGGCGCTTGGGCGTGCGGTTCAAGATGACCCGCAGGCGGTCGCTCCCATAGCCGCTGGAAAGCAGTGTGGTGATCAATTGTTTGGCCTGGTAAAGCGCCGGCACTTCGAGCGTCGTCACCAGGAAGCCCTCGTCAATCTCCTCCAGCGCGTTCATCGTCCGCGGGCTCAGGCTGCGCCCCAGATCCACGATCACCCAGTCATACAAGGTGCGGGTGAAGCGAATCACGCGGCGGAAAGACTCCTCCTGCGGGGGCTCGACCGAGGCGGCCACCGCGGGCGCCGCGATCACCTCCAGTCGCGGCATGCCGTTGGAGATCAACGCCCGCCAGAAATGTTCGTCCAGGCGGTCAATGTTGTGGGCGGCGTCCAGCACGGAATATTCGGACTTCGTTTTCATGAAGAAGCGAATCAGGCCGGTTTCCAAATCCAGATCCGCCAGCAGAATCTTGTGCGGCGTCTGCCGCTGGAGTTCCACCGCTACGTGGCAAGCCACCGTCGTGGCGCCGCAGCCGCCCTTGGCCGAAAAGAAACCCAGAGTCTTGCCGCCCGTGGTTTGCCGCCGTCCTCCTGCCAGCTCCGCTGCGATGCGTTCGATCGCGGGCCGAAGATTCGCCTCCAGCGGCGGGTAGACGAACTCGCACGCCCCAGCCCGCATGGCCGCCAGGATCTTCTCGGGGTCGGCCGAGTGGTGCACTGCGACCGGGGCCGGTGAGCCTGGCAGGCCCCGAATTTCGCGGAAAATCTGAGCCATGCGATCGCCCAGCTCGCCGATCTCCACCAGCACGAGATCAGGGCGCGCCTGGGCCAGTCGCATCAGGGCGGCTTGCAGGTTCACCAAAGCCGCCTGCTCGAAAACCACGCGCACCCCGAGATCGGCCAGCGCTTTGCGCGCCGGCGTCAGCAGCTCTTCGCTCGCGATCCACAGCGCCGCATTCAGCGGACGCATAGCTCACTCCCTCCTGGCCGGCTCGGCCCTTCCCGGGAATCCGCCGCCACACTTCAACTCCCCGTGGAGGCGGCCTCGAACAGCCGGCTGTTGACAATGCTCCAGATGGCGCTGACGTCCTGGCCGACCGACATCATGGCCGCCGCGCCCAGCAAGCAGACCAAAGCCAGGATCAGCGAATACTCGATCAGGTCCTGGCCGTTGCTTTCTTTCAGGCTCATCCACATCGCCTTGCTCCTTTCCCGGCGGAAAGGCGGGGGCAGGCCGAGGCCCGCCCCCGCGAACCGGCTAGCATCGGATTCGGGTGCGGGCCATTAGCTTACGCCACTTGCAGCTGCCGAACTCGCTTTGCTGGTCGCGTTTTTCGCCCCAGACCAGATGCCCGAGATGTCCTGGCCCACGGAGATGAACACCGCGGCCGAGAACAGGCAGATGAACGCCAGCAGCAACGCGTACTCGATCAGGTCCTGACCGGAGTCATCGCGCAGAAAGTTCTTCACGAGTGTCATGTGCTTCTCCTCCTTCGAGATTGGGTTTCGGGTTGGTTCTGGTTTTCCGATCGCGTAACCCGTGAACCGCGATCGTTTCCATCGCCCGTCGCGACAATGGAACTCGCCTGAGGCTCGCCGGAGCGGCGAAACACGATCGCCACGCCGTCGTCGTAGATCACGCGCCAGCGCGGGGACAGCTTCATGGCCCCGGCCAGCGGCGCATCCACCGGCAGCAGCACGGTGTGCACGTCGTATTTGGCCAGGTGCTCCTCCCAGCCGTGCTGCGCCTGCATTGCGTCGAGGAACGCCTTGTCGAAACGCGAGCCGTAGAAATCGCTGCGGCCGTCCACGAAGACTTTGCCTTTGGGGAACAGCCGGTAGATCAGATAGTCGCCCCACTCGTCGTGCGTAAAGACGCCGTGGGCCAGCGCGTCCGCGCCCAGTGCTTCGATGACGCGCGCCGGGTAGCGTTTCGGGTCGTATTCGGCGCGGAACTTTTCGGGCGGCGAGGGCGCAAACATAAGTGCGCCCAGCGCGAGGAATACGGCCAGGCTGACCGCGTAAACGCGCGGCGCGCGATCCAGTTGGGCGAACTCCCGCGAGGAATCCAGAAATGCGGCTGCCCATTGCCGCAGCCGCTCGCGGACGGGGGCCTCGGCCAGAGCCTCGATGGCCTCGCGCACCGCCACTGCCGCGTGCGGCGCCATGATCAGCGCGAAGACCGGAATGTTGCGCACGGCGAACAGAGCGGCCTGCCCCCAGAACAGGTACAGAATCACGGGCGTGAATTCGCGCCGCCGCAGGCTACGCCACGCCGCCAGTCCGCCGGCCAGAAGCAGCAGCTCGAAGTAGATGGCGTCGGCGCGCTGGAAATCCGCCGAGAGAAACTCGCTGATGTGGCGGTAAAGGAAGGGGTCGCGGAGGTACCGCCAGATGTGAACGTGGAGCTTGTAGCCGTAGGGATTGACGAAGCTGGCCGCCGCGGCCGCGAGGGCCGTCACCAGATACGGTTTGGCGCGGGCAAGCGCCGCCCGGCGATGCTCTTGATCCGCCTCGACAAGCCAACTCGCCAGCTCACCGGCTCCATAAGCCAGGATGACGGCGATGCCTGCGATGAAGCCTCCGTGCAGGTTGGTCCAGAGCACGAACAACGGAGGCAGCCAGAGAAGCAGCCGCGTCCTTCCCTCGCGGACGCGCTCCAGAATCGAGAGCAGGATGACCAGGAACAAGAGCGTGAACAGATGGGGCCGCGCCAGCCAGTGCAGGGCGGAGGCGCCGCAGGCCACCAGCGTCACCGCCGCGGCAATGAATTCGTGATCGCAGGCGCGCCGCACCAGACGGAACAGCAGGGCAAACGTGAGCGCAAGCACCAGGCTGCTGGCCAGCACCACCGCCGCCATGCCCCAGTTCTGGTGGAGCCAGCCGAAGATGACGTCCCAGAGCCATTCCCAGGCGTACCAGGGTTCGCCCGCCTTGGTGAAAGAGAAAATGTCGCGATCGGGAACGCGGCCGTTGGCCAGGATCCACTCGCCCGTGCGCAGGTGCCAGCCGGTGTCGCCATCGCCCAGCATGGTGCGTGCGCCGTTCAGCTTGAAGAAGAGGAAGACCAGCGGCAACACGAACATCGCATCCGTCAGCGACGGGAAGAAACGGAAGGCGATGCCGGCGTGAGCGTTGCGCACCTGCGGTTCTCCCAGCCCGTTCACATCAACAACTCCTTGACCTTGTTCCAACGCGCCTGGCTGACCCCCACCGCCGGCTTGCGCAGGCTTTCGCGGAACTCCATGCGCTGAATGGAGAGCGCCATCAGGGGGCCTTCGCGTTCGGAATTCACGATGCGTACCAGGCGGCCGTGACAGCGCAAGAGGCGGTGGGTGGGTAGTTCGATGTCCACGCGCAGGGCGCTGCCGAGCGCTGGTACCGGTTCTCCGGCAACGGTTTGCAGTCGCACGAGCACGCCGCTGCGGCTGACGTTGACCGTGCGGCCCGAGGCTTTCCAGGATTTGGAGTTGCGCGAGTGCACGTGGCAGATCAGATCCAGCGGTAGGCGGGGATGTCCTCTTCGTTCGATTCCAGGCTGCATCGGGGCACTCACGGTTAGCGTTTGGATCGGCACAGCGTCCACGATTCAGGGTAAGACCTTAGCGGGCAAGGGCCAATCCCGAAAAAAGAGGCTTGGGTAAGCTAACCAGGGTTGTGAGAAGCTGGTTCTACGGGTCCCGGGCCAGAGTTAACCTCGCGGTTAACATGCGGGGCGGCAGCCGTCAAAAACCGACGTCGCGGATCGGTGCAACCTCAACAAAGCAAAAGTGATATTTCACAGCAGCGCGAGCCGGCCCACCGCCGTTATGGTTATCAAACCTCTGGTACTCAGTTCCCGTCACGGGCGGTTGGGTTCCATAACCGTGGGTAGTTCCAACCTACGTACTAGGTTATCTGCCAGCAAACGGGGGAAAAATTTTTACCCCCATGGATGAATTTTTCTCTGGCTTTTCACGGGGAATTCTGCTATCATGCGGGCATTGAAGGCTGCGTAGCAAGAGCGCCGCGCACGGCGCCGTTGCGGCGGGAAGTGGAGCGATGATACGCGTTCTCCTGTACACGGACCAGCCCGTATTGGCCAAAGGCTTCGCGGCCATCATGTCCGGCGTCGCCGAGTTCGACCTGGTCGGCGTCTGTTACGCTTCCGCCATGCTGGCGGAAACTCTGGCTTCCGCCAAACCCGAGCTGGCGCTGATTGATCTTAACGAAGAAATCACGCTGGAGACGCTGGCCGATGTGCGCAGGCGCGCCCCCGACGTCCGCCTGATTTTGTGGGTGCGGGCCATCCCGCTCGAGCTCGCTTACCAGACCATTCGCCTGGGCGTTCACGGCATCCTTCGCAAGACCCTCAGCCCCGACGTGATGATCAAGTGTCTGCAAAGGGTGGCGGCGGGCGAGTACTGGTTCGAGGAAGCGCTGGGCGCCAGGCTCGATGAGGCCGAAGTGGTTCCGCTCAGCCGCCGGGAAGCCCAACTGGTCAACCTGCTCGCGCACGGGTACAAGAACAAGGAAATCGCTTACGCGTTGGGCATTTCCGAAGGCACTATCAAGGTCTATCTCTCCAAGCTTTATCGCAAGCTCGGCGTCAAAGACCGCTACGAGCTGGCGCTTTACGGTCTGCGCAGCGGCAATCTGACCCAGCTCGGCTTCGCCCATCCCTCCCAGCCCCGGCGCGGACCGCAGGCCGCGGTCAAATCGCCCGTTTTGGTGCTAGACCGAACGGGCAGCGGCCGCATGGGCTGATTGCGCTGCCCGCGCCCGCCAGTTCGGATTAAACTGGACGTCCGTGCAGGAGTCGCCGATGCGTTCTTTCCGTGCCTTGCTCGCCCTGTTGCTGCTGTGGCCCGCGCTGCCCGCGTTCGCGCAGCCGGCCGACGTCAACTATGATGAAGCAAAAGTCCCGAAATATGTTTTGCCCGACCCGTTGCGCTTCTCCGACGGACGGCCCGTGAAAACGGCGCAGCAATGGCGCCAGCGCCGCCTGGAAATCCTGCGCCTCTTCGAAACCTGGATGCACGGCCGCTGCCCCGCGCCCAAGGTCCGGCTCCGCGCCCAGCCGCCCGAGGTCGAACGCAACGCGCTCGGCGGCCAGGCAGTGCGCAAGCAGGTCGTGATTCCGTTTTCCAACGATCCCGCAGGCCCGCGCATGCATCTGCTCATCTACCTGCCCGCGAAAGCGTCTCGGCCCGTGCCCATGTTT
This sequence comes from Bryobacteraceae bacterium, assembly GCA_028275505.1. GTDB lineage: Bacteria > Acidobacteriota > Terriglobia > Bryobacterales > Bryobacteraceae > DTHT01. The sequence goes on from JAPWUP010000108.1 coordinate 10,516, forward strand.
CTGGGCCTCAATTTCCGAGGCAATCACGCCGTCCACGCCGACCCCGGCATCTGGCTGGGCGAAATTTGGGTCCAGGATCAAAAGACAAAAACCTGGAAAAAACAGAAGGCTGACCACACCACGCGCGGTGCAGCCGCTTCCCGCTGGCCCGTCGAGAAGATTTTGGCGCGAGGTTACGGGCTGGCCACCGCCTATTACGGCGACATCGAGCCTGATTTCGACGGCGGCATGCGCTACGGCGTGCGACCGCTGTTTTTCCGACCTGGCCAGAGGGAGCCGGCGCCGGATGAATGGGGCGCCATCGGCGCCTGGGCCTGGGGGCTGAGCCGCGCGCTGGATTACCTGGAAACGGACCGCGAGATTGACGCCCGCCGCGTCGCCGTCATTGGCCACTCGCGTCTGGGCAAGACAGCGCTGTGGGCCGCCGCCCAGGACACGCGTTTCGCCATGGCCATCTCCAATGACTCGGGCGAAGGCGGCGCCGCCATCACGCGCCGTCGCTTCGGCGAACAGATCCATCACATCAACGCGCGCTTCCCCCACTGGTTCTGCCTGAACTATCGCAAGTTCGACCACCGCGAGGACGATTTGCCCGTGGACGCCCACATGCTCATCGCCCTGATCGCGCCCCGACCGGTTTACGTGGCCAGCGCCGAGGAAGACCGCTGGGCCGACCCGCGCGGGGAATTCCTCGCCCTGGTCCACGCCGCACCCGTCTACCGCCTGCTCGGACGCCCGGTCCCTGATCTGCGCGAGATGCCGCCGGCGAATAAGCCTGTCATGGACACGCTCGGCTACCACATCCGCACCGGCAAGCACGACATCACGGCCTGGGACTGGGAGCAGTATCTGGCCTTCGCGGACCGCCACTTCAAAAGAGCCGGTCGCTGAGCGGACCGCCGCACGGCGCGCTGGGCTCGACGTCGGACCACGGATCGCTCCCCAGCCGCCCGTCGCTGAGCTGGCGTCCTTCGGCTACAATGGGCATTCATCATCACGCGAGGATGCCCATGCGCCTGGGAGCCGTAACCTACAACGTCCTCAAGGATTGGGATCTGGAAACCATCATCCGGAAACTGGAAGAAATCGGTTTCGAAGCCGTCGAGCTGCGCACGCAGCACAAACACGGGGTCGAGCCGACGATCGGGCCGGAGGAACGCGCGCGCGTCCGCGAGCGTTTCGAGCGCAGCAAAGTTCGCCTGCTGAGCTACGGCACGACCTGCGAGTTTCACTCCCCGGATGAGGCGATCCGCCGCAAGCAGATCGAGATCGGCAAGCAGTTCGTGGATCTGGCCCACGATACCGGGGCCTGGGGTGTGAAAGTGCGGCCCAACGCTCTGCCCAAGGATGTGCCGCGCGAGACCACCATCCGCAACATCGCCGAATCGCTGCGCGAGCTGGGCGAGTACGCCAGGGGGCGGGGCATCGAGATCTGGCTCGAAGTCCACGGCTCGGGCACTTCGGATCCGGCGGTGATCGAGCAAATCATGAAGGCCACGCGCCACGACGCGGTCGGCGTCTGCTGGAACTCCAATCCCTCGGACATCGTCAACGGCTCGATTCGGGAAAGCTTCCAGCGACTGCGGCCCTGGCTGAAGAACGTGCACATCAATGAGCTGGCCTCGCCGCATTACCCGTGGCACGAGTTATTCCGGTTGCTGCGCGAGACCGGCTACGATCGCTACACGCTGTGCGAAGCGCAGGAAAGCAAGGAGCCCGAGCGCTTCCTGCGCTGGTATCGCGCTTTGTGGTTGGAGATGATCCGGCCATGCTGAGGACCGCGCTTCTGTTGGCGGTCGCGCTGGTCGCGCCCGCTGCCGTTCCCACTCCCCAAAGCCACTTCGGCCATCCCATCGGCGCCGACCGCACCGTGCTGGACTGGGATCGCGTGGTGGCCTACTTCCAGGCGCTGGAACGCAATTCCGACCGCCTGCGCGTTCAGGTTCTGGGGCAGAGCACCGAGGGCCGGCCTTTCATCGCCGCCCTGATCGCTTCCCCTTCCACGCTGGCTTCCCTCGATCGCTACCGCTGGATTCAAGAAAAGCTGGCCGATCCCCGGCGCACCAGCCGCGAGGAGGCCGAGCGCCTCATCCGCGAAGGCAAAGCGGTGGTCATGATCACCTGCTCGATTCACGCCACCGAAATCGCCTCCACGCACACCGCGGTCGAGTTCGCCTACAGGCTGCTGACCGAGGAGCGGCCCCGCTACCGCGCCATCCTCGACAACGTGATCTTCGTGCTGGTCCCCTCGCTCAATCCCGACGGACTCGATCTGGTGACGCGCTGGTACCGCAAGACGCTGGGCACGCCGTTCGAGGGCACGTCTCCGCCCGAGCTTTATCACAAGTACACCGGCCACGATAACAACCGCGACTGGTACTTCTTCACCCAGGCCGAGACGCGTCTGACCGTGGCCAAACTGCACAACGTCTGGCATCCCCACATCGTTTACGACGTTCATCAGATGGGGCCTTCGGGGCCGCGCATGTTCGTGCCGCCCTGGATGGATCCGATTGATCCGAACATTGATCCGCTGATCGTGCAACAGTGCAACGCCTTCGGGATGGGGATGGCCCTGGATCTGACGGCGGCGGGGAAGACCGGCGTGATCGTCAATGCGATGTACGATTTCTGGTCGCCGAGTCGCCACTATCAGGCTTACCACGGCGGCTTGCGAATCCTCTCGGAATCGGCCAGCGTGCGCATCGCTTCGCCGCTCGAATCCGTCTCGGGCACGCGCCAGGCGGCGGGTGAGGAGGGGGCGTCGAGCGCGGCGCCCACGATGATGAGCTGGAATTACGTGGAGCCGTGGACCGGGGGAACCTGGCGGCTGCGCGACATTATTGATTACCAGCTCGT
>JAPWUP010000368.1 GCA_028275505.1 Bryobacteraceae bacterium
GATGCCAACGGCGCCTATCGGTTTGCCGATCTGCCGCCGGGCATATACGATCTGAGCGTAACCCAGGCGGGTTTCGCCACTTTCCGGCGGACGGGAATCCCCGTTCGCGCCGACGCGGTTGTTCGCGTGGACGTGCGCATGCAGTTGGCGGGAACAGCCGAAACCGTAACGGTCACGGCCGCGGCTGCGGCCCTCCAGACGGACCGTGCAGACGTGGCGAGCGAGCTAGGCAGACGCGAGCTCACGGAGCTGCCGGTGCCAGGGTTTCGGAATTTTCAATCCCTGCTGAAGCTGGTACCGGGCTTCTCTCCCCCAGCGGGCGCGCACTCACTAGCGGGTAACCCGATGGGCGCTCTGGTGACCAACGTGAACGGCACCAGCTACAGCAACAATAACACGCGGGTTGACGGCGTTAGCGCCACTTATCTCTGGCTGCCCCACATTGTGGCCTACGTTCCCCCTCTGGAAGCCATCGAGTCGGTCAACGTGCTGAGCGGAAGTTATGAGGCCGAGCACGGCCAGGTGGGTGGCGCCGTCAAGTCGGGCACCAACGAGTATCACGGCAGCGCGTTTGAATATCATCTTAACAGCCGTCTACGCGCCCGGAACTTTTTCTACCCGCCGAAGGAGCGGATCCCCAAAGAGATCGTCAACCAGTTCGGCGCCACGTTAGGCGGGCCGCTTCGCAAGGATAAGCTTTTCTTTTTTGTCAGCTACGAAGGTCTACGCAGGCGGCAGAGCTCGTCCAAGTACGTGACCGTGGCTACGGAAGAGCAGCGCCTGGGGAATTTTGCGGGCCTAGGCGCCCGAATCTTCGATCCGTTAACGGGAACTCCGGACGGCGCCAATCGGCTCGAGTTTCCCGGGAGTCTGATTCCTCTCAGCCGGATTCACCCGATCTCACAAAAGCTCATCGCCCTGCTTCCCAAGCCGAACCTTCCCGGCACGGTCCGGAATCTTTTCGTGTCCGCGCCCTTGGTTTTCGATCGCAACCACTACGACGCCAAGGTGAACTGGAATCCGACGGCGCGGGCCGGAATTTGGGGGCGATATAGCCAGTTTACCTACTCGCTGGAGGATCAACATGTGCTGGGACCCGCGGGTGGTACGGGCGTTGCAAGCGATTTTCCTGGCAACGATGAGGGCACGGTACGCAGCGCTACCTTGGGCGCCACGTGGACAGTGAGTCCGTCGTTGTTGATTGACGGGCACGCTGGTTACACCCGTCAGGTCCAGCTAGGCCACGACAAGTTTTACGGGCAGAACATCGGCTTGGATGTGCTCGGTATCCCGGGGACCAACGGTCCCGACATCCGGCAAAGTGGTTTCCCTGGTTTCTCAGTAAGTGGCTACGAAGGGTTCGGGAATCCGGTTACCTCGAGCCCGCGATTCCGGTGGGACAATCAGTTCCAGTATGCGGCGAATACGTCGTGGACCACGGGCAAGCACGACTTGCGCTGGGGCTGGGAACTGGGCCGGCAAGGGATGAACCGTTACCAGCCTCAGAGCGGTTACGGACCGCGAGGTGGTTTCAGTTTCACGGGCGGGGTCACCGCACTGCGCGGGGGTCCGGCTCCCACTCAGTTCAACTCTTGGGCCTCCTTCCTGTTGGGGCTGCCTTCCGGGTTCGGCAAGAGCCTTCAGACACTGGTGCCCGGTGCGACGCGCCAGTGGATTCACAGCTTGTACTGGCGAGATCGGTGGCAGATTGCCCGGCGCGTGACGTTTAGCTTCGGAGTGCGCTGGGAGTACTACCCCATGCCCACGCGCGACCACCGCGGATTGGAGCGGTATGACATTGAATCCAACAAGGTCCTGGTGGGAGGCGTGGGGATAGTGCCCGTTGACACGGGGACCCGGATGAGCAAGAAGCAGGTGGTCCCCCGCGCCGGGCTAGCGTGGCGCGTGAGCGAGAGGACGGTGTTGCGTGCCGGCTATGGCATGAGCGTCGATCCCTATTCGATCGCCCGTCCTTTGTTTGAGGCCTATCCGCTGGTGATAACCAGCACTTATTCGGCTGCCAATACCTATGTCGCGGCTGGCTCTTTGGAGCGCGGTATCCCGCCCATGCCGAGCCTCGATTTGGGCGATGGCATCATCCCCATCCCGGGCACGGTTGCTGTCACGACGATCGAGAAAGATTTCCATCGCGGGTACGTGCAGTCCTTCAATCTGACGATCCAACGCGAACTGCCGATGGGGCTCACCGGGCAGCTTGCCTATGTGGGCACGCGCAGCATTCGCCAGACCGGCCTGCGTAATTTGAACGCCGCCCCGCCAGGGACCGGCGCCGCAGGGCAACCGCTGAACATCCTCTTCGGGCGCACTGCCAGCACGAACCTGCACGCCCCGGCTTTCACCTCCAACTACAATTCTCTCCAAGCCAAGCTGGACCGCCGCCTCGGATCCGGCTGGCTGCTGACGCTCTCCTACACTTTTTCGAAAGCCATCGTGTGGGGTGACAGCAGCGACAGCAGCATGTTTTTCAATACCCCGTCGGCCTTTGCGCGGAACCGCGCGCTCGCGGGCTATGACCGCCCGCATAACTTTCAGTCCTCCTTCGTTGTCGAGCTTCCTTTCGGACGCGGCAAGAGGTGGCTGAACCGCCCGGGGCTTTGGGCGACCTTGGCCAGCGGCTGGCAGGTCAACGGCGTCTTTAGCGCTTACACAGGCACACCGTTTACGGTAACCTCCTCGGGGACCTCGTTGAACGCCCCCGGAAACAGTCAGGTGGCGGACCTTGTCAAACCTCGGGTAGCAAAATTGGGCGGTGTGGGCCCGGGCCAGTCGTACTTCGACCCGTTTGCTTTCCGCTCCGTCACCGAACCGCGATTCGGCACAGCCGGGCTCAAGATCCTGCGCGGGCCGGGTTTTATGCAGCTGGACGGCGGTCTTTTCCGCGAACTTTGGGCGCGTGA
>JAPWUP010000329.1 GCA_028275505.1 Bryobacteraceae bacterium
GGTTGGGCACATCAGATAAGCCGAAGTCTGGCCTGACGCGCGTGCCCAGTGGGGCGTGCGTTCCGAAGGCTACACGATCCTTAGACAGTGCTCGTTTCTGCGAGCGAGTTTCCCCTCACCCGCAAATAAGGTGCTCCCAGAGCTGCCGAAGACCGTGTGGCTCGCCCCGGGGTACCTCAAGAGCCGGCGGCCATATCTGTGTCTGGCTGGGGCAGAGCGGTTTAACGAAATTTCAAAGCCAGACGGCGAGGAGCAATAACTCCCTTCAGGCAAAGCGGCGGCGGACCACGACCGCTCCGGCAAGTCCCGTGGCGACAAGCAGCGCGGTGGCCGGCTCAGGGATCGGTTGAGGCCCACCTCCGCCGCTGAGGGGCGTAATGTCGAGAGCCCAACTTCTGAGCTGGCCTTCGTCACCCAACGTCCGATCGTAGATTATGAGCGTCCAGAGGCCGCCTGCGTTTTCTCCGATGAAGGCGGACAGCGGGTTGACAGGCTGGAACGTTCCCGTATATGGTGGAGCCGCGCTCGAGATTGGGAGGGTGGCGCTGTCGTCAAACACGGTGTTGATCATGTCGTCGCCACTCGGCCCGAAACCGACAGTAGTGCCGTAGATGAAAACCGTGGTACCCAACGGACTCCTAATCGAGATATGCAAATCCCCCATCCAAGTGTGGCGCAACTCGGTAATGATCACATTTACGTCGCCTACGATCAGGGGCGGAACAGTAACTGTAGAGTACGTCGTGTTAAAATCCGAAATCGGTTGTGGAACGTCCGTACTGACGAATATTACGCCCCCGTGCAAAGTTATCGGAAGGGATCCGAAAAGCAATAAGAGAAGCGCCCAGCCAGTGTAACGATGCATCCTGTCTTGCCACCTCCGAGTGTCAGTATAAGTTACTGCCCGCTCTCTGTCAAGATTGCTTCAGCGGCCGCACCTTCCTAGTACTTCCAGTACCTTCGAGGACACGCTGGATGAAGCTCAAGCCAATTCCCCGGAACTCCCCGGTAGTGGAGACGGCCTGTCGCCTCAGCCCGGTCCTGTGGAAACCCATCGCCCTGCACCCCGTTTCGGCCAACTTGCACCCTGCCGGCGGTCGCGGCTATACTGAAGCGCACGCCTTGGCAGCGCAGCTCAGCCAGCCGGTTTTCGACGGGGAGTATCTGGAGCGGCTCCTGGCCCGCGATCCCGTGGCTGAGCAGCAGTTCGTCCGTCATTTTGGGGAACTGATTCGGATGGTCGTTCTGGCGCGCACGCGGTCAGCCCGCCTGGTGGAGGACGTCACCCAGGAGACGTTTCTGCGCGTGCTTCAGCTTCTGCGACGCCAGGGCGGGCTGGAGAAGCCGGAACGGCTGGGATCGTTCGTGTACTCAGTTTGCCGGCGCGTGCTGGCCGAGCATTTAAGAAAGGACCGCGAGCTGGCGCAGGAGGCGCCGCAGCGAACGCCTTCCTATCAGATGTTACTGGATGAGAGCCTGGTGCGGCAGGATCGCAAGCGGACCGTCGAATCCGCCCTCTCCGAGCTCAGCCCGCTGGAGCGTCGCGCCCTGCGGCTGGTGTTTCTGGAGGAACGGGATCGGTCTGAAGTATGCCAGGAGCTTGGATTGACCCCAGACTACCTCAGGGTGATTCTCTGTCGGGGCAAGGCGCGCTTGAAACGGGCGCTGGAGCAGGCCGCGGATCAGGGCCGGAGGCTCCGGAATTTCGCTCCCCGGGGTCCATCCACTGAAACGGGCTCCGGGTCCCAAATCACGGATCAATAGGCAGTCATGGAACACCAGGAAGCCGTCGAGCGGGGTTTGGCAGAGCGTTACGTGCTGGGCGATTTGTCGGACCCCGAGCGGGAGGCTTTCGAGGAACACTTCTTCGATTGCCCGGAATGCGCGCGCGAGGTTCGACTCTGCGCGGAAGTGCTGGCCAACGTCCGAGCGCTGGTCCGGGAACGCGAGAGCGGTCCGCGGGGGTGGATGGTCCGGGTCCTTCACTCCCCAGCCCTGGCGCGAGCCGCCATCGCAGCGTCGGTTGTCCTGCTCGCGTTGACGTTTTATCTGGGGCGGGTCCGCCTGCCCGCACTTGAGCGCGAACTCGCCGAGCTGCGGGCGCCGCAGCCTTACGCCGCCTACTTCGTCCGTCCGGTGGTGCGCGGAGAGGAACAAAGGCTGACACTGCCCGCCGGCGCGCGCTTCCTGGGACTTGCTGCGGATTTGCCGCCCGGCGCCGCCTATCCCGCCTACCGGTTAGACCTCCGGGATGACGGCGGCAAGACGGTAGCGAGTGTCCTCGTACCTCCGCCATCCGAGCCTGCCGCTCCCTTGCACTTGCTGGCGCCGCGGTCCGCGCTTCGCAGCGGGCGTTACACGCTGGTCCTTAGCGCCGCTGGCCCGGGACGCGCGCCGATCGAGCTGGCCCGCTTCCAATTCATGCTGGAGATCAAAGAGGAGTCCCGCTGACCCCATGCCCCGGTTCATCCACCACGCCTACGCCCTGGCCTTTGGCGGCTATTTGCGCCGGCCCGTTCAGCAAGATTTCGAAGCCCGCGCCTGTTGCGTCTTGCCCAGCGTCGGGGGACGTGCCGCCTCGCGCTCCGAGGGTTTCCGGCTCACCGACCCGGCCAGCGGTCGCATCCTGATTGCCTGCGACTCGGCGGAATCGTCCATCGCTACCTCGCAAGACGGGCAAGGCGAGCGCCGCACGGTACTGCGCGCCGTCGTCCGCGGCTTGAACGTGCTTGATGTGCTGCGCGTGGACGAGGTGATCGCCGCGCTCACCGTCGTTCACCGGACGAACCGGACGGTCTCGATGGACACGGGAGGAAGCCGCTTCGCCGGGCTGAAGCTGGAGGGCAAGCCGCTCGAGATCAAGCTGGACCATGCTCTGGGTCGCGACGCCTCCGACTACGCCGAATTTCGTCGGAAACATCCCGAGTTACCCGAAAGTAACGGCGTCACCCGTCACTCGCTGGCGCAGCATCCCAGTCTGAAGTTCGATCCTTGGGAACCCGGATACGTGGATGTGTCGGACTTCGGGCGCGTATACTTCTGTGAATGGTGGGCGGCGCCGAACCGGCAGGGACTGATCATGTTGCGGCTGCGTCTGGGCAGCCCGGCCGAAGGCGAGATCGAAGTTGGTGCGCTCGAAGCCGACGGGCACGATTACCCCTAGCGCTGGCCGCGCTCGGCGCCGCCCTGATCGCCGGCTGCCGTGGTTGGGGGCGCGGCAGCAGCTCCGAGGCGCTGGCTGAACGCGTTCGCCGGGAAATCCGCACGGGCGACCTCAACCGGGCGCTTTCGCTCGCCGAGCAGGGTTGGGCGCGCTGGGCTTCGCGTCCAGAGTCGAAAGCCCATTGGGAATTCCGGCTGCTGCGCGCCCAGATCCTCGCTTTGCAAGGCAAGCCGCGGGAAGTTCAGGAGCTGCTGGCGGAAGAGCCGCCACCGGACGAAACCTTCAGGACCCACCGCGTCCGCCGGCTGATGTGTCTGGGCCGGGCGCGCTTCCTCCAGGCCGATTATCCGG
>JAPWUP010000155.1 GCA_028275505.1 Bryobacteraceae bacterium
TGCTGGCGTCCGCATCGCCCTCGGAAGAGCGCGACGTGATCTGGCAGGCTCACGCCGGTCTGGCGTTGTTGTACGGCGGCGTTGGCCGTTGGGCCGAAGCAGAAGCGGAGTTTCGCCGCGCTTCGGAACTGCTGGAGCAGCGCCGCGCGAGTCTGGGTCGTGACGAGTGGAAACTGACGTTTCAAGCCCGGGCGCGCCGCCTCTACGAAGAGTACGTGGACTTCCTCGTGAGCCGCGGCAAAGCGGAACGCGCTCTGGAGGTAGCCGAAGCCAGCCGCGCGCGTGTGCTGATGTCGAGGCTGGGCGTCGCTGCCCCCGCCGATCAGGCCAGCGCGCAGGAAATGCGCGGCCTCGCTCGCCGTTTGCAGGCTGTGCTGCTTTCCTATTGGGTCGCCCCGCGACGATCCTTCCTGTGGGTAATCGAGCCGGAGCGCATCCGGTGGTTCGCGCTGCCGCCCGAGGGTGAGCTGCGCGCGCTCGTGCAGGTGGTGCGAGCGGCCGCCGAGGGCATGCGCGACGTGGTCCGCGACTCCGAAGCGGCGGCTACGCTCTTCGATGCAGCAGTTCGCCCGGCAACGGCGGCGCTCGGGCGGCGAAGGCGAGCCGTGATCGTGCCCGATGGCCCGCTCTATGAGATCAATTTCGAGACGCTGGTGGCGCGGGATGGGCACCGGCGCTACTGGATCGAAGATGTCAGCCTTTCCGTCGCTCCATCACTGGCCCTGATGGTGCGGGTCAGAGGGCGTGCCAGAGCATCTGCGGACTCGCTGCTTTTGATCGGCGATCCTGCCATCGCCCGCCAGGAATTTCCCCGACTACCCGCCGTCGAGCAGGAGATTCAGAGCATCACCCGCCTGTTTCCCCCTCCGTCGCGTGAGGTGGTGACAGGGGCGGCTGCCCGCCCGAGCGCTTATGCTGCGGTCCGGCCGGGCCGCTTTACGCTGGTGCATTTCGCAGCTCACGCCACGGCGAGTGCAGAAAATCCCTTGGATTCCGCGATTATTCTGGCGCCCGAGGGCGAAAATTGGAAGCTTTACGCGCGACAGGTCATTGCCGTACCGCTGAAAGCGAGGCTGGTGACGTTGTCAGCGTGCCGCGGGGCAGGTTCGCGGGTGTACGCGGGCGAGGGCCTGGTCGGTTTCGCGTGGGCTTTCCTGCAAGCGGGCGCCCAGAACGTGATCGCCGGCTTGTGGGATGTGCATGACGATTCAACGGCTGTTCTGATGGGGCGACTTTACGCCAACCTGGCTAGCGGCCAGGCCCCGGCCGAGGCGTTGCGCAAGGCCAAGCTCTCCCTGCTGGTGGGTGGCAATGCCTGGAGCAAGCCTTACTATTGGGCGGCCTTCCAGCTTTACACCCGCGGCGAATTTTTCTGAGAAAAAGTCCGGCTTGTCCCCACCAAATTTTTCTGTTTTTTTGCTGTAACGTCTGGCGCCCCCGTTTCACGGTTCTTTGAACGCAACGTGGCGAGTCGCGTGCTGCCAGCTCCGGACGCCACCGGCACGGAAGGGGCACTTCCTGCGCGGGACTGGAGGAGGAGCTGGTCAACAGCAGCCGGCGACGAGTCGGTTCCCTGGTGACGCGGGCTGCATCCGTGAGGCGATGCGGGGCGCCTCACCATGCGGCCCGCTTTCTTCCGGGGCGGCTTTGGCTGCGGTGCGAGAACACGAAGGGGGTGCGAGTGGAACTGGTTGCCCCGGCGCAGACCTTCTGGTGGGAGTCGGTCATGGCCGACCAGAAGCAGAACATCATCCTGGTAGTGGACGAAGAGCCGCAGATTCTTCGACTGGTGCGCCTGATCCTTTCGCGCGACGGCTGGCGCGTGGTTTGCGCTCGCAGCATTCGCGAGGGAATCCGCCTGTGCCGCCGCGCGCCGGGACGCGTGGCGCTGGCCCTGGTGGATGCCCTGACGGCCGAAGCCCACGGCCCGGACTGGCTCGACGGTCTGCGCGCCGAGTCGGAGGATCTGAAAGTGGTTTTGATGTCCGCCGGGGCGCCGCCGGACCAGCCCGCACCTTGTGGCTTTGTCGCCAAGCCCTTCAGCCCGGACGTCTTGTGCGAGACGGTGCGCCGCGCGCTGGGCCGCAACGCACGCGCCGCAGGGCGGTAGTATAATGACCCGCAACGGCGTCGCCATCTTGTCGGCGCCGCGGGGCTGCCGCCATGAAAAAATTCACGCGCCGATCCTTGCTCGCCCGGGCAATCCCTGCTTCGCTCCTGAACTTGAGCGGTCTCTCTGCCGCGATCCAGAACGCCAGCTCGCCCTACCGCAGGCCGCGTCTGAAGATCACGGACGTGCGCACGGCCGTGGTGCGTGCGCACGGCCTCCAACTCCACGTGCGGATTTACACGGACCAGGGGCTGTACGGGCACGGCGAGGGCACGGATGCGGTGGCGGGAGGCGTGCCGCTGGTCAACAGCTTCCGTTTTCTGCTGATGGGCCAGGACCCCCTTAACGTGGATGCCCTGTTCGAGCGGATCCGCACCGCCGGCATCTTCGCGGGGGCGCAGGCTGGCCAGTACGTGGCCGCTCTTTCCGCGGTCGAAATCGCGCTATGGGATCTGGCGGGCAAGGCGTTGGGCCTGCCGGTCTGGCAACTTCTGGGCGGGCGCATGCGGGACCGCATCCGGCTCTACTGCGACTCGCAAACCAACCAGCCCGACGATCCGGGCGCGCGGGAAAAGATCCAGCAGATGCTCGATCTTGGCTTCACCGCGGTCAAGATTGACATTGATGACGCCAACGATCCCAACCGCTGGGACCGCGTCAACTGGACCGCCTCCAACGCCGAAATTGACAACATGGTGCGCAAGGTGCGTTTCATGCGCGAGTCGCTGCCGCCGCGCGTAGACCTGGCCGTGGACATGCACGGGCGCTACGACGTCGTCACAGCCAAACGCGTGGCTCGGGAACTGGAGCCGTTCCGCCTGTTGTGGCTGGAAGAGCCGGTGCCGCCCGAGAACGTAGACGCCATGCGCGAGGTGCGCGCCTCCACGAGCACGCCCATCTGTTGCGGCGAGAATCTTTTCCTGCGTCACGGCTTCCGTGAGGTGCTGGAAAAGCGTGCCGCCGACATCGTGATGCCCGACCTCCAGAAATGCGGTGGCTTGCTGGAAGGCCGCAAGATCGCGGACATGGCTCATACCTACTACGTGCCCGTCGCGCCGCACTGCGTGGTGTCTCCCATCGGCACGATGGCTTCTTGCCACGTCTGCGCCGCCATCCCCAATTTCCTGATCCTCGAGTGGCACTGGTTGTCGCGCCTGCAATTGTGGCGCGATTTCGTGCGCGAGGGTGACATCATCGAAAAGGGCTTCATTCGCGTGCCCGAACGCCCCGGCCTCGGCGTCGAGATGAACGAGGAAGCCGCGCGCAAGGCCCAGGCGCCCGGCACCTCATGGTTCGGTGCTTGAAACGGCGCCAAAAGCTGTTTTCCGTCAGCCCCTCGCTATAATGGTTTTCTCCCCTCGCTTATGGAATCAGACCGCGTGGACCTGAAGAAGACTGTCAACTTGCCCCGCACTTCGTTTCCCATGAAGGCGGATCTCCCCAAAATGGAGCCGCGCATGCTTGCTCGCTGGGAACAGCAGCGGCTCTACGAAAAGATCCGCCAGGCTCGCGCCGGCCGCCCGCTTTATGTTCTGCACGACGGCCCTCCTTACGCCAACGGCACGATTCACGCCGGAACCGCGTTCAACAAGATTCTCAAGGACTTTATCGTCAAATCCAAGACCATGGCGGGCTACGACGCCCCCTTCGTGCCCGGCTGGGATTGTCACGGCTTGCCCATTGAAATCAAGGTGGACAGCGAACTGGGGCCGCGCAAGGCGCAGATGACGCCGGTCGAAATCCGCCGGGAATGCCGCCGCTACGCCGAGTATTGGGTCAACGTGCAGCGGCGGGACTTCAAGCGCCTGGGCGTTTTCGGGCGCTGGGACGATCCTTATCTGACCATGAGCCCGCAGTACCAGGCTGCCATTGCGCGGGCCTTCGTCGAGTTCCTGGATCGCGGCTACGTCTACAAAGGCCTGAAGCCGGTGCATTGGTGCATCCACTGCCACACGGCGCTGGCGGAGGCTGAGGTCGAGTACGAGGACCACACCAGCCCGTCCATCTGGGTGCGCTTTGCTTTGGTCTCCGACCCTGCGCAACTGGATCCCGCGCTGGCCGGCCGCAAGGTCTGGGGCCTGATCTGGACTACCACCCCGTGGACCATTCCCGCCAATATGGCCATCGCTTTTCACCCGGATTTCGATTACGCTGCGGTCGAAACCGACGGCGACGTCTATCTGGTGGCTGCGCCGCTGGTCGAGGTCACTGCGCAGAAGTGCGGCTGGAGGCAGTGGCGCGAGCTGGCGCGCATCCGCGGACGCAAACTGGAAGGCGCCGTTTTCCGCCATCCCTTCATCGAGCGCGATTCGGTGGGCGTGCTGGCCGATTACGTGACGCTCGAGCAGGGTACTGGCGCGGTACACACGGCGCCCGGGCACGGCCACGAGGACTATCTCACCGGCCAGCAATACGGCATCGCCACGTACTGTCCTGTGGGTCCGGCGGGCGAGTTCTTCCACGCCGAGGGCGCTGCCGGTCGGCTGCCGGAAGAACTCATTGGCAAGACCGTCTGGGAAGCCAATCCGGTCGTGGTGGGGATCCTTCGATCCCGCGGCGCGCTGCTGGCCGAGGAAACCCTCGTCCACAGTTATCCGCACTGCTGGCGCTGCCACAACCCCACGATCTTCCGCGCCACCGAGCAGTGGTTCATCGGCATGGAGCGCAACCGGCTCCGCGAGCGCGCGCTGGAAGCGATCCGGCAAGTCCGCTGGATGCCGGCCTGGGGCGAGGAACGCATCGCCAACATGATCGCCAACCGCCCGGACTGGTGCATCTCGCGCCAGCGCATCTGGGGCGTGCCCATCATCGTTTTCTACTGCGAAAACTGCGGTGAGCCGCTGACCGATCGGCGGGTCCTGGACCGTGTGGTGGATCTGTTCGAGCAGCACAGCGCCGACGTCTGGTACGAGCGCAGCGCAGCCGAGCTGGTCGGTCCCGAGGCCCGCTGCGCGCGTTGCGGCGGCCAATCCTTCCGCAAAGAGGATGACATTCTCGACGTCTGGTTCGACTCCGGCTCCAGCCACCTCGCGGTTCTGACCGAAGCCAACGGCCTGCCCTGGCCTTCGGACCTCTACATCGAAGGCGGCGATCAGTATCGCGGCTGGTTCCATTCTTCGCTGCTGGTGGCAGTGGGCTTGCGCGGTCGCGCCCCGTACCGGGAATGCGCCTCTCATGGCTGGATCCTGGACGCGGAAGGCCGCGCCATGTCCAAGTCCCTCGGCAATTACATCGCGCCCGAGGAAATCATCAATCGCTACGGCGCCGAGGTGATGCGGCTGTGGGTGGCTTCGGTGGAGTTCACCGAGGATGCGCGCATCTCGGACACCATCCTCACCAGGCTGTCCGAGGCCTACCGCAAGCTGCGCAACACGTTCCGCTGGGCGCTGGGCAACCTGGCCGACTTCGACCCGGCGCGCGACGCGCTGCCTGCCGCGGAGCTGCTCGAGCTGGATCAGTGGATTCTGTTCCGTGCCGAGGAGCTGGTTCGCAACTGTCGCGCTTTCTACGATGACTTCGCTTTTCATCGCGTCTATCACGCGATCTACAATTTCGCCACCACCGATTTGAGCGCTCTGTACTTCGACATTCTGAAGGACCGTCTTTACACGGCGGCCCCGCGCTCCCGCGCAAGGCGCAGCGCGCAGACGGCGCTGTGGCGGCTGACCTGGGCGCTGGTGCGTCTGGTGGCGCCGATTTTGGCCTTCACCACCGAGGAAGTCTGGGATCACCTGGCCAAACCGGCGGGCGCTCCCGAAAGCGTCCATCTGGCGATGTTCCCGGAGCCCCAGGAGCTGACCGAGGGGTTGGATGAGCGGCATCGCGAACGCGCGCGGAACTGGGACCGGCTGCTCGAGGTCCGCGACGCTGTGCTCAAGCGGCTCGAGGAAGCCCGCCAGGAGAAGGCCATCGGGGCGCCGCTGGAGGCGCGCGTGCATTTGCGGGCCGACGGCGATCTTTATCCGCTGCTGGCCGAGTATATCGAAAAGCTACCGGAATTCTTCATCGTTTCCCAGGTTTCGCTGGAACAGCGTCCCGGCGAATTCGAGGTCATCGTGGAGCGCGCGTCCGGCCGCAAGTGCGAGCGCTGCTGGAAGTATTCCACCGAGGTCGGCGCCGATCCCGCCTGGCCCACGATCTGCCCGGCTTGCGCCGCGGCGGTGACCGAGATCCTGAAGGGTTGAGATGCACTTTCGCCTGGCGGCCTTCGCCACCGCAGCCGCGGTCTTTGCCGCGGACCGGCTGACCAAGTTCGTCATCGAAAGCCGCGTCGAGCCCTGGCAGACCATCGTTGTGATCCCCGGCTTCTTCAACATCATTCACACGCGCAACCCCGGCGCCGCTTTCAGCCTGCTCGCTACGGCGGATCCCGGCTGGCGGAGCGCCCTGCTACTGGGACTGTCGCTTGCCGCCGTCGTCCTGGTCAGCGCGTGGCTGTGGCGGCCACCGCAGCCGGGCGGGATTCCGCGCCTTCCCTTGGCGCTGGTGCTGGGGGGCGCCGCAGGAAACCTTTTCGACCGCCTTTGGTTCGGCGAGGTCACGGACTTCCTCGACTTTCACGTGGGCGGTCACCACTGGCCCGCCTTCAACCTTGCCGATAGCGCCATCAGCGTGGGCGCGGCGCTCATCGTGCTCGATCTCTGGCGCTCGCGCGAACCCCGTCGGGAAAGCAGGTAGATGCTGCCTCAACTCATCCGCATCGGCGACTTCTTCCTTCCCACCTACGGCCTGCTCGTGACGATGGGCTTCCTCGCAGGATTGTGGCTGGCAGGCAGGCTCGCGCGACGCGCCGGGCTCGACAAGGATTCGGTGCTCAACCTGGGCATCTATTCGGCTCTGGCCGGAATCCTGGGCGCCAAATTGATGCTTGTCGTGCTGGACTGGAATTATTACCGCGCGCGCCCGGGCGAGATTTTCAGCCTCTCCACACTTCAGGCGGGCGGCATTTTTTACGGGGGATTGATCGCAGCGTTGCTGGTAGCCGCCTGGTACATCCGGCGCAAGCGGCTCCCCGGATGGGCGACCGCCGATATCTTCGCTCCCGGCATCGCACTCGGCCACGCCATCGGGCGGTTAGGTTGCTTTGCCGCGGGCTGCTGCTGGGGCGTCGAGACGCACTTGCCCTGGGCAGTCACGTTCACGAATCCCGTTTCGCACGAACTCTTCGGCACGCCGCTCCACCGCCCCTTGCATCCCACTCAGCTCTACGAATCGCTGGCCGAGGCGGTCATCTTTTTCGTGCTTTACCGACGATACTTGCGGCCGCACGCGCCTGGTTCAATCCTCGGACTTTATTTGTTGCTCTACTCGAGCGCGCGGTTTTTCATCGAGTTCGTGCGCGCGCACGACGAACTGAACCCGCCGCTCGGGCCGTTCTACGTCGAGCAGTGGATCGCTTTGGCACTGGCCGGCGTGGGTCTGTGTCTGGTCTTGCGGCGGCCCGCCCGCGCCTGAACGCCGCGCACTCGCCGGCCGACTCGTTCAACGCAGCACCACCAGGCCTTGCAGCGCGACCGCGGTGCCGGTATGTTCTCCAAACGGCTCGCCGCGCACCACCAGGCGCACGGTGTGCTCGCCCGGACGCAGTCCGTAGACGTGCCAGACCGCTTCATCCCGCTTGTTGGCTTTCTCGTCCGAGCAGACGTCCACGGTGCGGTGGAGTTTGCCATCCAGGTAAACGTCCGCTTTGCCGCCCTCAGCCAGGTACGGACCCACCAGAATCGCGCCGGTTCCCCGGAAGCGAATCGAGGCCTCCGCGCCTTTGTCGGCTGCAATACGCTGATCCTTCTCCGTGCGCCACGGGCCTGCGAACTGCCAGCGGGGATCATCCACAGGAATGCGCTCGGCCACCGTGCCGAAGTTCCAGGTTTCGAGGCGGGGCGGCCTGGGCTGCTGGACGCGGACCAGTACCCGATCGCCTTCGCGGCGGCCGCCGTTGCGCTCGATCAACGCCAGGGCGCGTTTGAGCGTGCTCTCCACGATGGTGTTGAACGAGTAATCCGTGTAACGGAATTTCTCGTTGGCAATGGCCGGGATGCCGCTTTTCCAAGTCTCAGGGATGCCGCTGTAACCGAGGACCACGCCCAAAATGCCGCCGGCGCTGGCCGGGTTGCAGTCCGAGTCCTGCCCGGCGCGCGTGGAGATCTCCAGCGTGCGCCCGAAATCCCCACCGCCGTAGAGCAGGCCCAGGGCGATGTAGGCCCCGTTGAGTTTGGCGTCAATATTGAACGGTCGCAAGGCTCCGGCGGGGCAGGGATCGTTCCTGTCCCACTTCTCCTCGATCAGGCGCCAGACTCTGCGCCAGTCGTCCGGATATTGTTTGTGCCAGGCCAGCACGTCGGCGATGAGACGCGCGTACGGGCTGCGCGAAGGAATACACGCCAGACCGGTCTCGACGATCCGCCGCGGGTCTTTTTCGAAGAACGCGGCCGCGTACATGCACGAGACGAACATGCCGCCGTAGATGCCGTCGCCGTAGTTCATCACGCGGCCGGCGCGGTCCGCAATTCGGTTGGAGGCTTGATAAAGCCCTGGCGCCATCAAACCGATGAAGTCGGCTTCGATCTGGAAGTCAATGTCGTCGGCGTGCGCGTTGTGGCGGGGATGTCCCGACAGTGCGGGCGGGATGCCCCGTCGCAGATTGCGCCGGGCGGCGAGGTTGGCGTGCCAGAGACTGTATTGGGTCTTGGCAAAGGCAGCCGCAAAATCTTCGGTGGTGGCATCCAGACCCTTCTCATCCAGTACGTGCGCCAGCGTCATGTCCACGTACAGGTCGTCCTGGTTGAGCGAGTTTTTCACGCGGTCCGGCGTCCACGGCGGCAGATCTTCCTCCAGGATGCGCCCCTGGGCACGGAACTCCGTGGGCGCGCCGAAGCTGACGCCGATCATTTGTCCTGCCCAGCCGCCGGCGATTTTGTCGCGCAACTGGTCGAGCGTGAGTTCGCGGTACGGACTCTTCTGGGCGCTGGCCCCAGCCCACGCAACAAAGGCAAGAAGAATGGCGCGCTTCATCCCGGACTCCTCATCGCACGTCCGATCTTACTTCAGGCAGTGGGCGGCGTGTGTTCTCGGCGCACGCGCTCGGTTGTCCCGGTCGGAAATGAGAGGCCGGCAGCGCAAGTGCGGCAGGCCGCAAGGCGCGCTCTCAGTCCTGCATGAACCGCGCGTCGGCCCGGTGAGGGCCTGGTCCGGCATCTTCCAGCCAGCCGGCGCGAGCGTTCGGGTAGGCGTCAAACCGCGGCACGTAAGGCTTGATGTCCAGCAGAGGCGTGCCGTCCACGATGTCCACTTCGGAAACCCTGAGCACATTGCCCTCGATGGCGAGCAGTCGCACGCAGGAGATTCCGATCGGGTTAGGACGGCAGGGCGCCCGGGTCGCGAACAGGCCCCGTTCGCGGGAATCGAGAAACGGACTTACCCGCATCCGCGCCGGCGCCGCACAGTGAAACCAGTACACCAGCCAGATTCGGTCGAATCCTTCGAGATCGCTGAGTGCTTCCCGGTACTCGTCGAAGACGATCACGCGGCCTTCGGCTCCCTCGGACATGGGCGGTTGGATTGGCGTCCCGGCAGGCTCCGGAAACGGCGTGCGGATGACGCCGATGGGCCGGACGCGCATTTCGATGGCCTCGCTTGC
>JAPWUP010000369.1 GCA_028275505.1 Bryobacteraceae bacterium
GCCAGAATGAGAGCGTCGGTGGAAGGCGGCGGGGCTTCTCCCGCCGGCCCTTGCTCGCCCAGCGTCTGTTCGGTCTCGGCGGCGATCCGCGCCATCATGCGCACGGCTTCCACAGGGTAGCGGCCTACCGAGGTTTCCGCCGACAGCATCACAGCATCGGTGCCGTCGTAAATCGCGTTGGCCACGTCACTGACCTCGGCGCGCGTAGGGTACGGATTCTCGACCATGGACTCGAGCATCTGCGTGGCCGTGATGGCGAACCGGGCCCGCCGCCGCGCCTCGCGAAGGATCCGCTTCTGCGCGTGGGGAACCTTCTCGAGCGCCAGCTCCACGCCCAAGTCGCCGCGAGCCACCATCACGCCGTCCGCCTGTTCCAGGATTTCCTCGAGATGCTCGAGGGCTTCCGGTTTCTCGATCTTGGCGACGATGGGCAGCCGCGCTCCCAGTTCCTCCAGGCGCTGGCGCAACGCGACCACGTCCGAGGCGCGACGCACGAAGGAGAGACTCACCAGATCGGCGCCCGCAGCCACGATCGCACGCAGGTCGGCCAGATCTTTCTCGGTCAAGGCAGGCAGGTTCAGACGCGCCCCTGGCAGGTTGATTCCCTTGCGGTCGGAAATACGTCCGCCGCTGAGGACGCGGCAGCGCACGGTGACGCCGTCCGTGCTTTCCACCCGCAGCGTTACGGCGCCATCGGCCAGCAGGACCGTATCGCCTGGGCGCACATCGCGCGCAAAACCTTCATAGTTGACCGAAGCGACGGCGGCTGAGCCTCCGACGGGCAGCGTCGTCAACGCAAACTCCGCGCCCGCCTCCAGCGTCACTGCGCCTGTCTCGAAGCTGCCCAGGCGCAGTTTCGGGCCTTGCAAATCGGCCAGGACGGCAGGTCCGATCGCCGGGTCCGGCGAGAGTTCGCGCACTCGCCGGATTCGCGCCACGTGCTCTTCCGCTGTGCCGTGGGCCAGATTGATGCGGAACACGTCCACGCCGGCCTCGATGAGCGCACGAATGGTGGCGGGATCTTCGCTCGCAGGGCCGAGCGTGGCTACGATCTTGGTTTTGCGCACGGCGCTCCTCCGTCTTCAGGGCAGGTGCAAGCCGAGCTCTTCGGGTGGCGGGAGGCGCTGCCACAACTGGTACTGCTGGAGAGCTTCGGTGAACAGGCGAATCCGCCGCGTCCAGAGCAGGGCTTCGTCGTCGTAACGCACCAGAACGTTGTCCAGCCAGTAGGGCCGATTCTCGGCCACCCACGCGCGCCGCTGGAGATCCCGCAATTCGGTGGCGTAGTCCCTGAGATCCTGTAGCATGCCGTTGGCGCCGTTGATGCGACCGAAGCCGCGAGGCGCGCGGGCGGCCAGAGATTCCCGGTAGATCTCGCCGATGCGACGCGCGAACTGCACTTTCATTCCCAGATAGTCGAGTCGCTTTGCCGCCAGCCGTAAGGCCAGCAAGGTATCTTCGTGACGTCGCGCTTTCGAGCGCTGCGCGTCCAACTGCTCCATGGCTTCTTCGGCGGCCAGGCGGATGGTGGACGCCACGGGAGCGATCTTCGTCGCCAGCGCAGCGCCGGCGGGCGTGAAGGGATCCAACCAGAACAGCCGATTCGTTGCGTCACCGACTCCGACCGAGCGCAACAGTTTGTGGACCTCGTCGAGCCGGCGGATCACGCTGGCGAAGGCAGGATCGGAGCAGCGATAGAAAGCCCAGTCGAAGGCGGCGTCGAACTCTTCGCGCGCGGGTTCCTGCGCCTGCCAGGCGGCTGCGGCGGAGTACAGGATCCCGTACCAGTTCTGATTGAGCAGGGCCTCGCCGTCATCGGCCCAGTGCGTGTTGAACATGCCGAGCGCCCCGGCGCGCTTGCCATCCCGCACAAAGGCGGCGATGTTGGCCAGCGCGTTGCTGACGTTCGGGAAGATACGGTTCCAGTTGTTGAGACCGGGGCAGACGAAGAACGCGAAGCCTGCCTTGCGGAACGGCTCGATGTAGGCGGAGAAATCCTCGCGCGGCTCGTAATCCCACGTCATCGCGATGAATTCGTGAGGGAGCTCCGGGATCAGCTCGGCGTGGCTGAGGGCGATATCGCCCCAGAACATGATCCGGCGGCCCAGGGGGCGCAGCAGTTCGGCCACGCGCTGCAAGTGGCGCACGTACAGGCGCCCGACTCCGATGCGTTCGGCTTCCTCGCGGCTGCGGCCCTGCCCCAGCTCCCAGGTTTCGTCGCTGCCGATGTGGAGGAACTGTCCGGGGAACGTCTCGGCCAGTTGCTGCGCGGCTTGGCGGATCCATTGGTAGGTTTCCTCGGCCGCCGGAGTGATGACGGAGCCGTAGGGGACTTCGGCCAGCGCCGCGTAACGCTCGAATTTCAGCATGTGGTGAAGATGGCCGAAAGTCTGCTGCTGCGGCACAAGTTCGATGTGGTAGCGGCGGGCGTAGCGCGAGAGCTGGCCGATTTGTTGCGCGGTGAACTCGCCGCCTTCCGGCGCCACCAGCGGAGCGTGGCGGTATCGGAAGACGTGCTCCATGTAAAGGCTGAGCATGTTGAGCTTGAACTCGGCGGCGACGCGAATCAGCCTTCGCAACTGCTCGTCGGTCGGGATGGGGCCGCGGCTCACATCCACGGAAAGCGCGCGATAGCGCAGGGCCGGCCAGTCCGCGATGGAAACCGCGGGAATGCGGCCGTCGGGGCCGATGAGCTGGCGCAAGGTCTGCGCGCCATAGAACACGCCGGCCGCGCTGCGCGCCGCGACAAGAACGCCCCGCGGGCTGGAATGCAGCCAGTAGCCTTCCTCATGTTCCAGTGCGCGACGGTCCAGGCCAAGGGCCTGAATCTCGCGATCCAGCGCGGGATCGCCCACGCGCAGCAGCCGGATCGTGGCGCCTTCCGCCCCGGAAAGGACTCCTTCGCGACC
>JAPWUP010000370.1 GCA_028275505.1 Bryobacteraceae bacterium
TTTCTCGCGGGACCCGAAACCCGGCGCATGCAAAGCGAGCTGGCGCAGGCGAATGCCGTGCGGGATCCCGGACCAGTACATTATAGACCTCCGGTCGGCGTCGAACCTCGGGATACGCCGTTGAGCCCGCTAGCAGCCCGTGGATAAAGCCACGTGGTGACGGCGCAGCAAACGATGATGGCAACGCCGCGGGCGGGCCGTTCGGGCGGTGGGCCAAGGAGTTCCAACCACCAGCGGACGGCCGTTCGCCGTGTCCATGAGACGCAAAATGCAAAAACAAAGCGCAGCAAGCAGGTCCGCCGCCTGCCGGGCCGTGCCCACCCCCAGCAGTTGGCGCAGGATCAGGCTCAGATGGAAGGCTGCGGCGTGAATCAGCAGGCGCTTGGCGATGTTGTCCTTGCCGCGCAAGTGCACTCGCCGCAGGCCGCCCGTGTCCAGATCCACCGCGTGCTCGGCCTGGTAGGCCAAGTGCGTCCGCCCATCCTTCAGCTGGGTGATCCACGCCTCCGGATCGTGCGGGTTCACCCACTCCCGGTTCGACACCCGCTTCTTGCGCCGCCGATCCCAGCGTTGCCGCTGGGCCGCGGTCGGCTCCTCCACCCCCTCGTTGGCCATCCGTTGCGCCACGTACTCGTCATAGCTGGCGCCGTGGTCCCGCCGCACGATCGCTTTCAGGGCCGCGTTGGCTTCCAGGGTGGTGGCATCCACCCCCAGGTTTTTGCCGCTCAGCAAACCTTCTCGCACCAGCAACTTCAACACCCAGCGGAACACCGCCTGGTGCGTGCCCAGGCTCAGCCGCCGCCGGGTTTTCGACCGCGTCGAGTGGTCGGGCGTGGGCTCGTCCAGGCTCAGACCCAAAAACTCCCGCAGGCTGAGCGAGTCCGCGAGGCGGTAGGCGATGCCGCGCTCGGAGCCGATCCCCTCGCAGTAGCCCACCAGAAAGCAGCGGAAATAGACCCCCGGGGCGATGGAGGGACGGCCCAGGGTGGGGGCGTAGTACTTGCGGCCGAGCCGCTCCACGTAGCGAGCGAACTGGGCCCGCTCCAAGATCTCATTGAGTGGGCGATAGAAGGGGTGCGCCGGGTGAGCTTGCCGATGGCGGGCGTCGGCCCACAGGGAGGCCTGCTTGGGTTTGCGCTTGCCGAGGGCCATGGTTCTATTATCGGGTCAAGACATTCTGTGGTCAGGATGTTTTATTGGCGCACGGCCCGCGACTTTATCCACGGGCTGGTAGGGACGGTATAGGTTCCGGTGAGATTCCGGCGAATGTACAGCCCTTCGTAGCCGAAGGTCCAGAAAGTCTGATTTCGCCCGTTGTAGAGGTGAGGCAGGACGACAGGTCCGCCCATGGTCGCGCCCCAGCGCTGGTGGAGCCACCCTTCCAGGGCGCGCTTTTTCTTTTCGGGCGTGATTGGCCCGGTCGTGGGGTCATAAATGAAGCGGTTTGTGAACCAGGGACCGCCCGAATACGGGAATCGAAGTAATAGCTGGAGCCGTGCAAAGTATTGGTGCCCGATTTCATGCTTACGTTTGTGACCGCCCCCGCGGCATGACCAATGGAGGCATCAAAGCTGGCCGTATGGATCCGGAATTCCTGGACCATGTCCTGAGGCGGGGAAAAGACCGAATTTCGCTCCGCCATGTTGGGCAAATTGTCCACGGCGCCTTCGCTCGAACCGCTCCGCGTGCCGTTGACGATGATGTTGCTGGCGGCTCCCTGATCCATAGGATTGCCCGCGTATCGGCCGCCGCTGGAGATCACGCCTGGCGTCAGCCGCACCAGGTAAAACGGATTCCCGCCCACGATGGGAAGTTCCGTAACGCGCCGTTCTTCCATTACCATTCCGATGGAAGCGTTGGCGGCCTCCAGCAGCGGCGTCTCTCCGGTCACCACGATGGACTCGGCAACATTACCCACTTCCAGGGTGAAGTCCAAGGTAATGCGGTCTCCCACGCGCAACTCGATCCCCTCCCTGACCGCCTTTTTGAAGCCGGGCGCCTGAACCTCCATGCGGTACATTCCAGGCAGCAGGTAGGGTATCTCGTAGTTACCTTGCTCGTTAGTAACCGAGGATGCGCCGGCATTGGTTGCGATGTTGGTCGCCTGAACTTTGGCGCCGACGATCACGGCCGCACTCGGATCGCTGACCCGGCCAAGGATCGTCGCACGGGCTTCCTGCCCCCAACTCGCCACGGCCAGCGCGGACAGGACTACGCATCCGACCAGAACGCGCCTCATGGTCATACCCCCCTGGTGAAACCCAGAAAACCGAGGATATACTACCACTGGGCGGGCCGAGCGGCAAGTCCGAATTCAACTGTACGTTTCCTGCCCAGGCACATGGTGACCCACCCCGGCTGAGGTTGTTCACCGAGCAAATGTGGAAGCAATTCCAACGCAAGCTACAAAGCTTGGGTTTGTCCCCGAAGCCGAAGCGTAGCGAAGGCGAAGGGGACAAACCCAAACGGCCCGCCCGAACCCCCAGCGCCCTCAGCTGGGAGCTGGTCTGGCGCCGCCGAGGCTAAAAACATGTCGGCACAAGAACGTTCTTTTCCGCTATCCTTTCGGATTAACACCCAATCGGGAGGAACGCCTTGTGCCTTGACCTATCCTACCAGGAAATCATGAGCAGCCAAGACCCCAAATTCGCCGTCCGCTACCAGATGGTGATGAGCGCCCTCAGCAAGGGCATCCGCCCCACCATGCGCGACTTCCGATGCTCGCGCAACACCGTGCGCCTGTGGTTACGCCGCTACCAGGAGCAGGGTTTGGCCGGACTGGAAGAGCGCTCCCGCGCCCCGCACCACATCCCCCACAAAACCCCGCCCGAGGTCGAGCAGCAGGTCGTCGAGGCTCGCGACGCCATCCCCTGCTTTGGCCCCCGGCGCCTCAAGCGCTACTTCG
>JAPWUP010000371.1 GCA_028275505.1 Bryobacteraceae bacterium
GGCGAAAAAAGCCCTTACGAGCGGATCAGCTTCGCCCGATTCCCGCTGCGCTGGCTGAGCGAACGGTGAGGCGGCGCATGGGGAAACCGGATTCTCTGGTAACGAGGCGAGGACACAGGGCATGGAGAGCATCGAGCTGGCCCGGCACGCCTCGCGCATCGGCGTCCAGGCGATCTCCAGCCTGCCGCCCCTCGGACCATACTCCTTCGAAGAGGTCCGCGCGTACTATGAGGCCATCGCATCCGCTTCCGAGGTGCCCGTGATCGTCTACTACTATCCGGCGATTTCGCCCGGCGTACGCACGCTGGAAGAGATCGAGCGGCTGCTGGAAATTCCCGGCGTCATCGGCCTGAAATTTACCGATTTCGATCTCTATAAACTCTCGATCCTCAAGCGACACGGCTGCCGCCTCGTTTTCAACGGGCACGACGAGGTGCTCGCCGCCGGGTTGCTCATGGGCGCCGACGGCGGCATCGGCTCGTTCTACAACCTGATCCCGGAACTCTTCGTCGAGCTTTTCCGGCTGGCGCGCCAGGGCCAATGGGAGCAGGCGCGGCAGGTCCAGCAGCGGATCAACGAGTTGGTGGAGATCTGTCTCCGTTTTCCGTTGATCCCGGCGATCAAGACGATCCTCGGCTGGACCGGGATCCCCTGCGGCGAAGCGCTGCGGCCCCGGAGGTCGCTCACAGTTGAAGAAACGCAACAACTGCGGGCCATGCTGCGCGCTTCCTCTTTCGCCTTTCTGCTCGACGGAGCCGCCTGATGGCTCGCCGGGGTTACGCGTGGCTGCTGGTCGCCCTGCTCTGGGTAGTCGCGCTACTGAACTACGTGGACCGCCAGGTCATCTATGCGCTGTTCCCGCTGCTGGAAAAGGACTTCGGCCTGAGCGGCGCGCAACTGGGCCTGCTGAGCACGGTGTTCCTCTGGGTCTACGCGTTCGCCAGCCCTTTCGGCGGCTACCTGGCGGATCGCTTCGGGCGCACGCGCATGATTCTGGCCAGCCTGCTGGTGTGGAGCGCGGTGACCTGGGCGACGGGGCACGCGAAGACTTACGGTCAGTTGCTCGCCACGCGGGCATTGATAGGCTTCAGCGAGGCCTTTTACATTCCCGCTGCCCTCGCCCTGATCGCCGATCACCACAGTGAGCGAACGCGCTCGACGGCGACCGGGCTGCATCAGAGCGGCCTGTACACTGGCATCGTGCTCGGCGGCGTGGTGGGCGGATGGCTGGGCGAGCGGTACGGCTGGCGAATGCCGTTCACGATCCTCGGCGCCATCGGCTTGGCGTATTTCGCGGTGTTGCTCGCCGGGCTTCGTCCCGCCAGGCGCTCGGGCGGCGCCCTTCCGAGGCTCGATTTCGCGGGATCCTTCCGGGAGCTTTCGGCCTTGCCGGGATTCTGGCGGCTGACGGCAGTATTCTCGATCGTCGGTCTGGCGAACTGGTTGATCTACACCTGGATGCCCTCCTACCTCTATGAGCGCTTCGGGATGGGGCTGGCGCTGGCCGGCTTCTCAGCCACCTTTTACATCCAGGCAGCCAGCTTTGCCGGGATTCTGGCGGGCGGTCTGGTTGCGGATGCCTGGGCTGTTCGCCACAGCCGGGGCAGAATCCGCGTGCAGGCCGCCGGACTAGCTGCCGCGGCTCCGTTCCTGTTCGCAGTCGGCAGTGCGGACTCGCGGCCTGCGTTGCTCTTGGGGCTGATATTGTTCGGCCTGGGCCGAGGGATCTACGACAGCAACGCGATGCCCGTGCTCTGCCAGATCGCGCCACCCCATTTGCGCTCGACCGGCTACGGGATTTTCAACCTGCTTTCCTGTGTGGTGGGCGGCCTCGCGGCAGCAGGTGCCGGCTGGCTCCGATCTGTGCTGGGGCTGGGAGCAGCCTTTCAAATCGCGGCTGTACTCCTGCTCGTTGGCGGATGGCTGCTCGCGACGACACGAATCACCCGTGAACGGAGTTGAACCGGAAACCTCGGGGGGGTCAATGGAGCGGGAGACGGGACTCGAACCCGCAACCAACAGCTTGGAAGGCTGTCACTCTACCCTTGAGTTACTCCCGCGTTTGCTGGTTCCGGATACCGCCCTGCCGGGCTGGCATCCAGCCTATATTTTAAGGCAAGGCGCGGCGGGCGTCAAACCCCTTCCGCGCCCCCGTATCATGTTGAAATCACCCGGGTGGGTTGTGATACACTCAGTAAGGCAAGGGTCGTTGAGAGCGTCGGACGAGCCGGCTGGGTTTGGATGCCGGCCCGGGGCAGCGAAAGCTGCCGAGCGAAACAGGCACGACGCATTTGGTCAGCCGATCGCCAGTTGTTAAAGTCGCGAAGCGATCAGGTCAGCAAGCCGGCCCTGAGAGTTCGTTAATAGCGGCCGCTGGCGTGTTGGAAGCGGTCGCGACGAGGTCCTTGAAAAGTTGGTAACGCTGGCGTAGCTCAGCTGGCAGAGCATCTGATTTGTAATCAGAGGGTCGGGGGTTCGAATCCCTCCGCCAGCTCCACTTTTCAGCGGCCCCAAGCAGCGGAAGAGTTTGGGCGGACGGGTGGCCGAGCGGTTAATGGCAGCAGACTGTAAATCTGCCGCCCCTTGTGGGCTACGGAGGTTCGAATCCTCCCCCGTCCACCACGATTTCGCGATAACATAAGAGTTCGTGAGCCGATGTAGCTCAGGTGGTAGAGCACGTCCTTGGTAAGGACGGGGTCACCGGTTCAAGTCCGGTCATCGGCTCCAGAGATCCAGTTCACAGTCAGGACGCATCCCTATGGCCAAGGAGAAATTCGAGCGGACCAAGCCGCACGTCAACGTGGGGACGATCGGGCACATTGATCATGGCAAGACGACGCTGACGGCGGCCATCACCAAGGTATTGTCCAAGCGCAATCCGCG
>JAPWUP010000372.1 GCA_028275505.1 Bryobacteraceae bacterium
TTCAATTCGGATTAAAGTATGTGTTCTAACCGGTAGAGCCCCCATGCCCAGTGGCACGGGAAAGGAAGGTTTTGGGCCTCGCGGCGAGAGAATCCTCCCCGGGCGGCAGGGCTTGGGCGGAAAGGCGATTTTTCGCAGCGCAGGGAAGAGGTATCGGGTATGACGACAACGCGCCGTTCGTTCCTGGGGGCCGCCGGCGCGGCCTCTTACGCCCGGATCCTGGGCGCCAACGACCGCATTGGCATTGGCTTCATCGGCTGCGGCCTGATCGGCTTGCGCCACATCCAAGACTTCAAAAAACAGCCGGACGCCGATCTGGTCGCCGTCTGCGATGTCTACCAGCCGCGGCTCGAGCAGGCTCAGGCCGAGTGCGGGGGGCGCGCCAAAGCTTACCGCGATTTCCGCAAGCTGCTCGAAGACAAAGACGTGGACGCTGTCTGTATTTCCACCCCCGATCACTGGCACGCCCTGCAAACGGTCCTTGCCTGTGCGGCCGGCAAGGACGTTTACGTAGAAAAGCCCATGACATTGTTTGTGCGAGAGGGCACGTGGATGATCAAGGCGGCCCGACGTTACAAGCGCGTCGTCCAGGTGGGCACGCAGGGACGCAGCGGAAGTCACATGGCAGAAGTGCAGCAGTTACTCGCCCAGAACCACATCGGCAAGATACACTCCGTCCGCATCGGCGCGTTCCGCAATATCATGCCCGGGTTCGGCAAGCCTGCCGACAGCCAGCCGCCGGCGGATCTCGACTATGAGATGTGGCTGGGGCCTGCGCCAAAGCGGCCGTACAATCCGCACCGCGCTTTGTATCATTTCCGCTGGTTCTGGGACTATTCCGGAGGGCAGATGACGAACCTGGGCAGCCACGACATTGATCTGGTCCACATGCTTCTGAAGGTGAAAGGCCCCATCAGTGTTTACTCGGTCGGGGGCCGCTACGCATTGGAAGACGACGGCGAGACGCCTGATTTGCAGGATGCCCTTTTCGAATATCCCGGCTTCACGATGGTGGTGTCGCTGCGGGAAGCCAGCGTGGGTCGCCGCCATGGAGGCGGCGTGGAATTGTTCGGCACCAAGGGGAGCATGGTGGTCTCGCGCGGAGGTTTCGAGGTGTTCCCCGACATGCGCATCGCTCCCGAGCGGGCCATCCCCCCGTGGTCCAAACCTGTGGGCCATCCGCAGCCAGCCGACATCGAACCCCAACCGTGGACCCAGGCTCGCAAGGGCGGGGTGCTGGCGGACGAACCCATGGACCGTCACGTACGAAACTTCCTGGATTGCGTGAAGAGCCGCCAGCGTCCTGTGGCCGACGTAGAGGATGGGCACCAGGTCTCGGTGGCCTGCCATCTGGCCAACATTTCCCTCCGTCTGGGCGGGCGCAAGATCCGCTGGGATGTGGAGAAGGAAGAAATCATCGGCGATCGCGAGGCGGCTCAGCATTTGGAGCGGCCCTACCGCAAGCCGTGGGATGACGTGTTGAGGAGCCTCAAGCTGTGACGCGCCGGGAATGCTTGCTGGGCTTTGCCGGATGGGCGGCCGCCTCCACGCCGCGCACGGCCATGGGGCTTGGTCCGTACTCGTTCCCTCAGAGCCGTCGCTCGAGCGAAGCCCTTGAGTTTCTGGAGTACGCCCGCTCGCTCGGAGCCGGGGGTGCGCAAGTTACCTTGAAGTCGTTCGACTCCGATTACCTCAAGCAAGTGCGCGAGTATGCCGAGCGATGGGGCATGTACGTGGAAGTGGACGCCCCGCTGCCCAAGGATGACAGCACGCGTTTCGAGGCGCTGGCTCGCGCCGCTCGTGAAATCGGCGCCTTGTGCTTGCGGACGGTATGCCTGGGAGGTCGGCGCTACGAAGTCTTCTCGTCGCCCGAGCAGTGGAAGCAATTCGTCGGCGAGGCCAAGGAGCGATTGCGACGAGCCTTGAAGCTTGCGGAAAAATACCGCGTGCCGCTGGCGGTGGAGAACCACAAGGATTGGACCCTCGAGGAAATGGTAACGCTACTCAAAGAGTTTGGCAGCGAGTATCTGGGCGCCTGTGTGGACTTCGGCAATAACATAGCCTTGCTGGACGATCCCACCGAGGTGGTCGAAGGCCTGGCGCCTTACGCGATGAGCACTCACGTCAAGGACATGGCGGTTGAAGAATGCGCGGAAGGTTTCTTGCTGGCGGAGGTCCCGCTGGGCGAGGGTTTTCTTGATTTGCCACGCCTGGTTGGTCGCATCCGCCAGGCCCGGCCGCAGATCAGGTTCTCGCTGGAAATGATTACCCGCAATCCGCTCAAGGTGCCTTGCCTGACGGACCATTATTGGGCCAGCTTCCCCGAGCGCCCCGGGCGATGTCTGGCCCGGACGCTCTCGTTGGTGCGGGCTCACCCTCCTTCACGTCCCCTCCCCAGGCTTGACGAACTCGACGAAGCTGCGCGCCGAAGGTTGGAACTGGAAAATGTCTTGCGTTGTCTGGACTATGCCCGCCAGACTCTGGGCTTGGTTACTTGAGGAGTCCGGCACGGATTGAGGAAGCCTATTGAGCTTTCTCGTCCCCCTCCATGTCATTCGGAACGGACGCTGAACGAGGTGTCGGTTTAGCGGTAGAGTAACCCTTCCCTAGTTGTCCCGGGGCAAATAAATGGCCAACTCGGCTGGCAGACTCTCGTGCATCTGCCAGGAGGTCGAAGCGCTGCGCGCCCGCTGGGGCCTCGCGCGGCCGCTTCTGCTTGGCGCGACCACTTGACTGAGCGCCGGCGGTGAAGCGGGCCTTGCTGCTTAATTTGCGCACGGTGCGGGCGGAGGAAGAAGAGGAGCTGGCCGAAGCCGTGCGGCGAGCACTGGGCTGAGAGGCAAAAAATCTGTTGACAGGGCGGGGCGGGAGTGTGTAGA
>JAPWUP010000016.1 GCA_028275505.1 Bryobacteraceae bacterium
TCCGGTTAAGGCACGCTAGGTTGTTGTATCACTCTGCCGTTCCCGGCGAATTCCTCGCAGTGAATCCGCGCCGCTGCCGGCAACGCAATCGCGGTGCGTCGGCGCGGCGGCGGGAGGCGGTGGTCGCATTGAGGCAAACGTGGTAGTGAGCCTGCTCCTGCAACAGCAACAACCTCCATCCAGCGCCGTGGGATTCCTGATCACGGTCCTGCCCATCATCCTGATCTTCTACTTCCTGCTTTTCCTGCCCATGCAGCGGCAGCGCAAGCGCCAGCAGAAAATGCTGGCCAGCCTGGAAACGGGCCAGACCGTACTGACCAGCGGCGGAATCATCGGAACCATCGTGGCTATCAACCGGGACGACGACACGCTCGTGCTGCGCGTCAAACCCGACAATGTCAAGCTCCAAATCACGCGCAGCGCAGTAGCGGCCTTGATCCCGAGCGAAACCAGGAAATGAGGCGGGCAGCGCAAGCATGAAAAGGAGTGTCAGAGCGCGAGCGATTGTCATTGCGGTGGTCCTGTTGCTCTCGGTGCTGGGCCTGACCGGCTTGCCGCGTTCCGTGGAGCAAGTCAAGGCCAATCTGCGCCGCAACATCCGTCTGGGCCTGGATCTGCGCGGCGGCACGCACCTGATTTTGCAGGTGCGCGTGCACGAGGCGGTCAAGGCGCGCGCGGATATGACGATCGAGAGCCTGCGCCAGGAGCTGCGGCGTGCGGGAATCGAGTTCTCGCAACTGGAGCGCAACGATCCGCAGCGCGTGGAAGAGGCTGATTCCATCGCCATCTATCTGCGCGGGGTGCCGTCGGCGCGGGCCGGCGATTTGCGCCAGCTCATCACCCAGCGTTTCCCGATGTGGGTGCTGACGGCGATCAGCGATACGGACTACCGGCTGACCATGCGTCCTAGCGAGTTGCTGGCGCTGAAGCGTGAGACGGTGGAACGCACCATCCGTACGCTGGAGCGTCGCATCAACGCGCTGGGTTTGACGGAGCCGGTCATCCAGCAGCACGGCGCCGCGGAGAGCACCTACCAGATTCTGGTCCAGTTGCCGGGCGTGGACGATCCGGCGCGCGTCAAACAGATCATGGGCACCACGGCGGTGCTGGAGGTCAGCGAGGTCAAGGATGGCCCGTTTTCCTCGCGCGAGCAGGCACTGGCCAAGTACGGCGGCGTGTTGCCGCTGAACACCAAGCTGGTGCCGGAGATGCGGCGTGCCGGCGAGGCGGGTGAGACCTGGTGGCTGGTCAGCCGCGTGCCCGTCATCACGGGGGAAGACCTGCGCATGGCGCGTCCCAGCCGCGACGAGTTCGGCAAGTGGGAGACCGATTTCACGCTGGGCCCGGACGGCGCCCGGCGCTTCGCCCAGCACACCGAGCGCAACATCGGCAACCGGCTGGCCATTATCCTCGACAACCAAGTGCGCAGCGCGCCGGTGATTCAGAGCCGGATCGAGGATCAGGGACGCATCACGGGAGCGGCCAACGAGCAGGATGCGGCGGATCTGGCGCTGGTTTTGCAATCCGGTTCGCTGCCCGCAGGCATTGACTACCTGGAAGAGCGAACCATCGGGCCGTCGCTTGGTTCGGATTCCATCCGCCAGGGCCTCTCGGCCGCCGTGCTGGGCTTGATCCTGGTGGCCGCCATCATGCTGGTCTATTACAAGGCGAGCGGGATCAACGCCATCGTGGCCCTGCTCATGAACGGGCTGATCACGCTGGCTGCGCTGAGTTACTTCGGCGCTGTGTGGACGCTGCCCGGAATCGCCGGCTTCGTGCTGAGCCTGGGCATGGCGGTGGATTCCAACATCCTCATTTTCGAGCGCATTCGCGAAGAACTGCGCGCGGGCAAGGGCGTGATCGCAGCCGTAGACGCCGGCTTCGATCGCGCCTTCATCACCATCGTGGACACGCACGTGGTGACTGTGGTCTCCTGCGCCTTCCTGTTCATGTTCGGCACAGGCCCGGTCCGCGGGTTCGCCGTGACCCTGGTGATCGGCCTGATCGCCAACGTCTTCACAGCCGTGTTCGTTTCGCGAACGATCTTCAACTGGGTTTTGTTCCGCCAGCGGGAGGCGGTGAGCATCAGCATATGAGGAGCGGTTCTTGCTCGAATCCGGGCCGGAAGGTCCCGGCGCCGCCGATTGCGCCGCCCGCCTCCACGCGCTGCGTGGATTATGGTATTTTCTTGACTGCGGAGGGGAACTTTCCGCAAACTGCCGGTGTCCAAAGCTTGAACGCCGGCTCACGCTGACGCAATGGAGCTGTTCCGCGAACCCAAGATCAACTGGATCCGCCTGATGCCCCTCGGGGCCGCTCTGTCCCTGGCGCTCACGCTGGCAAGCGTTCTCAGTCTCGTGCTCAAAGGTGGCCCCAGATGGGGCATTGATTTCCGCGGCGGAACCCTCGTCTATGTCAAGTTTCGCCAACAGCCTCCCCTCGACCAGATTCGCCGCGCCCTGATGGGGCGTGTCCCGGGCGAGATCACCGTTCAGGAAATCACGGGAGCGCGTGAGGTCATCATCGGCACCGAGATGCGCAGCGAACAGGAGCTGGATCGCGCGCGGCGCATCATCACGGAAACCCTCGCCGAGCGCTTCGCTCCGGAAAAGGGCAAGCTCGATTTGAACAACGTGGGACGGGAAGTTCTTGCGGAGCGGCTGCGCGAGCCGTTGCAGCGGGCCGGCGTGAACCTCTCCGAACCGCAGTTGCAGGAGCTGGCGGGGCGAATCGTGGAGTTCCGCGATCGTGAACGTTCCGGTCTGCTCGGCAGCGTGGACGAGCTGGCGGCCGTTCCGGGCGTAACGCCGGCTGTGCTCGGCGTCTTGAAGCAGGAAGCCACGCTGGCGCCCTTTACCATCCGGCAGGTAGAAATCGTAGGTCCCAAAGTCGGTGCTGACCTTCGGCAGAAGGCCTTGATGGCGACGTTGTACGCGCTGGCCGGCATGCTGGTCTACATCGCTTTCCGGTTCGAGTTCGTGGCCGGCATCGGCGCGGTGGTGGCCAGCTTCCACGACGCTCTGATCACCATCGGCGTGTTCTCGTGGCTGGATCGCGAGATTTCGTTGACGGTGATTGCGGCGATTCTCACGCTGATCGGCTACTCCATTAACGATACAATCGTGGTTTTCGATCGCGTGCGCGAGAATCTGAAAGTGCGGTTCCGGGAAGCGCTGCCGGAGGTGGTGAACGTAAGCGTGAACCAGACGCTGTCGCGAACGGTGATGACTTCGGGCACCACACTGGCGGCGGTGTTGGCGCTATATTTTCTGGGTGGGCCGGTGCTCAATAGCATGGCGCTGGCCCTGCTGGTGGGCGTGATTGTCGGGACCTATTCTTCGATTTTCGTGGCCAGCGCCATCGTCGTGGGCTGGCATAATCTGTCCGAGCGCCGCAAGAAGGCCGCGGGATCCGTGGCCGCGGCGCCGGTGTCTAAAACGAAGGAGGTTGCCCGGAAGGTTGGCCGGGCAGCAAGGTAAGGAAGGTTTCGGTGAGCAAGGGGCGAGGCCGGGCGGTTGAGAGAGTAGCCGGGCCGACGCCCCGGGTTGGGAAAGGCAACGGAGATGTTTGAGCAAAGCTTGCTGGATACGGCGGTAAAGACCCGCAGGCCGTGGACCGTCGTGGTCTCGTTCATCGGCCAGTCCCTGCTGGTCATGATTCTGATCCTGATCCCCCTCATTTACACGGACACGATCCCGAGGGGGACGCTGACCAGCTTCCTGGTGGCGCCTCCGCCACCCCCGCCTCCTCCCCCACCGCCGGCTGCGGCGCCGGTGAAGGTCGTCAAGGTGATTCCGCGGCAGTTCGACGCCGGGCGCTTGATGGCGCCAAGGCAGATCCCCAAAGAAATCGCGATGATCAAGGAGGATGAGCTGCCGCCGCCTTCGGCTGGGGCTGTCGGCGTGGTGGGCGGCGTGCCGGGTGGCGTTCCGGGCGGCTCTCCGGGTGGCGTGATCGGGGGGATTATCTCGGCGGCCCCGGTGGCTGCGCCGCCGCCTCCGCCTCCCAAGGTGGAGGTTCAGAAGCCGAAGGAGATCCAGCGCATTCGCGTGGGTGGTAACGTCCAGCAAGCCAAGCTGATCTATGCCCCCAAGCCGGTCTATCCTCCGCTGGCCAAGCAGGCGCGCATCCAAGGCGTGGTGCGCTTGCAGGCGGTGATCGGCGTGGACGGGACCATCCAGAACCTCCAGGTGCTTTCCGGGCATCCCTTGTTGATCCCGGCGGCGCTGGAGGCGGTCAGGCAGTGGCGTTATCAGCCCACGCTGCTGAACGGCGAACCGGTGGAAGTGATCACGCAGATTGACGTGAACTTCACCTTGAGCCAGTAAAAAGGGTTTCCATACGTCGAAAGACGGAATTTCAACTCGCAGGAGAGGAGAGAGATGATTCTACAGTTGCAAGTCTGGTCGTTTCTGCTGCTGCAAGAGGCGGCCGTAGGTTGGGACATCCGCTCGCTGTGGGCCCAGATGGGCATGCTGGCGAAGATCGTGGTGATCATCTTGTTCTGCATGTCCGCCTGGTCCATCGGCGTGATGATTGACCGCGTCCTGGCGTTCAATGCTGCGCGCAAGCAGTCGCGTCTGTTCGCGCCGGCGGTGGCAGGCGCGCTGCGCGAAGGCAAGCTGGACGAGGCCATCAAGATTGCGGACCGCTACAAGAAGAGCCACCTGGCTAAGGTGGTGGTCGCTGGCCTGCAAGAGTTCCGCGCTCACCAGATGAGCTCCGAGATCCCGGGCGAGGACATCGAAGCTTCGCGCCGGGCGTTGGAGAGGGCGGAGGCCATCGTCCATGCGGAGCTCAAGCGTGGCGTGCCTACGCTGGCGACGATCGGAGCGACGGCGCCGTTCGTGGGCTTGTTCGGCACGGTGGTCGGCATCATTAACGCCTTCCACGGGATTTCGACCGAGAAGTCCACGGGCTTGGGCGCGGTGGCAGGCGGAATTTCCGAAGCGCTGGTGACCACGGCTATTGGCTTGTTCGTGGCGGTGCCGGCGTTCTGGGCCTTCAACGCCTTCACCAGCCGCATCGAGGGCTTTGACGTCGAGATGAGCAACTCCAGCTCGGAGTTGATTGACTACTTCTTGAAGCGCTCTCAGCGCGTGAGCAAGTAAGTTATCCGATCCGGCGAGTTGAAGCCTTGTTGGGGGCGGGGCCGGCAAGGCCCCGCCGCACAGGGCTTCGCTTGCGGAGGAGGAAGGAATTATGGCCAAGAGGGAAATGCCCCCGCCGGTGTCCACGCCCAATGTGGTGCCCATGGTGGACGTGATGCTGGTGCTGTTGATCATCTTCATGGTGGTCACGCCCATGTTGACCAAGGGCGTCAGCGTGGACATGGTGAAGACCCGCAACCCGATCCCGATGCAAGCTGCGGACAAGGATGACGCCATCCTGATCGCGATCACGCGGGACGGTCGGACGTTCTTGGGGACCACCCAGATGCCGCCAGACCAGTTGCCGACCAAGGTCAAAGATCTGCTCACGAACCGGCTGGACAAGACGGTTTACATCCGCAGCGACGCCCGGGCACGGTACGAACGGGTTGTGGAGGTGGTGGATAACCTGCGATCCGCAGGAGTGGATCAAATCGGTTTACTCACCGAACAGATCAAGGAAAAGGGAGCGGCAGCCGCTACTGCGGCGCAATAGCCTGAGTGCGAGCCTGCTCTCCCGGGAGAATGCGCTATGGGAATGCAAGTCAGCAGCGGCAAGGGGCCGGTTGCAGACCCCAACGTGGTGCCGTTCATTGACGTGTTGCTGGTCCTGCTGATCATCTTCATGGTGATCACGCCGACGACGCCTTACGGCCTGGATACTCTGGTCCCCCAGCCGCCGCCCCCTGGCTCCAAGGCCGATGCCGCCGATCAGCGCACGGTGGTGATCATCATCAATAAGGATCACTCCGTGATGATCAACCAGGAGCCCAGCGATTACAACCGGCTGGGGCGCCGGCTGGAGGAAATCTTCAAGACGCGCGCCGAGCGCGTGGTCTTCGTCAAGGGAGACCCTGACCTGGAGTTCCAGTACGTGGCGCGCGCCATTGACATCGCAAAAGGGGCCGGCATAGACAAGGTCGGTTTGATGACCGCCAAGATCGAGGCGGGCCAGTGATTGTCGGTCCGCGGGAGTGCGAACAGGAGCCAGCATGAGGACTAGAAAGAGACTGATCCTTGTCGCTTGCGCCGTCGCGGCTGCCCTGCTCAGTTCCGGTTGCCAGAAACTCAGGGCCCGCGACCATCTCAACAAGGGCGTGCAGGCTTACAAGAACGCTCGCTATCCGGAGGCCATCGAGCACTTCAAGCAAGCCATCGAGCTGGATCCTAGCTTCCCCACGGCTCGCTTGTACCTCGCCACCGCCTATATGGTGCAGTACATTCCCGGTGCCGAATCTCCGGAGAACCTCCAGTTCGCCGAGAACGCCCACCGGGAGTTCCTGAAGGTGCTCGAGCAAGATCCCAAGAACGAGGTGGCCATCGCCTCGATTGCCTCCTTGTACTTCAACCAGAAAAAATTCGATCAGGCGGCTGAGTGGTACAAGAAACTGATCGAAGTGAACCCGAAGAACAAGGAGGCGTACTATACCCTGGGCGTGATTGCCTGGACGAAGGCGTTCCAGGACAACGCCGAGGCGCGCGCCAAGCTCGGGATGCGGCCGGAGGATCCGGGGCCTTTGAAGGACAAGAAGGTCCGCGATCAGCTGCGCCAGAAGAACCTGGCGATGATCGAGGAGGGGATGAAATACCTCGAGAAAGCGCTGGAGCTCGATCCCCAGTACGATGACGCGATGGCCTACATGAACCTGCTCTACCGGCAGCGGGCCGACCTCCAAGAGACCCAGGAAGCCTACAAGCGCGACTGGGACACCGCGGATAGCTGGGTGCAGAAGACCTTGGAAA
Source organism: Bryobacteraceae bacterium (assembly GCA_028275505.1). GTDB lineage: Bacteria > Acidobacteriota > Terriglobia > Bryobacterales > Bryobacteraceae > DTHT01. The sequence goes on from JAPWUP010000016.1 coordinate 6,894, forward strand.
CCAAGAAAATGAAGACCGGCGGCGCCGCAGCAGCAGCCGGTGGGGGGACGCAGTAGGCCTGCACCGGTGGACTGGCCACATCCCGGTATAATAAAAGTCGGGCGGCGCTGATAGTAGCGCCGCCCGTGGTTTCCATGGAGGAGGATCCGAATTGGTCGAGCGCGGTCCCGGCGGTCTCAAGCTGTGCAGCGAGTGCCCCGCCTCAAACAGCCGGAGTTGAAGTGGATGCGGACGCGCTCTTCCGTGAACTTGAAACCCGCCTGAAACCCCGCCGTCCTCCCGAAGAGCTGGTTGCTTTACGCAAGGCCTTTGATTTCGCCCTCCGCTGCCACGCGGGCCAGCAGCGCGACTCGGGCGAACCTTACATCGTTCACCCGGTGCAGACCGCGGCGATTCTCGCGGACATGAATTTGGATCTGGTCTGTCTTCAGACCGGCCTCTTGCATGACGTTGTCGAGGACTCGGCTGCCACTCTAGAGGATATCCGGCGGGAATTCGGCAACGAGGTGGCCAGCTGCGTAGATGGCGTTACCAAACTCAGCAAGCTCGAGTTTTACTCCGCCGAAGAACGCCAGGCCGAGAGTCTCCGCAAAATGCTGCTCGCCATGACCAACGACCTGCGGGTCATCCTGGTCAAGCTGGCCGACCGCCTCCACAATATGCGCACGCTCGCCTTCTGCCCGCCGGAAAAGCAGAAACGCATCGCCCAAGAGACGCTGGATATTTATGCTCCCATAGCCCACCGGCTGGGCATGGGCGTGATGCGGGGAGAGCTCGAAGACCTGGCTTTCTCCTACCTCGAGCCCGAGGCTTACGCCGAGATCCGCGAGGCCATCGAATCGCGGCGCCAGGCCAAGCAGGAATTCCTGGCCGAAATCCAGCGCGAGATCCTCGATCTACTGAAGGCCGAACAAATCCCGGCGCGCGTAGAAGGCCGGATCAAGGGCGTTTATTCGACGTATCAGAAGCTCCGGCGCCAGAGAATTACGATCGAACAGGTCTACGATCTGCTCGCGGTGCGGGTGATCACGGACACCGTCAAAAACTGCTACGCGGCGCTCGGCGTCATCCACGGGCGATGGCCGCACATCCCCGGACGTTTCAAGGACTTTATCAACATGCCCCGGCCCAATCTCTACCGGTCCCTTCATACGTCCCTCATGGGGCCGGGCGGCCAGCCCTTCGAAGTCCAGATCCGCACCGAGGAAATGCACCGCATCGCCGAAGAGGGCATCGCGGCGCACTGGAAATACAAGGAAGGGAACATCCGCAGCGGCCAGCAAGAGGAGGAGCGCATCGCCTGGCTCCGGCACCTGCTGGACTGGGTACAGGAAATGCGCGATTCGCGCGATTTCCTTTCCACCCTCAAGGTGGACCTGTACCCCGAAGAGGTTTACACCTTCACGCCCCGCGGCAAAGTCATCGTGCTGCCGCGCGACGCCACGCCCATTGACTTCGCTTACGCCATCCACACGGAAGTGGGACACACTTGCGTCGGCGCCAAGGTCAACGGGCGGATCGTGCCCCTGCGCTACACCCTGCGCAACGGCGACGTAGTCGAGATCCTGACCCAGCCCGGTCACCTGCCCAGCAAGGACTGGCTGGCGCTGGTGAAAACCTCGCGCGCCCGCCAGAAAATCAAGGCCGTGATCAATGCGGCCGAACGGGCGCGAGCCATCGAGATCGGCCAGAAATACCTCGAGCGCGAAGCGCGGCGGCTAGGGATCCAGCTCGCCAAGACCGCGAAGGCCGAGCTGGAGCGCATCGCCGGCGAATACGGGTACGCCAAACTCGAGGACTTGTACGCCGCCCTCGGCTATGGGCGCTTCTCGCCCCGCAAGATCCTGCAAAAGATTGCTCCCGAAAGCAGTGCCGCGGAAGAGCCGACCGTCACCGCGCCGCCCGCTCCGGCGCCGGCCGCGCGTCCCGGCGCCGCAGGCGAACTGGTCGTGCGCGTCCGGGGTGTGGATGACCTGCTCGTCTATCGCGCCAAGTGCTGCAACCCGATCCCCGGTGATCCTATCGTCGGTTACGTGACGCGGGGCAAAGGCATTGCCGTGCACTCCACCAGCTGCCCCAACGTCCAGAATCTGCTCTATGAAGTAGAACGCCGGATTGACGTCGAGTGGGGCGCGCCGGGCGATCAGTGCTTCCCGGTGAAACTGGTGGCGCATATTGACGACCGCCCGGGCATGCTGAATCAGTTGACCACGATCCTCTTCAACGAGAACGTGAACATTCGCACGCTGGAAGCTCGGGGCGAGAACTCTCACGCCGAAGTGGCCGTGGTGGACATGACCATCGAAGTGCGCGACAACAAACAACTGGGCAGGCTGCTGGCCGCCATGCGACGCGTTTCCGGAGTGCGCGATGTCCAGCGGGTCTGAGGTGGTCGGTTTTCCCGAGCCCGTCCAGATCTCGGTTTCCAGGAGCCGCGGACTCACGATCCAGTGGCGGGACGGGCACCGCAGCGAGTATCCCCTGCGTTACTTGCGCGACCGCTGCCCTTGCGCCACCTGCAGCCAGACACGCAGCGGCGCCGATCCCTCGCCTTTCCCGATGTTCCAGCCGGCCCTCCGCCTCATCAACGCCGAGCCCGTGGGTCGCTACGCGCTGAGACTTCAGTGGAGCGACGGACACAACACGGGGATCTACAGTTGGGAATACCTGCGCAGCATCTGCCCGTGCCAGGAATGCAGCGGGCGAACGGATTGAGGGGGTCAGGGAAGGCGCAGGCGCCAGCCTTACAACAGGCGGAAGTTCACCTCGACGGTAGCCAGTACAGCCACGGGCTTGCCGTCTTTGTAGCCGGGGCGGAAGCGCCACTTAGAGACGGCTTCGATGGCCTTCTCGTCCAACCCCATCCCCAGCGGGCGGATCACTTTGATGTCGCGCGGCCGGCCCTGCTCATCAATCACGATGGAGAGTACAACGGTGCCCTGGTACTTGGCCTTGCGGGCCTCCTCGGAGTACTCCGGCTCGACCTTATAGAGGATCACGGGCGCGGATACGCCACCGCCGATCCGGTAAACACCACCACCGATCCCACCGCCTTCGCCAGGGCCATAACCACCGCCGCGACCTGGACCGACGCCACCGCCGGACCCCGTCCCGATGCCGCCACCAAAGCCCGGCCCGCTGGAGGGCGGCCCCAGCTTGGCGAGCGGGTCGCCGTAGTTGGGCAGATTCACGCTGGGCAGCGGCACGTCCGGCGGCATGATCAGCGTGGGCTCCATGGCCAGCTTGGGGTTAGGGTTCTGGATCACAGCCGTGGGGGGCGTGAACTGCCGGAAGGAAGGCTTCGGCAACCTGCCTTTGCTCGGCGGCAAAGGAGAACGGTCACCGCCGCCCCCACCCCCGCCCATCTGGGTATCCTTCGGCTTGAGCGGGGGAAGGTAAGGTGCGATATCCGGTGCCACCAAGGTGACCGTATCGCGGACCGTCTTCTGGACTACGGGGCTGGAAGCCGCCGTGAACAGCAGGACCACCGCCAAACCGTGGATCAGAGCGGAAGTCAGACCTGCTTGCTTTCCGTACCGATAGTCGCCCCAGATGTCTTTGACTGCGACCGGCTTTGAGGTCACCTCCAGCGGGGGCAGCTTGGGCGGAAACAGCGTGTCGCGCAGGTTATTCAGGAAAGACCGGTACCAAGGAACTTGGGTCTCCGGGGGCAGGAGCCTGGCGAGATGATCCTCGGCCGTGGCAGCTACGGGCGTAATGTTGACTGCCGTCTGCTGCTGCCCTTGATTGGCCGCCATCTCTGCGATTCCCTTCTTCGCGACTGGAGCGTTCCCTCCCGCGGCCTTCCGCGCTTGGGACCGCCTGCCTGTTAGATGTACCGGCGCCCGCCGTCGTTACCGCTCTACGAGAAATTGTAACACAGTGCCGCCACGGCGACCGCTGAATTCCATTCCTTGTAGAGGGGCCCCGCGCGGCACTACATCCCGCCCAACAGGAAGTTACGTGCCCGCTGCCAGATCAGCTCGAGCGAGTCCAGCAGTTCGTGATCGGAATCCACCAGCTCTACCTGCACGTTGGGCCGGTTCCGGGCGAACTCGAGGGACCACTCGGGCCTGACCACGCTGTCGCGCAGTCCGTGAAAGATCAGGGTCGGCTGGCTGGCGGCGGGAAAATCTTCGTACTGGAGGCCGTCCTCAATCAGCCGGTAGGAGACCGGGCGGTAGCGCCGCTCCCCGTAATGAAAAAACATCTTCGATCCTTTTTGTTTCCACTCCTCCAGCTCCGCTCCCAGCGCCCCGGCCCACCGTCGCGCGAATCCGAACGCCGGCGCCAGCAACAGCAGGCGGTCCGTCTCGGGGTGGCGCGCAGCGTACAGGGCAGCCAGGTATCCGCCCAGGCTGGAGCCGATCAGCGCCACCCGGCGGCCCGCAGCGGCCTTCTCGATGACCCGCAACTGCCGCGTGATGGTCAGGTTCTCGAAGTCGCCTTCGGTCAGATCGGGAACCTCGACCCGGCAGCCCTCCGCTTCGAGACGTTCGCGGAAGAAGCGGGCCTTCTGCGAAGCCGGACTGGAAGCGAAGCCGTGCAGGTACAGGAACTCCTTCGTCATGGGAATTTGATTTCGGCGTCCGCCGCAAACATGCGGAAGGCCGAGTACTGGAAAACGTCCTCCTCCACGAGCAGATCGCCCGCGTGCAGCCGCCTCACCACGGAAACGGGGACCAGCACTCCGTAGGGGCTGGGTGCGTATTCGATGGTCGCCTGGTCGAGCAGCGTCCGCTCACCTTGCTGCCGCTTGCTGGCGAGCACGATGCGCAGCGGCAGCCCGTCGGTTTCGCGGATCCAGAGTTCGCCTTCGAGGGGCTGCCGAAGGACCTGCCGGTTTTCGAATACCGTGAGCGCGCCCGGGCCTCCCGTCTGGCGGAAGCGAAGGATCAGGGCGGGATCCGCTCCTACGCGTGCTTTCCCGGCGGCCTCGAAGCGGAAGTCGCCCAGACGTTCGGGCGTGAACAACAGCAATGCAGGTGCAAAATCGGTGGCGGCGCCGCGCAGGGTGTAGCGTGCAAATTCCTCCAGCATTCGTTGCTTGACCCGGTCATCGGCCGACTTGATGCCGGCCAGCAACCTCCTGCGCGCCTGCACCGGCGCCGATACCGCCCGCCCGTCCACTCGCAGAACTTGCCGGAATTCATGCAGAACACCGGGCGAGTCGCGCAGCACGCCGTAGGTGTATTCGGAAACGATCTCGCGGGTCCGATATTCCGCCGGAGGCGGTTCTGTGGCGGCCTTGCCCGCACGGGGACGGAAGCGACGCGGCGGTTGCAAAGCTCGCTGTCGCAGCGTCTCCTGCGCAAGCAGTTTTACGGCTTGCCGGCGAAAAACTTCCGCTTCCTCGCTCACGCGCGCCAGGAGCCGTTCCGTCTGCGGGTCGAGAAGGGCAGCCAGCAGGAGCGGCGCCAGCCACCAAGGCCCCGGAGCCATAGCCGGATTGTAGCGGCTTTGATAGCCTTCCCGCGACACGGGAACGAGCCAGGCCTGCCAGTTGCGACGGCGGAGCCGCTATCGCTAGAATCACCGTTTGCAGCCTGCTATGGTTCCGGCGCCGCGATGCCGGGACCGGCAGAACCGGAACTTACGCGAGAGGACGCGGGAGGATTCATGTCGGTTGAACAAAAGGTCAAGCAAATCATCGCAGAACAGTTGGGCGTGGACGAGAGCCAGGTGGACAACACGGCCTCCTTTGTGGACGACCTCGGCGCCGACTCGCTGGACATCGTCGAGTTGACCATGGCTTTCGAGGAGGCGTTCAATCTGGAGATTCCTGACGAGGACGCCGAGAAGATCACCACGGTCAAAGACGCCATCGAGTACATCGAATCCAAGATGGCCAAGAAGTAGCCCCATTCCGGATCCCGGCCGCACACAGAAAGGAGTCTGGTCTTGTCGCGCAGGGTGGTGGTGACCGGTGTAGGATTGGTTTCGCCTCTGGGCATAGGCACCGAGGAGACCTGGCGAGCCATTCTGGAGGGGCGAAGCGGCGTCGGCCCCATCACTGCTTTCGATGCTTCCGGCTTCGCGACTCGCATCGCCGCCGAGGTCAAGGGCTTCGAGCCCGAAAAGTTCATCGAGCGCAAGGAGTTGAAGCGGATGGGCCGCTTCATCCAGTTCGCGATCGCAGCGGCGGACTTCGCGCTGAAGGCTTCGGGCCTGAAGATCACGCCGGAAAACAGCGAGCGCGTGGGCGTTTACATCGGCAGCGGGATCGGGGGATTTGAAATCATCGAGCGCGAGTTCGAAGCCCTGCTGCAATACGGTCCGCGACGTATCTCGCCCTTCTTCATTCCGGCAACCATCATCAATCTCGCCGCGGGCTACGTCTCGATCCGCTGGGGCGCCAAAGGTCCGAACTCGGCTACGGCCACTGCCTGCACCACCGGCGCGCATGCCATCGGAGATTCCTTCAAGATCATCCAGCGTGGCGACGCCGATGTGATGATTTGCGGCGGTTCCGAGGCTCCCATCTGCCGCATGGGAATTGGCGGCTTCTCCGCCATGCGCGCGCTCTCCACGCGGAACGATGAGCCGGAACGCGCCAGCCGCCCCTGGGACAAGCTGCGGGACGGGTTTGTGGTGGGAGAAGGCGCCGGCTTGCTCATCCTGGAGGAGCTGGAACACGCCCGCCGACGCGGGGCTCCTATCCTGGCGGAAATCGTGGGCTACGGCATGAGCGGCGATGCCTACCACATCACCGCCCCGTGCGAGGATGGCGACGGCGCCTATCGCGTCATGCGTAATGCCCTTCGCGACGCGGGCATCGAGCCGACTCAGGTGCAGTACATCAACGCGCACGGCACTTCCACCGACGTCGGCGACCGCATCGAGACCTTGGCGATCAAACGCTGTTTCGGCGAGCACGCTTACAAGCTCGCAGTAAGCTCCACCAAGTCCATGACCGGCCACTTGCTCGGCGGCGCCGGCGGCCTCGAGGCGGGCATCACGGTGCTGGCCATCCGCGACCAGATTGCGCCGCCCACGATCAACTACGAAGTACCCGATCCGGAGTGCGATCTGGATTACGTGCCCAACAAGGCCCGCCCGATGCGCATCGAGTACGCCATGTCGAACTCGTTCGGCTTCGGCGGCACCAACGGCTGCCTGGTCTTCAAGCGATACACCGACTGAGCGCCTTTCAGTGCGCGCTGGTCAGGTAGGCGAAGCGCAGCACGAACAGCGCGGCAAGCAGGTAAACGAGCCAGTGGACTTCGCGGTAGCGGCCTCGCAGCGTCTTCAGCGCGGCGAAGGCGATGAAGCCGATGGCGATGCCGTTGGCGATGCTCGAAGTCAGCGGGATGGTGATCATGGTCAGGAAGGCAGGCGTGGCGACCACCGGGTCCGACCAGCGGATCTCCGCCACTGTGCTCACCATGAGGCTGCCGACCACGATCAGGGCGGGCGCCGTGGCCGCGGCCGGGATCGCTCCTGCCAGTGGCGCGGCCACCAGCGCAACCAGAAAGAGCAGACCGGCGACGATGGCCGTCACTCCCGTACGCCCGCCTGCGCTCACGCCGGCTGCGCTCTCGATGTAGCAGACCACGGGTGAGGTTCCGGTCAGAGCACCCGCCACGGTAGCCGTCCCGGCTACGCCCAGCATCGTGCCCGCGCGGGGCAGACGATCACCCGGTTCGAGCAGGCCGGCTTTCTTGGCTACGCCGATCAGGGTGCCCACGTTGTCGAAGAGGATCACGAAGTAAAACACAAAAACAATTTCGAGCAATCCTGTATTCATCGCGGCCGCGATATCCAGCTTGCCGGCGGCGGCGGTGATCTGGCCCCAGTCGAGCGGTTGCGGCCGCCACTGCGTCAGCCCGACGAGCGCCCCCAGCGCCGTAGTCGCCAGGATGCCCAGCAGCATGGCGGCGCGGACACCCCAAGCCGTCAGGGTCGCGATGACCAGCAATCCAAAGAGGGCCAGTAGCGTGTTGGGTTCCCGCAGGTTGCCCAGCGCCACCGTAGTCTCGGGATTGGGTACGACGATCCCCGCGTTGCGCAGCCCGATCAGGGCCAGGAACAGGCCGATGCCGGCCGCCACCGAGGCGTGCAGTTCGAGAGGGACGGCGGCCACGATCCGCTGCTGCACGCGCAGCGCGGTCAGCACCAGGAACAACACGCCTGCCAGGAAGACAGCGCCCAGCGCGGTCTGCCAGGGCACGCCCATGCCCTTGACGACCGTGTAAGCGAAGTAGGCGTTGATGCCCATGCCGGGCGCCAGCGCAATGGGGTACCGCCCCAGCGTTCCCATCAGGATGCTGCCCAGCGCGGCGCAGAAGCAGGTGGCAGCGGTTACCGCCGGCGCAGGCAGGCCCGCGGCGCCGAGGATCGCGGGGTTCACGAACACGATGTAGGCCATGGTCAGGAAGGTCGTGGCGCCCGCCAGCAGTTCCGTGCGCCAGTTCGTCCCCAGTTCGCTGAACCGGAAATACTGTTCGAGCCGCGTCCTCATGATCTTCCTCCGCTTCGACCACTCACGAATGTACAACGCCGGCAAGCAGGCCATGAGGGTGGCGGCGTCGCCAGTATAATGGGCGCGACCAGGGAGAGTTCCATGCCGATGAGAAACACGCAACGCAGAAGATTTCTGGCTGCGCTGGCTGCGGCTCCGCTGGCGCAGGGAGCGAGTGCGGCCGGCGACTCGCACCCGGTGGAGATCCCCGGCGGCTTGTCGCATCTGTTTCTGGAGCGTCGCGCGCGGACGCGGCGCTCCTCCAGCTATGACCGTACGGGCGGCAACGCGGACGGCGTGCCGCTGGCGGCCGGAGCCACGCACGTGCTCGCGGATCTGCAAGGTCCGGGCTGCATCCGTCACATCTGGATCACGTTGCACTCGCTCGAGGAGCACTACCTGCGCCGGTGCGTACTCCGCGCCTGGTGGGACGGGGAAGAGCAGCCCAGCATTGAGTGTCCCATCGCCGACTTTTTCGGCGTCGGTCACGGCGGAATCGCCAATTTCTGGTCGCTGCCCCTGAACATGGTCACTGGCGGCGACTCGATCCCCAAACATCGCGCCGCGATGAACTGTTTCTTCCCCATGCCCTTTGCGCGTTCGGCGCGCATCACGGTGGAGAACCAGGGCACGCAGCCTCTACGCGCTCTTTATTACTACGTGGACTGGGAACAGTACGACCGTCTGCCCGAGCGTGCCTTGCGTTTCCATGCGCAATGGCGACGGCAGTTCCCGTTCCCGGCCCAGTATGACGTGGCCAGGCCTCCCAAGCCGCTGCCCACGAACCCCGACGGCAAGCACAACTACGTAATCCTGGAGGCGACCGGGCGGGGGCATTACGTCGGCTGCGTGCTCTCGGTGGACCACATCAATCCCCACCCCGGCTTCAGTTGGTTCGGCGAAGGCGACGACATGATTTTCATTGACGGCGAAGAGCGCCCTTCCTTGCACGGCACGGGCACCGAGGATTATTTCTGCGCGGCGTGGGGATTCCCCGGCGGAGCGTATTCGACTCCCTACCACGGCGTCTCCCTGGCGGGGAGAATGACTGTGCCCGACGGCTACGCCGGCAAGTGGAGCATGTATCGCTTCCACATCGAGGACCCGATTTGTTTCGAGAAATCCATCCGCGTGACGATCGAGAGCGGCCACGCCAACGGTCACGCCAACGACATTTCCTCGGTGGCCTACTGGTACCAGCGGGAGCCGCACGCGCCGTTTCCGCCTCTGCTCCCGGTCGAGCAGCGCTTGCCGTTGTCGGAACTGGAAAGCCTGCGCCGGTTCTGGAAGACCCTCTGACGGGGAACTATGGCCTGGCGTCCATCAGGCGCAAAAGCAGGGCGCGGGCGGCCTGCTGGCCAGCTTCCTTCTTGGACGCTCCTTCGCCCCGCGCGACCCATTCCTCGTCAATGCGGACTTCTACCGTGAAGCGACGGGCGTGGGGAGGGCCTTCCTCGGCGACCACCGTGTAGCGTGGCGCCGGAAGGTTGAGCTGGCGGGCGGCTTCCTGCAAAGCCCCTTTGTAGTTGGCGCCGGGTGCGGGCGCTTCCTCGCCGGACCGCTCTTCCGCAAAGATGTAGCGCTCGGCGAAGCGGCGCGCTGCTTCCAAGCCCGCATCGAGATAGATGGCAGCGATGAGGGCCTCCAGCGCGTCGGCTAACAGGCCAGCCTTTTCCCGGCCCCCGCTGAGTTCCTCGCCTCGTCCGAGAAGCAGGTGTTCGCCGAGTCCCAGTTTCTGAGCGACTTGCGCGAGGTGCGGGGCGCTCACCAGGTAGTTTTTCAGGATGGAGAGTCGCCCCTCCCGCCAATCCGGATGCTGCCGGATCAGGTGCTCGCTGGCCAGCAAGCCGAGGACGGCGTCACCGAGAAATTCCAATCGCTGGTTGTCAGCATCGGGGCCGGAAGCAGTTTCGTGGGCGTGCGATGCATGCGTGAGCGCGAGGCGCAGGAGTTCCCGGTTGGCGAATGTGTGGCCGATGGCGAGTTCGAGACGTTCGAGCGGCGGCAACATGCAGTCTGTGCCGCGACGCGTCCCGCCCCGGCGAGCAGCGCCTCTCGCTCAGGGCTGTTTGGGCTCCGGCTTGGCTTCCCCGGCAGGTTTTGCTTCGCCGGCGGGTTTCGCCTGACCCGCCTGCTGTTGGGCAGCCTGCTTGAGCTGGAAGGCGCGCGCCCGTTCCGCCTGTGCGAACTGTTTGATGGTGGGATGAACCTCGGCGTCGTTCATCACCTTGTCGAGCAGTGCGATGGCGTCATCGTACTTGCCCGTCATGTTGTAGACGGCGCCCAGGCGCACCATGGTGGCGGGATCGGGATTCGCGGCGCCCTCGACGGCCAGCTTGAACTCGGCGATGGCGACGTCGTACTTCTTGCGGGCCAGAGCTGCCAGACCGAGAGCCTCATGGGCCTGCGCCGTGAAATCCTTCTTGGCCGCTTCCCACTGCTCGTCCGGGATGTCCGGGCGTGGCTTGGGCAGGGTCTTCAGGATCTCCATGGCATCATGGGCGTACTTCTCCGCGCGAGCCAGCTTTTCTTCCCGGTCGAGATCGAACTCGCGCGTGCGCTGGGCGATGCCGGTGGCCAGCATGAGCATGGCGTGGTAGCTCTTGGGATCGGCTTCCAGCGTCCGTTCCGCCCAGACCACCATGTTTTCGAAGTCGTTTTTCTGCTGGTAGGAGGCCGCGATCATCTGCATGGCGATGGCCTTGAACTCGCTGTCGGCGAACTTGTGCAGCAGCTCCTGCGCCGCCTTGATGCGCGAGTCGGGGTCCGGCGCCTGGAAAATGGCCATCACGGCCTCGGCTTCCTTCTGGGATTTCACCTGCGGCTGCTTCTGCACTTCCTGGGCAGCCAGTTGGGAAAGGGAGAATGCGCCGGCAACCAACAAGCCGGCCAGCATCCGTTGGGCTGTGCTCATGAACGATTCCTTCCTGGGAATATCTTTGTCCAATTGTACTTTACTCTGGCGACCGGCGGGGAACACGCGCTCCCAGGGCCGCCAGTCCTTTTTCCGCAGCGGCGCGCGCCGCCGCGGTTGCGCCCTCGAGCTGTAATGCGGCCTGGTAGTGTTCGCGGGCCTGATTCGTCTCGCCGGCCGCTTCCGCGAGTCGCGCCAGGTAAACGTGTGTCCAGGCTGCAATCTGCGGGTCCGGATCGAGCTCCAGAACCCGCTGGAACAGGCGCTCGGCCAGATCCGGATCGTTTTCCAGCGTCGCGATCCGCGCCAGCCCGTAGTAGCAGCGGGAGTGCAGCTTGCGGTCGTCGGTCTGCCGGAGCACGGCCAAGAATCGCTCCCGGGCTTTGCCCAGTTCGCGTTTCGCGTAGAGGTCCTCAGCTTCCTCGACCTGTTGTTCCGGGCCGCTCGGCGCCGGCTTGGGTGCGGGCGGCTCAGACTGGCGTGCGGGTTGCGCCGGTTGCCGCGCGAACTCGACTTTGTCCAGCCGCTGGGTTTCCCGCCTCAAGTCAATCCCCTTGACCATCTCCGGGAAGTAAAAACGCAGGGCTTGCTCCTGCTTTTCGTACGCGGGCAACGCCTCGGCGAAATACGGCGTCAGAATGTAACCCTCGCGCAACGCCTGCTCGACCAGGGCCTGTCGCTGCGATCTCGGCGCCAGCCGGCTCTCGATCGCCTTCACCAGGCACTTGGACACCAGGAGCGGGAAGTCCTTCTTGTAGGCTTCCGGCAACAGCGGTGCCCCCAGCGCGAAATCCATGAGCGGTTTTTTCTGGTTGACCTCTTCGGCGTGGCGCAGAACGATGGGATCCACCAGGTAGTGCAGGTAAGCGTGACGGATTTCTTCGATCTGCGGCTCGCGCGCCGGGGTGACCACGACGAAGTAATCGTTGGCGTAGTTGCGCACGTGGACCTGACTGGCCGGCGCCAGCAGCTCGACGTAGATCTGGAATCGCCGGCCCAGCACGCCGCTGGTCGGACTCCGTACATAGGCGTTGGCTTCCAGCACGGCGCGCGCGATCGGGCCATGATAGCGTTCGATCACCTGCTCGTAGCGCGGCTGCGCCTTCTTCCAGAGTTCCTCGACGCCGCTTTCCTTGTAGAACTTCGCCACCAGCTTTTCCAGGCCTTGCAGCGGGAACACGTCCGGCGGGAGCTGGTTGAGCAGGAACCGGTACTTGAATTCGGGCGGTCCGTGGACGCTCAGGGCGAAGGAAATGTACTGACTGAGGTCTTCGATCGGATCCCTCTGGCGGTGCTGTTCGAAGAAATTCTTTAGAGCGGGCAAGGTCGAGGGCTTGCGGCTCAGGATTTCTGCAACGACGGCTTCCCGCAAGCTCTCATCGGCAGCCCGCCAAGGTTGCTCGGGTGCACGAGCTGCGTGATACGCCGCCAGAATGGTGAACAGAGAGAGGCTGGAATCGAGCTGCCCTTGTTCTGCCGCCGGCGCCGAGAGCGCCGCCAGCACGATGCCCGCTACCAGTGACCGCAAAATCCGAGACCTGCCTGCGCCTAGTGTAACGCACCAGGCCCGCTTCCCGCGGGCTGTCAGACGCCCGCCGCCTCGCGCATCATCGCGCAGATTTCGGTCTCCACTTCCTTGGCTACGTTGTCGAGCTCGGGCGAGCCGAACAGGCTGAGCATCGCGGTGGGCAGGATCGTGGCCAGTTTGCACCGATCGCCCGAGCGATAGACTGAGATGCGGCAAGGCAAGGCTGTGGAAATGGCGGGATTGGCGGTGAGTACCTTGGCGGCCTGCTGCGGGTTGCAGACCTCGTAGATCAGGCACTCGCCCTCGTAATCCACGCCTTTCTTTTTCATCGTCTCGCGGATGTTGTGGACAGTCAGGATTCCGAACTTGTGCCGCGCGGCCGCCTCCTGCAAGCCGCGATCAATTTCCTCCAGGCTCCTGGTCGTTTCAACCTCGAATAGCATTGCTTTCCTCCTCAGCTAGATTCTCGCTGGATCCCGGAAGTCTCGGCGGCGATGGGGACCGGCTCGCCTTCGACCACTGTGAGCACGGGGCAGGGCGCGTGCCGCACCACGCGCACGGTGGTCGAGCCGATTACGGTGCTGTCGAAGAACCTGCGGTGCTGGGCGCCGATCACCAGCAGATCGCAGCCTTCTTCGCGCGCCTGGGCGATGATCTCGCGCGCGGCCTCGCCCCGGCGCGTGATTTCACGAATGCGGCATTTCTGGCGCTGCTCGTTGGGGACCCAGGCGCAAAGGTCAGCGATGCGGTCGCGCGAGGACCCCTCGTCCACGTGGAGCAGCGTCAAGGTTGCGTCGAGGCAATGTGCCATTTCGGCCGCCTGCCGCAGCGCGCGCCGTGCCACGGGCGTGTCGTTGACCGGGCACAGGATGTTGCGGATGGCCAGAGGACGCTCGGGCGTACGCATGTCGCCACGGACCGTCAGGACAGGAATGCTGGTCTCGCGCAGGACACGCTCCGTGACGGAGCCGAGCATCAGCCGGTTCCATCCGCTGCGCCCGTGCGTTCCCATCACGATCAGGTCGCTGCCGATCTCTTGCGCCGTGCGCAGGATGGTTTCAGCCGGGCGCCCCTCGACGACCCGAATGGCGGGCATTGCCGTATCCGGTCCGAGCGCTTTGCGGACGAACTCCCGCAAATCGCGTTCCGCCTGTCGCTGGGCGGCCCGCAATCGCGCCCGCAGCTCTTCTACCTGCCCTTGCGTGAAGTAAGGAGGCGCCTCGAAGGCGCTGGCGTGCAGCACCGTGATGCGCGCGCCAGAGCAGCGCCCGAGCGCGTCCGCGTACTGCAAAGCGAGTGCAGAAAGCTCGCTGAAATCCACCGGGACCAGGATGTGCCTGGGACGTTCCAACTGCATGGAGCCTCGCTGCGGGCGCCGCGCGCCCGTCATCCTTTCTGATGCGCGCACGAGGCCCCGGGTGACGCGCTATTCGGTGGTGACGCGGTTTTCGAGCACGCCCACGCCTTCGATCTCGATCTTGACTTCGGCGCCGGGCGAGAGCGGCCCCACGCCGGCCGGCGTGCCCGTCGCGATCAGGTCCCCCGGCTCCAGCGTCATGACCTCGGAGACAAACGCGAGGATGCGGGCCACCGAAAAAATCATCTCCGCCGGGGTGGCCTGCTGCTTCAAGTCGCCGTTGACCCAGGTGCGCAGCCGCAACTGATCCAGACTTACCTCGGCAGCGGGTACAATCCAGGGGCCGACCGGGCAGAAGGTGTCGAAGCCTTTGGCCCGCGTCCATTGCACGTCCTTCTTTTGCAGGTCGCGCGCGGTTACGTCATTCACGCAGGTGTAGCCGAGGATGTACTCGTGCGCCCGCTCGGGCGGGACGTTCCGCGCGCGCCGTCCGATGACCACCCCAATCTCGCCCTCGTAGTCCACTCGCTGGGAAATGGGCGGAAGCACGATGGGATCACGGTGCGCATTGAGCGCGGAGGGCGGCTTGAGGAAGATCACCGGCTCGGCAGGCGCCAGGTTGCCAAGCTCTTTCGCGTGTTCTTCGTAGTTGCGTCCCACGCACACGATTTTGCTCGGCCAGCAAGGGGGAAGCAGCCGCACTTGGCTGAGCGGCCAGGAAGCCCCAGTGCGGGACGACCAGCCCGCCAGGGTCTCATAAACCGTCTCGTCTTCCACCACGCCATACTTGACCAGCGGCGAGCCGTCCGGCATGGTTGCAGGTGCAGCAGGATCGAGACTGAAGCGTACCAGTTTCAAGGCGCATGTACCTCCACAGGAGATGAGGGTGCGCTCTCGTTGCCGCGGACATCCACGGCCGAGACCGCGTAACGATATCTCTGTCCTGATTCGATCTTGCGATCTGAGTAAGCGGGCAACTCGACCAGATCGCTCAACGGTTGGAGCGAACCATCGCCGACCGCGCGCCAGACGCGATAGCCTCGCAGATCCGGCTCTGCATTGCGCTCCCAGACGAGTTCGATGCTTCCCAGGCCGGGTGTGGCTTGCAAACCGCGTGGCACAGCAGGGGGAAAGCGATCCTCGGGCGTGATGCGGACCGCCTCGGAAAGCTCGCTGAGAGCTTCCGTCTGTCCGACCTTTCGGAAAGCCTGGACCTGATACTCCCAGGGCTTGCCGAACTCGGCGTTCGCGTCCACAAAAACAAGCGACTCGGTTTCGCCCACCGGCTCGGCCTCGCGCGCCTGCGCCGCACGACGAAAGATGCGATAGCGTATGTCGGCAAGGTCGCCGACAGCCTTCCAGCTCAGTTGCACGCCGGATGCAGTGGCTTCGGCACGCAAGTCCGCGGGGCGAGGCAGGGGCGGCACAACTTCCAGCGCCACCAGATTGGACCACGCGCCCGGACGGCCCTTGGGTCCGATGGCGCGAACCCCGAGGATCACTTCGCGGCCGGCCCATTCTGCCACGGGCAGCGTGACCTCGACCGGCCCAGGCGTGCGCGTAGCCACCGAGACCTGCGTCGCTCGTGCGGCCCAGCGTTCCGTGTCGAAGTTTCCCTCGGGCGGCACGCCCGCGCGCAGCTCGACCTCGCGGAAGCGCCGCACGACGACGCCGTCGGTGGTGAGCTCGGGCAGCGTGAAGCGCACTACGATCCGTTCGCCCACTTGTTGCGCGCGAAGGTCCGAGACCGGCTCCGGGATGCCGAGCGATGGCGGCAGCGGTTCGCCAGGGGACCCACAGCCGGCAGCGAGCGCAACGAGCAGAAGAAGCGAGTCGGCCGGCCGGCTCACAGGATATACCGGGTCAGATCCTGGTCTTTCATGATGTCGGCCAACTGCTTGCGCACGTAGGCCGCATCAATGCGCACGTGCTTTTTCTTCAGGTCGGGGCCTTCGAAGGAGATCTCCTCCAGAACCTTTTCCATGATCGTGTGCAGGCGACGTGCGCCGATGTTCTCGGTGGTTTCGTTGACGTAAGCGGCGCAGCGTGCGATCTCCTCCAGCGCGTCGTCGGTGAAGGTCAGCTTGATGCCCTCGGTTTCCAGCAAGGCCGTGTACTGCTTGACGAGCGCGTTCTTGGGCTCTTTGAGAATGCGGATGAAGTCCTGTTCCGTGAGCGGCTTCAGTTCGACGCGGATGGGGAAGCGGCCTTGCAGTTCGGGAATCAGGTCGCTGGGCTTGGAGACGTGGAAGGCGCCCGCGGCGATGAACAGGATGTGATCGGTGCGGACGAAGCCGTAGCGCGTGTTGACCGTGGTGCCCTCGACGATAGGCAGGATGTCGCGCTGCACGCCTTCGCGACTGACGTCGGGCCCGTGACCGCTCTCGCGCCCGGCGATCTTGTCAATCTCGTCGAGGAAAATGATGCCGTTGCGTTCCACGCGGTCCAGCGCCTCGCGGGTCACCTGATCCATGTCAATGAGCTTTTGTTCTTCTTCCTGGGTGAGATAGTCGAGGGCTTCGCTGACCCGCATCTTGCGCTTGCGGGTGCGGCCGCCGAAGAGGCCGGGCAGCATGTCGCGGATGGAAACGTCCATTTCCTCGACGCCCGTGCTGGTGGTGATCTGGAAGACGGGTCCCGGTTCGCGGACGTCAATTTCTACGATGCGGTCGTCGAGTTTGCCGGCCCGGAGCCGTTCCCGCAGCTTTTCGCGCGAGCGCTCGTAGCTTTCGGTGATCTCGGCCGGCGGCGGCATCAGGATATCGAGCAGGCGCTCCTCGGCGTTGCGCTCGGCCCGGTCGCCGATTTCCTCGGCGCGCTCCTCGCGCACCATGTCAATGGCGATCTCGACCAGGTCGCGGATCATGGACTCGACGTCGCGCCCCACGTAGCCGACTTCGGTGAACTTGCTGGCTTCGACCTTCAGGAAGGGGGAGTTGGCGAGTTTGGCCAGCCGCCGGGCGATCTCCGTCTTGCCTACGCCGGTGGGGCCGATCATCAGGATGTTCTTGGGCATCACCTCCTCGGCCATTTCCGGGTCGAGCCGCTGCCGGCGGATCCGGTTGCGCAGGGCGATGGCGACCGCCCGCTTGGCCTCGGTTTGGCCAATGACGTACTTGTCGAGCTCGCGCACGATTTCGCGCGGAGTAAGTTCGTCCAGGGCGGGTTGTTCCTCGACGGACTGTACGGGAAGATAGATGACCATCAGCCCAGCTCCTCGTAAGTTACTTTGTCGTTGGTGTAAATGCAGATTTCCCCGGCGATCGCCATGGCCTCCTCCGCGATGCGGCGGGCGTCCAGGTCCGTGTTGCGCATGAGGGCCACGGCTGCCGCCTTGGCGAAGGGGCCGCCCGAGCCGATGGCGGCCACGCCTTCATCCGGCTCGATGACATCCCCCGAGCCGCTGAGGATGTAGGTGTTGTTGGCGTCGGCCACCAACAGGAGCGCCTCGAGGTGACGCAGAACGCGGTCCGTGCGCCACTCCTTGGCCAGCTCGATCACGGCCCGGGTCAGGTTGCCGCTGTGCGCCTCGAGCTTGGACTCGAAGCGCGCGAACAAAGCCACGGCGTCCGCCGTCGAACCCGCAAAGCCGGCCAGCACCTTGTCGTTGTAAAGGCGCCGGAGCTTGCGGGCCGAGGCCTTGAGGACTTCCTGGCCGATGGTGACCTGCCCGTCGCCGGCCATGACGACCTTGCCGTTCCGACGGACACAGAGAATCGTCGTTCCGTGCACGCGGGCGGAGGATCGCCGCGTGCCGCGATGCCTGGACATGGATCCGTACCTATTCTAACGCGCCGGCAACAGAGCATCGCGACCCCGCCTTCTGGCTTCTTGCTCGCGCCCGCCGCGCCACATGGGCTAAGATGAAGAAAGAACCTTCGACTCCGAGGGGCTGGAGACGAACTGACATGGCTTACGTGATCGCGGAACCTTGCATTGGCACCAAGGACACGGCTTGTGTGGACGCCTGTCCGGTGGATTGCATCCATCCCAAGAAGGACGAGGCCGGTTTCGCGGAGGCCCCCATGCTCTACATTGATCCGCAGGAATGCATTGACTGCGGGGCCTGCGTGCCGGTCTGCCCGGTCTCGGCGATTTTCGCCCTGGATGACCTGCCGGAGAAATGGGCCCATTATGCCCGCATTAACGCCGAGTATTACGGGCGGTAAGTCGCTGTAGTAGTGTCGGTCTCCCAGATCCTGACGCGCGCTACGCGCACGCGGTCGCGACCGGCGCTTTCCTGCAAGGCGCGGGATATTTCTTCGTAAAAGTAACGCGCCATATTCTCGGCCGTGGGGTTGACGCGATCGAAAGGCGGGATCTCGTTGAGCATGCGGTGATCGAGCCGTTCGATCACATTCCGCAGCCAGCGTTTCAGCTCGACGAAGTCCACGAGCAATCCGGTCTCGTCCAGTTGTTCGCCTTCCAGAGTTACTTCTACCTTGTAATTGTGCCCGTGTACGTTTTCGCACTTGCCGCGGTAGCCGCGCAGGGCGTGGCCGGCGGCGAAGCTTTCCTCGACGGTAATTTCAAACATCGAAAAACTTCTCCACGTCTTTCAGGCTGGTGGTAAAGGAATACTCGGGCAGGCTGGCGAAAAAGACACGCCCGTAACGTTGCCTGCTGATTCGATTATCCAACAGCACGAGCACGCCGCGGTCCGAGGAGGAGCGGATCAGGCGTCCGAAGCCTTGCTTGAGAGCCAGAGCGGCCTGCGGGATCTGATACTCGTAAAACGGGTTGCCGCCTTCTTCACGAATGGCGCGGATACGCGCCTCGACCACGGGATCGGTGGGCACGGCGAACGGCAACCGGTCAATGATGACGCAGCTAAGCTGCTCGCCCGGCACATCCACCCCCTGCCAGAACGACGCGGTGGCGAACAGCACGCAATGGGGCGTGTTGCGGAAATCCTCCAGCAAGGCGCTGCGGGAACCGGCGCCCTGGAGCAGGCAAGGATACTCGAGGGCGGGCGCCACGCGATCATAAACCTGCCGCATCTGCTGGTAGCTGGTGAACAGCACGAAGGCGCGTCCGCGGCTGAGGCGGAGAACACGCAGGATTTCCTCGGCTGCCTCGGCAGGAAAGCGCGGGTCGCGGGGATCGGGCAGATGCTGGGGCACGTATAGCAGGGCTTGCCGCTTGTAATCGAAGTGTCCCGGCACGATCAGCGTTTCGGCCTCCATGAGGCCAAGCCGGCGCTGGATGTATTCGAAGCTGCCGCCCACGGCGAGGGTGGCGGAGGTCAGGATCACAGTGTCCACGCGCTCGAACAGCTTCTCGGCCAGAATCGAGGACACGTCAATCGGCGTGGCTTGCAGGAAACAGCCGCGGCCGCGACGCTCGATCCAGTACACGTAGCTCTTGTCGCCCGCTTCCATCCAGAAGCGCAGGTTCTGCGCCAGCTCCGCGGTCCGGCGCAGCAGCGGGATCACTTCTTCGGGCGGATTCTTGATGAGGCCCAGATGGGCTGCGGTCAGCTCCAGCGCGCGGAGCAGATCCAGGTAGGACTCCTCGTGCCGCTCGAGAAACTCTTCCTGCTCGCGGAACGCCCAGCGTCCTTCGTCTTCTCCGAAGAGGGCGAAAAATCGGGTGGTCAGCTCGTCGAGACGCTCGAGAATGCGGTCGAGTTCCTGCGAGCCGAACTCCTTGCGACGCGCCAGCGCGGCGATGTCCCGCCGCAATTCCTGAAACTGGTAGTTGGAGACCTGTACGCCGAAGTACTGCCCCGCCACCTCTTCGATCTCATGGGCTTCGTCGAACACGACCGCGGAGTATTCGGGAATGATCGAAGCCCCTTCGTTCTCCTTGAGCGCCAGATCCGCGAAGAACAAGTGGTGGTTGACGATGATGATGTCACTGGCCAGGGCGCGCTGGTGCATCAGGGTCAGGAAGCAACGCTCGAACTGGGGACACTTCTGACCGGGGCAGAGTTCGCGTCGGGCGTCTACCTTGGCCCACACCGGACTGTCCTCGGGGAGATCGCGAATTTCCGCCCGATCGCCAGTCTGGGTCGTCTTCTCCCACTCGCGGATGATCTGGAAATCGGCTACCTCTTCCAGGCCTTCGAGCAACAACTCTTTGTCGGCGTCGTAAATTTTCTGCCGGCAAGCGTAATTGTTCCGGCCTTTCATGTAACATACATTGAGCGGCCGGCCGAGGTTTTTCTCCAGAAAAGGAATATCTTTGTAAAAAAGCTGGTCCTGAAGGTTTTTGGTTCCGGTGGAAATTACCACGCGCTTGCCCGAGAGGATGGCGGGAACCAGATAGGCGAGGGTTTTGCCCGTGCCGGTGCCCGCCTCAACGATCAGGTGGCGCTTGCGCTGGAGAGCCTCCCAGACTGCCTCGGCCATCTGGACCTGGCCCGGCCGGTGCTCGTAGTTGGGGTGCCAGCGCGAGAGCAGGCCTTTGGGGCCGAAAAACTGGCGTACTGTGAGCTCGCGCGTGCGGGCCGGCATCGTCTACTCCCAGTATAGGAGCGGCCCGCCGCACGTTCAGGAAATAACTTCAAAGTCCCAGCCGAAGCCGGGAGCGTCCGAGGGGCGGGTGTAGATACCCTCGGGTCCGCGACTGAGCAGGTTGTCCTCTTCGTAGCGCCGGTAGACCTCGGGCGGGCCGCCGGGCGGCGGCATGAACAGCTCGGCCCAGGGGCTGTTCGGGGTCGCCATGATGAAGTGGACGCAGTCGCGGCTGCCGCCCCCGTGCGGGATGACCGGGATGTCGTAGGCCGCGGCCAGCGCGGCAATGCGCCGCAGCTCGGTGAGACCGCCGCACCAGTGAATATCCGGTTGCCAGATGTCAGCGGCCTTGTGTTCGAGCAGTTGACGGAAGCCGTAGCGCGTGTACTCGTGTTCGCCGGTGGCGATGCGGGTGGTGCGAATCCACGCGCGGAGCCTGCCGAAGCCCTCGTAGTCGTGGGGCGGCAGGCATTCTTCCATCCAGTAGACCCGGTAAGGGGCAGCCATTTCGGCCATCTCCCGCGTGTAATCCTCCGTCCAGGCCATCCAGCAGTCGAGCATGATGTCGCCGTCCTCGCCCAGCGCTTGCCGGGCGCGCCGGATCAGTTCCAGGTTCTTCTTCATGCCCGCGCGTCCATCGGCCGGGCCGTGGGGCATGGCCAGCTTCAGCCGGCGGTAGCCGAACTCGACGTGCTGCTCGATGTCGTTGCCGGTGCAGTATGCCGGGATGCGGTCTTTGGTGGCGCCGCCCAGCAGACGGTAGACCGGCTCGCCCAGCGCTTTCCCGATGAGGTCCCACAAGGCCAGGTCCACGCCGCTGATGGCGTTGATCACCACGCCCATGCGCCCGTAGTGCATGGTGCCGCGCCACATGATGTCCCAGAGTTTTTCCACGTCGAAGGGATCCTCGCCGATCAACAGCTTGGCGAGGTGGCCTTCCACCACGACGCCCCCGCCCGGTCCTCCCATGCCGTAGCCTTTGAGACCTTTGTCCGTGGAGACTTCGACGGTGAAGCTGTCCAGTCGGCCCGGGTCGGGAAAGTAAAGCGAGCGGCGGGCCTTGTATTTCGGGTAGATGGACATTGGGCTGGCCACCTCGGCGCCCTGCGTGGACCAGGCGCCGGGCGCGGGCTGGTAGGCAGGTACGGGGCGCTTCGGACGGGTACGCACCAGGCGAACGCTGGTGATTTTCATGCGGCTTTTCTCGCCCTGGAACGGAAGGGCGGGTGTGGAGACGGCAGGCGCCAGCGCGGCGTGCCGCAGGAAACTTCTGCGATTCATGGGACCCTCCCCGGCCAGTATGAACCGGGCGGGCAGGGCCGCGTCAAGAGCCTGCGAGCGCCCGTCGCGACGAGCTGTGCTAGACTAACCCTCTAAAGCTCCCCTGAGGCTTTCTCTGGTGATGCGGGTTTTTCGCTACGGATTCCTGCTCAGGAACCTGGTTGTGCGGGACTTCAAGATCCGCTACCGCAACATGTCTCTGGGAGTCTTCTGGTCGCTGCTCAACCCGCTGGTCATGATGGGGGTGCTGACGTTCATTTTCACGAAGATTTTCCCCAATCCGTCCATCAAAAATTTCGGCGTTTTTGTGCTCTGCGGGTTGGTGCCTTTCAATTTTTTCTCGCTTGCCTGGGTGAGCGGAACCACGTCGCTGCTCAATAACGCGGCGCTGGTCAAGCGGGTGAGGCTGCCGCGCGAGGCGGTGCCGGTTTCCGTGGTCCTGGCGAACGGAATCCATTTCCTGATCCAGATCGGCCTGTTGCTGGCGTTCGTTCTGGGCGCCGGCTACGGAGTCAATCCGCACTGGCTCTGGCTGCCCCTGATCTTCGGTCTCGAAGTTGTCTTCGTGTGCGGCCTCTCGCTTGCGTCCTCGGCCATGGACGTTTTCTTCCGGGACGTCCGTTACATCGTGGAGTCCACCAACACGGTGTTGTTCTGGCTGGTGCCGATTTTCTACTCCTTTGCGATCATTCCGGAACAATACAAAACGGTTTACCAGTTCAATCCGGTGGCGGCTGTGGTGATGGCTTGCCGTTTGATCCTGCTGGAAAACCGGCAGCCGCCGTTCTCTATATTGTGGAAGCTTACCCTGGTTTCCACGGTCGCGCTCCTCATAGGCCTGGCCGTTTTCCGGCGCTCCAAGCGCAGGTTCGCGGATTATCTCTGAGATGGCCTCGGCGATCGAGTTCCGGCACGTTTCCAAGATTTATTACCGCCACCATACGCGGCGTTTTTTCCATCGTTACTTGATGGAGAGAATGCGCCGCGTGCCGCGGGAGCCCTTTTATGCGCTGCGGGATGTCTCCTTCGAGCTGGAGGAAGGCGGCAGCCTGGCGGTGATCGGGCCGAACGGGGCGGGGAAAAGCACGCTGCTCAGCCTGATCGCGGGTTTGAGCTTCCCGGACGAGGGCCAGGTTGAAGTTCGCGGGCGCGTCGCGGGCCTGCTCGAACTGGGCTCCGGATTCCACCCCGATCTGACCGGGCGCGAAAACCTCGTAGTCTACGCCTCCCTGCTGGGATTGTCGCGGAAGGAGTTGCGGGACCGCTTTGACGAGATCGTCGAATTTTCCGGCATCGGAGATTTCCTGGACGAACCGCTGCGGACTTACTCGGCCGGGATGATCCTGCGACTGGCTTTCTCGGTCGCCATCCACGTGGACGCCGACATCATGCTGTTCGATGAAATCCTTGCCGTGGGTGATCAGGCCTTCCAGGCGGCTTGCCTCGACAAGATCCGCGAGCTGCGACGGAAAGGCTGCACCTTCGTGTGCGTCTCGCACTCGTCCGAGCTTCTCAAGCGCCTCTGCACGCGGGGCATCTGGCTGGAGGGAGGTCAGGTGGTCCGCGACGGCCCTGTGGCCGAGGTCATCGAAGCTTACCAGCTTTCCCTGGTCGCGCACGCCCACAGCGCAGGTCCGGGCCGGGGTTAGGGCCGGAAGCGCAGCGCGTAGAGATCGGCGTCCTTGAGCACGATGTGGAGGCGAACGATGCGCCCGGCGAGCTTGGAGACGTCGCTGCCGCTGCGCCAGCGGGCTGTCCCTTCGAATTCGTCGCCGACGATCTCTGTGCTTTCCTCCAGCGAGTAGCCGGGCAGCGGCTTGCCCTCGGCGTCGGTGATCTCGATCCGCAGCATTCCGGCGGCGGACGTGGAGTAGTTGAGCTCGAGTTCGCGGCCCTGAAAGCGCAGGGGGCGCGTCCACGCTTCGCCGGCCTGGTAGCCGGCGTGCAGCGAGGCGATACGGTCCAGGCCGAGCACGTAGCGGCTCAAGTGAGCGGTGGGCTGCCCGTAATGGCGCGCGACGTAGAACGACATCTCCTGCGGCCCGGTCGGAACGATGTTCCGGGCGGGATAATTCGTGCGCGAGACCCAGTTGGAGGGCCCCGGCCCCGGTCGAACAAAAGCCTCGAGAAATGTTCTCTCGTAGTTGTTGCCTCCCCGGCTGACGAGCAGCACCGCGTCCGAGCAGTCGCCGGCGTAACGCGGATCCACGCCGATGGCTTGCGCCTGCTCGGGCGTGAGCACGCGGCGGCCCGGCACGAAGCGTGCCGCCAGGCCCAGATATAGGTGCGGCGCCCGAAAGTAGGGGCTGGTTTGGTTGGTGTACAGGTGTTCGGGCGGCGCGTCGCCGAAATCCATCTCCACGGGCGGATCCCAGTGCAGGAAATCTCTGCTCGTGGTACGCGAGATCCAGCGGTAATTCACGTTACCCACCCGCTTCCAGCTCCGGAAGTAGCAGACGTAACATCCCTCGCTCTCCGACCAGAAGGCTACGTTTTGCGAGTCGAAGGCCGCGCGATCGGGCGCGGGGATGACGGCTTCCGCGCGCAGCCGGCGCCAGCGTATGCCGTCGGCCGAGACAAAGGCGTGCAGGCCGCTCGACGAGGTCCCGGCAAGCGCCTTGTACCGCTGATCCGGCGCGACGCCCGGGCGCGCGTCGAGGAAAGGGGCGAAATTGTGAGAAAACGGCGGCTGGCCCGCCAGAATCACGTTGTTCTCGCGCGTGCCCGCCACCACGAACAAACCCAGCTTCGGCTTGATCCAGTGGATGCCGTCGCGGGATTCGGCGTAACAGGTCACTTCCCGCGCATTGCCGTCGGGACCGGCGGCAGGCAACCCGCGGTAGTACAACCGGTACAGCTCGCCGTCTTGGATCACCGTGAAGTAGCCGCTGAAGGGACCTTCCCACGGCGCATCGAGCCGGAGCACCGGACCAGCTTCGCGGGGCTGCGCCAGGCGCAGCTCGACGCCCCTCATGCGCTCGATCAGCGCCCGATCCACGAACAATTCGCGCCGCGATCCCAGCTCGATGACCTGGGCGTGGAGAAGCACTGCAACGAGGCCAGTCAACGCGCGGACCATGGCTTCGAGTCTATCCCAGCAAGCATCCGCGAGTATACTGGGCAGGGTATGCAGCCAACGAGCCGGCGCAAATTCGTCTGGATGTCAAGCCTGGCCTGCCTCGCCCGGGCTCGGAGTGTATCGGCAGCCGAAAAGATCCGCGTGGGGTTGATCGGCTGCGGGGGAATCAGCCGGGCCGATTTGACGGCGTTCCTGAGCTATCCCGAGGTGGACTGCCCGGTGGTTTGCGACGTGGATGACGCGCAGCTCGCCAAGGGGATCGCTCTCGTGGAGAAACTGCGCGGGCGTCGCCCCGATACGGTGAAAGATTTTCGCCGCGTCATCGAACGCAAGGACGTGGACGTGGTGCTGGTCTGCACGCCGGACCACTGGCACGCTCTGCCCACCGTGCTGGCCTGCCAGGAAG
This sequence comes from Bryobacteraceae bacterium, assembly GCA_028275505.1. Classification (GTDB taxonomy): domain Bacteria; phylum Acidobacteriota; class Terriglobia; order Bryobacterales; family Bryobacteraceae; genus DTHT01. The sequence goes on from JAPWUP010000016.1 coordinate 32,378, forward strand.
GCAAGGACGTCTACGTGGAAAAGCCCCTGGCCACAACCGTGGCCGAGGGACGCGCCATGGTGGAGGCTGCGCGTCGTCACGGGCGTGTGGTGCAGATGGGCACGCAATGGCGCAGCGGCCCGCACTACCAGGAGGCGATCGAGTTCGTTCAGTCCGGCAAGCTGGGCAAGATCCGGCAGGTCCGCGCCTGGGCTTACCTGGACTGGGTCGGCGGCATCGGGAATCCGCCTGACCGGGATCCGCCGCCCGGCGTGGATTACGATTTCTGGCTCGGTCCGGCGCCCTTGCGCCCCTTCAACCCCAACCGGTTCCATTTCAATTTCCGCTGGTTCTGGGATTACGCCGGCGGTCTGATGACGGATTGGGGCGTGCACCTGATCAACCTGGCCTTGTGGGCGATGGGACCGGAGCCGCCGCGCGCCGTAACGTCCATGGGCCGCAAGTATGTCTGCGAGGACAACGCGGAGACGCCCGATACGCAGGTTGCGGTGTATGAATTCCCGGGCTACGTGATGATCTGGGAGCACCAGATGCTCGGCGGCGTGGGCATCGGCGGGCGTCCGCACGGTCTGGCCTTTAGCGGCAGCGAGGCGACGCTCATCGTGGATCAGCGCGGCTGGGAAGTGATCCCCGAGCCCAAGAAAAGAAATCTCACCATCAAGCGCGTGGTGGATCCGCAGGACCGCGATGCCGACGGCCGCCGCGCCCACGTCGGCAACTTTCTGGAGTGCGTGCGAACGCGCCGCCAGCCCGTCACCAACGTGGAGGTAGGCCACTTCGTTTCCACGGTGGCGGCGCTCGGCAACCTCGCTTTGCGCTCGGCTTCCCGCATCGTCTGGGACGCCGCCGCGGAGCGGATTCCGTCCAATCCGCAAGCGGACGCGCTGCTGACCCGGACCTACCGAAAACCGTGGTCGCTGCCGTACCTGCGAAGCTGAGACGCTTCAGCTGCGATGCTCTGCGGCCCGCGCCTCCAGCAAGGCCCGCACCTGCGCCTCGAGCTGCTCGACCCGGCGCGTTAGTTCTTCGATGGCCTGGCCCTCGGGGTCCGGCAGCTTGCCGTGTTCGAGCTCGTCGTTGACGGTCACCCCGGCGATGCGAACGACGCGGCCCGGAACGCCCACCACAGTGGAATAATCCGGCACCGAGCGAATGACCACGGAACCGGCGCCGATCTTGACGTAGTTGCCGATGCGGATGTTGCCCAGCACCTTGGCGCCGGCGCCGATGACGACGTGATTGCCGATCGTGGGATGGCGCTTGCCTTTTTCCTTGCCGGTGCCGCCCAGGGTAACGCCCTGGTAAATGAGCACGTCGTCGCCGATCTCGGCCGTCTCGCCGATCACCACGCCCATGCCGTGGTCAATGAAGAAACGCCGCCCGATGCGGGCGCCAGGGTGAATTTCGATTCCCGTGAGCCAGCGGCTGAACTGGGAGATGAGACGCGGAATCAGCGGTATGCGCCAGCACCAGAGCTTGTGCGCCAGCCGGTGCAGCAGGATGGCATGGAAACCGGGATAACAGAGCAGGATTTCGAGAACGCTGCGTGCTGCGGGGTCTTCGCGAAAGATCGTCTCGATCTGCTCTTTGATGGTGCGGAACATCCCGGTTGAACCCTATTATCGCGCAAACGGGCGGTGGATCCGGGGGACAGCGGGTGCTTCCGTACAATACGGGATGATGGGTCATTTTCCCGGCAGCCACTTCTTGCGCAATCTGATCGAGCGGCGCAGCCTTTTGTTCCAGCTCGTGCGGCGCGACTTCGAGCAGCGCTTCGTGGGCTCAGCCGCGGGCTGGCTGTGGGGTCTGATTCATCCGTTGGTGCTGCTGGCCAGTTGGACCTTCGTGTTTCAGACCTGCCTGAAGGTGCGCTTGCCGCCCAGCGAGATCACGCAAAACTACACGCTCTTCCTGTTCGCCGGCTTTTTGCCCTGGCTGCTTTTCCAGGAAACGGTCCAGCGCTCCGTCGGTTGCCTGCTGGAGCACAAGAACCTGATCACCAAAACGCTGTTTCCCGCCGAGCTGGCGCCGGTCTCCATCTTTCTTTCGAGCCTGATCAATCATCTGATGGCGCTGGCCATGGCCGTGGGCGCGATCGCGCTGTGGGGCGGGCATTTCGGCCCCATGCTGCTCACGTTGCCGCTCTACATGTTCCTGCTGGGGTTGTTCGCCGTGGGGCTGGGCTGGATCGTTTCCAGTCTGAACGTGTATTTGCGCGACACGGCGCACGTCCTCGTGGTGGTGCTGACCGGGTGGTTCTGGCTGACGCCGATCTTCATCACGAAAGAACAAATTCCGCCACATCTGTTGTGGCTGGTGCGCTACAACCCCATGACCCACTTCGTGGAGGCTTACCGCGAGCGGCTGCTGACCGACCTGCCCATCAACTTGCGCGAACTGGCAGCGCTGACGACAGCCGGCGTCGTGACTTTCGTGGCGGGCGGATTGTTTTTCCGTCACCTCAAGCGCGGTTTCGCCGACGTACTCTGAGGCGGTTCGGGCCGCGGCCCTGCATCAGGAATCCTGGTCGAGTCGGGTCAGCCCGGCTTCCCGCGCCCAGCGCAGCGCCTGCTGGTACTCGGTCCAGGTGATGCGGCGCGATAGCTCGGGATACTGGAATGCCTTGTGCTCGGGGCGGTACTGCGCCATGATGTTGACGTACGTGGACTTGCTGAGCTTCTCCGCGACCCAGCGCACGAACTTGTCCGTGCCGGCGATATTGTTGGGCAGCACGAGGTGGCGGATGATCAGGCCGCGCAGTGCGATCCCGTTTTCGTCCACCACCAGCTCGCCCACCTGGCGGTGCATCTCCTCGATGGCTGCCGCGGCACGCTCCGGGTAATCGCTGGCGCCCGAGGAATATTTAGCCGCCATCGCGCCGTCCATGTATTTGAAGTCAGGCATGTAGATGTCCACGATGCCGTCCAGCAGCTTGATGATTTCCACCGGCTCGTAGCCGCCGCAGTTGTAAACCAGCGGGATGCGCAAGCCGAGGCGAATGGCGGTCCGCAGCGCCTGCACGATATTGGGGACGACGTGCGTGGGCGTCACCAGGTTGATGTTGTGGCAGCGCATTTCCTGAAGCTGGACCATGAGCCGCCCGAGCATTTCGTCGCTCATGTAACTGCCGTCGCCGCGGTGTGCGATCTCCCAGTTCTGGCAGAAGCAACAGAGCAGGTTGCAGTGGCTGAAAAAGATAGTGCCCGAGCCCCAGCGGCCGACCAGCGGGCGTTCCTCGCCGAAGTGTGGGTGGGCGGAGGCCACCTTGACGCGGGAAGTGGCGCCACAGACGCCTTTCTCCCCTTTGAGGCGATTCACGCCGCACTGGCGCGGGCACAGCCGGCAACTCTTGTAAATCGCCCACAGGGCGCGGGCGCGCTCGGCCAGCTCCCCCGTGCGTTCCAGCTTCAGGTAGGCCGGTTCGAAATCTTTGCGCAGCATGGTGGGAACGGGTTTGCGCGGTCGTGCGACGAGGCCGCCCGGCAACAGGATCGCGGCGAATTCCCGGCGCGTCGGATCGTCCATCGCTACCCCCAGAAACAGGATAGCGGATCCGTTCGGCCGAGCAAAGGGTCCGGAAGACCGTGATCGCCAGGATCAAGTTTCCCGCGGCGGAAACTCGGGATGCGGCGGTGGAGTTTCCAGTCGCTGCCGGCGCACCGGATCGAAGGCCATGACCTTGCCGTAGCGGTAGGACTCGACGCCCAGCGAGATCGCCACCTGGACCTGATAGCCGCGGAGCGAGTTGTAAACGGGCTGCCGCCCTTCGCGGATCGAATCCAGCCAGTCGTCGGTCAGGCCCGGCCCCGGCTCGGGCTCGATGGTGACCTCAGTCTTGCCGTCATTGGCGGCGCGGAACTCTTCGATGAATTGCTTTTCCGCGCGAACCACGGCGACGGCGCGCGGTCCGCGTTGGGCGCCGGGAGGAGCCTTGCGCTGATCGCCCATGGCGTCCATGGCGGCCTGACCTTCGAGCACTTGCAGCGTTCCCCAGTTTCCATAGACGGTGAGCGGAACCGAGGTGGCGTTGGCCATGCAGGAGACCATGTTGATCGAGTAATCGCCCGGATACTCGATCAGGGTCAGATAAGTGTCGGGCACCTCGCGATTCTTTTGTACGTAAATTCCGCCCACGGCAACCACGCGCGTGGGAAATTCGAAGCCGATCATCGTGCACATGGTGCCCAGGCGGTGATAGAGCAGGTCGCCGGCGTTGCCGGTCGAATAATCCCAGAATTTGCGCCAGCGGAAGTAACGTTCGGCGCTAAGCGGACGTTTGGGCGCCGGACCTAGCCACATGTCCCAGTCCAGGTTTTCGGGACCGAACTTCGCATCGGGCCAGGGTTCGCTGCCCACGCCGGGGATGGGGTAATCCCACATGCCTTCCCGCGTGTTGCGGTTGTAACTGATCAGGCCCCAAAGAATCTTGCCCATCTTGCCGGCCTTGATGTACTCATGAATTTTCCAGTTCAGGCGCGAAGCCGGACCGCTGCCGCCCACTTGGAGCACGCGCCCTGTCTTTTCCACCACCGCGTGCAGCTCAGCGGCTTCCTCCAGCGTTCGGGTCATGGGTTTTTCCAGATAGACGTGCTTGCCGGCTTCCAGCGCTTCGCGCGCCATGCGGTAGTGCCAGTGGTCGGGAACGGCCAGCACAACCCCGTCAATATCCTTGCGCTGGAGGATTTCGCGGTAATCGCGGTAGGCTTTCTCCGCGCCGGATACCTTCAGCCCGTTGTCCAGCCGCGGTTGCCAGACGTCGCAGACGGCGCTGATGTGGACGTCGTTGCGCTGGTCGCGGCGCCGCTTGAACATTTCCACCAGGCTGAGGAACTGCATGCCGCAGCCGATGAAGGCAATGTTGATCCGGTCGTTGGCGCCGAGCACGCGTCCTGCGGTGGCGCAGGCCAAAGCCGCCACGCCCGCTTCGCGCGTCAGGAACTGACGCCGGGTCAGCTCAGACTGGTTCACGCTCATGGATCCCTCCCCGTTCTCACAGGATACCCCGCGGGGTCGCCGCGGGCTACATGTACATGCCGCCGTTCACGTTGAGCACGTGCCCGGTGATGTAGCCTGCCTCCTCGCTGGCCAGGAAGCGGACGGCGGCCGCCACGTCCTCCGGACGGCCAAAACGTTTCAGGGCGATCATGTTCAACATGCGCTGCTTCACCTCTTCCGGCAGCCGCGCCGTCATGTCGGTTTCGATGTACCCGGGAGCGACGGCGTTGACGGTGATGTTGCGGCTGGCCACCTCCTGGGCCAGGGCTTTGGTCAGGCCGATCAGGCCGGCCTTGGAAGCCACGTAGTTGGCCTGGCCGGCGTTGCCCATCAATCCCACCACGGAAGCGATGTTGATGATGCGGCCCCAGCGCTGCCGCATCATGTCGGGCAGCACCTGCTGGATGGCGAGGAAGGCGCCCTCCAGGTTGATTTTCATGACCAGATCCCAGTCTTCTTTCTTCATGCGCACGGCCAGCGCATCGCGGGTGATGCCTGCGTTGTTGACCAGAATGTCGGTGCGCCCGAACTCTTCGGACGCCTTTCGAAAGGCCTCGCGGATGGAGTCCGGCGAGGCCATGTCCACGAACAGGGGAAAAGCCTCGCCCCCCGCGGCGCGGATTTCCGCAGCCACTTTTTCGTTGTTTTCCGGTTCGTTTGACGCTACCACGACACGCGCGCCGGCCTGCGCCAGGCTGAGCGCTACCGCTCGCCCGATGCCGCGGCCGGCTCCGGTGACGAATGCCGTACGAGAGTTGCTCATAGCTGCTCCTCGAAAGGGGACAGGGCGGCGCGCGGCCGCCCGCGAATCCTCAATCATAGTAAAAAGGAGCCGCGCCCGATGGCCTATCGCGATCTGCGGGATTTCATCCGCGCTCTGGAAGCGCACGGAGAGCTGAAACGGATCCCGTTCGAGGTGGATCCGGTGCTGGAGATCACCGAGTTCGCCGACCGTGCGGTAAAACAAGGCGGCCCCGCTTTGTTTTTTGAGAAGCCGCGCGGCTCCTCCGTCCCTGTGCTCATCAACGCTTTCGCCAGCCGGCGGCGGATGGAGCTGGCGCTGGAAGTTTCCTCCCTGGACGACATCGCCGCCCGCATCACGGAGTTGCTGGCGTTGGAGGCGCCCCAGGGATTGCTGGGCAAGCTCAAGATGCTGCCCAAGCTCGCCGAACTGGGCTCGTATTTTCCCAAGCGCGTCTCCGGCGGGCCGTGCAAGGAGGTCATCCGGCGGGACAACTTCTCGCTCCTGGAATACCCCATCCTGAAGTGCTGGCCGGGCGACGCCGGGCGTTTCATCACCCTGCCCTTGGTTTTTTCCAGGAACCCCGAGACCGGCAAGCGCAACTGCGGCATGTATCGCATGCAGGTCTACGATGACCGCACTACCGGCATGCACTGGCAGACGCACAAGCAGGGCGCCGAACATTACCGGCGGCTGGCGGCACGCGGCGAGCGCCGGCGGATGGATGTGGCGGTGGCGCTGGGCTGCGATCCGGCCACGATCTTCTCCGCCATCCTGCCGCTGCCGCCGGACGTGGACGAAATGCTGTTCGCGGGCTTTCTGCGACGCGAGCCCGTCGAGATGGTTCCTTGCGAGACCTGCGATCTGGAGGTGCCGGCCCATGCCGAGATCGTGCTGGAGGGCTACGTCGAGCTGGGCGAGCTGCGGCGCGAGGGACCTTTCGGGGATCACACCGGTTTTTACTCGCTGGCCGACGACTACCCCGTCTTTCACGTGACCACGATCACGCAGCGCAAGGATCCGATTTATCCGGCCACCATCGTGGGACCGCCCCCCATGGAGGATTACTACATGGGCAAGGCGATCGAGCGGATCTTCCTGCCTTTGATGCGCTTGCAATTGCCCGAGATCCGCGATATCGCGATGCCCGCCGAAGGCGTCTTTCACAACCTCATGCTGGTTTCCATCCGCAAATCTTATCCGGGGCATGCGCGCAAGGTGATGCACGCGATCTGGGGAATGGGCCAGGCTATGTTCACCAAGTGCATCGTGGTGGTGGACGAGGACGTCAACGTGCAGGACGTGCGCGAGGTGGCCTGGAAGGCGTTGAACAACATTGATCCCGAGCGCGACATCGAGTTCGTGCTAGGGCCGGTGGATTCGCTGGATCACGCCAGCCGCCTGCCCAATTTCGGCTCCAAAATGGGCGTGGACGCCACACGCAAGTGGCCCGAAGAAGGATTCATGCGGCCCTGGCCGGAAGTGATTCGCATGAGCGAGGAGGTCAAGCGCCGCGTGGATGAATTGTGGCGGTTGGCGG
>JAPWUP010000373.1 GCA_028275505.1 Bryobacteraceae bacterium
CCAAGCGGGTGTAGTCGCGGTGAATCAGGGCGTTGGCGAGGGCCTCGCGGAACGCGGCGGGCGGGTAGTCCGGAACAGCCACTCGCACCATGCCGACGAGGATCTCTTGCTCGCGGTTGCGGGCAGTGAACCGCTGCTCGAATTCTTCCATGAGGCGCAACAGCGGCCAGCGGAAGAAGTCGTTGACCTCGACGCTCTGGCCGCGAAGGACTTGAAAGGCGGCCTCGTGGGTGGGTAGGAAACGCCGCAGCGAATCTTCCTTGCCGAACAGGAGCAGGCCCAGCACGCGGATGCTGCGGACCTGCCCGTTGGCTTCCACGGCACCCAGGGCTTTGGCCAGTTCGAGGTCGGGCAATGTCAGGAGGGACTGGTCGCCAGCGCGGTGCTCGCGGATGCTGCGGCGGAAACGGTCGAACTCCAGCGGCTCCAAGTCCTCCCAAGAGGCATCGGGGATGACCAGGGCCGAGTAGTCTTCCGCGCCGCGGTCGGCCTGGCGGGCGTGCATCTCGTGGAAGAACATCGGCAGGCAGCAAGGGCGGCCGTCGCCGCCGTGCGCCCGGCGGAGGTAACGGCCTGAGGTGGTGCCCACGGGAGCGGACTGGGGCGGAACTTCGACGACGATTACTTCCTTGCCCTGGCAAGAAACGACCTCAATGCGCGGGGTGAGCGACGGCCGGGTTCGGTTGGCGATGAGGGCCGTCAGGCGGAGGGGGTCGCTTCGCCCGGATTCGTGACGGGGTCGGGCGCCGGTAACGCGTCCGTCATCTTCCACGCCGATCAGCAACCAGGCGGGGGTATCAGCCGAACGATTGGCCAAGCAGACCACCGCTTCCACCAAATCGTCATCGGAAAGCGGCGCCCGTTCTTCGCCCTTGAACTCGACGTCGATAGATTCGCCAGCGGCGATCAGCTCCAGAAGGCGTTCAGGTGTCATCGCGGGTTCTCCCAAAATCCGAGCTCTTGCAAATTTCTGGCAATCGCGGCGCCGAGCTTGGCAGCTTCGGCTTGCTGTTCCGCAAGCTGCGCCACAAGGCGAGCCATCTTGGCCTCAAAGGGGTTCGTCGTTCTCCTCTTGCTCCGGCGTGCCTACATAGCGGATCTCGCTCTCGTCCGACTGATTGGAGGACATGGAGCCGTTGGCGAGGACGAAGCCCGCCAGCCCCGTAGGTGCCAGGTGGTGGATGATGAGCTGAACCCACGCGAAGTTGGCGTTGTCGACGGGCGGGATTCCGATCTTGGAACGCTTGTCCTCGCACAACTGCTCCCCACCCCAATTCTTCATGTTGAAGGGCGGATGGGCGAGGATGTAGTCCGCCTTGAGGTCGGGGAAGCGGTCGTTGAGGAAGGAGTCGCCTTGCTCGATGCGACCATCGATCCCACCGGATGGCTAGTTTCATCTTCGCCAGCCGCCAGGTGGTGTAGTTGGACTCCTGGCCGTGGATGGAGATGTCGGCGCGGGCGCGGCCGCCATGGGCGCGGGATACCCTACCCATATGCACGGTGCGGGTCCTCCGTTCACGCGACCGGGCTTTCATTTCGCAGTCGTTGCCGCCCAGAATCCGAAATCTCCCATATTCCGTGAGGCGAGTCCGACTTCATCAAGCCTTCGCGAACCAAGGTATTGCGGCACCACTGGGCTGTGTTGCGCCAACGGATGGATTTGGGGTCCGAAGGAAGGGGCTCGAGATCGTATTTCGTCAGAACGGCCTTCATCTTTTCCCCAACCAGGTCCAGAACCTTGCCAATAGGTGCTGTGCCGCCGAGTTCTACCAGCGCCTCCAGAATCGGCCGCCGAAAAGCGTCCTCGGGTGTGCGAAGTCCCCGAGGCAGGCGGCCTTTTCCAGGGCGGCGCGTTGTCACTTCGGACTGTGGTCTCTTGGCCGCGAGAGAAGCCCATTCTTTTTGGAGCGCCTTGACCTTGTCGCGGAAGTCCGCCAGACGGGTCGCTTCTTCAATTGCGTGGCGCGCCCCATCGTAATTTCCTGCCTTGAACGCCGTGGCACCCTGTTCATTCAGGCTGTTTACAACGAGCTCTATCTCCTCCAAGAGGATCTCAAATGCCGTGTTTACGTGGTTGTGGTTCATCTTTTCGCCTCGTAGCTGCCTCTGACGGTCTCTCGTCTTGCCCGGACGCCATGGCCCCGGTCCACAAGCTCGCCGATGTTCGGCTGGCGCACGCTCTTCTGGTGGAGGTGGGACCAGCGGGCTTCAGGCGGCACCCAGAAGATGTTCTCGGCGCGGTATTCGTCGCGGTCTTCGGGGTCGGCCCCCTGGTCGCGCTCGGCCTCGAGCCAAGCGTGTTGTTCCTCGAAAGCGTCAGAGATGTATTTGAGGAAGATGAGGCCGAGGACGACGTGTTTGTATTCGGCGGCGTCCATCGAGCCGCGCAGGGCGTTGGCGGCAGCCCAAAGCTGGGGCTCAAAGCCTAAGGTGGCCGATGATGTTTCGGGTTCTTCTTTTCTCTTAGCCATAGAGACCCTCCCTGGAGAAAGAGTGTCAAAAACGAATCGGATCCCATGCACTGCCCATAGCCTCGCTCCTCGAAGTCCCCCATCTGTTCCTCGGGCTCTCTCATAGCGGCAATGCCTCTCGAAGCACACGCTCTCGGATACGAGGCTTGAGACCGCGTTCCGTGACCACGTCCACCCCGCACCCCAGGAGCTGCTCCAAATCGGATTGGAGACCTCCCAGGTCAAAAAGGGTTCGGCCAGGCTCAAGCTCAACGAGAAAATCGATGTCGCTCTGTTCGTCGGCTTCGCTGCGAGCTGCCGAGCCGAAAACCCGCACGTTGTAGGCGCCGTACTTGGCACACAGGCGGAGGATCTCTTCCCGTTTGGCTTTCAAAAGATCTTCAACCGCCATACCCCAG
>JAPWUP010000017.1 GCA_028275505.1 Bryobacteraceae bacterium
TCACCCAGCGCGAAGATGCGCGTGGCCAGCCGGTCTATGAAGTAGCGATCGTGAGATACGAACACCAGCGTGCCCTCGTATTGCTGGAGGGCTTCGAGCAGCACGTCTTTGGCGCGCAAATCCAGGTGGTTGGTCGGCTCATCCAGGAGCAGGAAGTTGCTCGGACGCAGCAGCAGCCTCGCGAGGGCGTACCGGTTGCGCTCGCCGCCCGAGAGCACGCCGATGGGCTTGAAGACATCATCCTCGGAGAACAGGAAACAGCCGAGCAGGGTGCGCAGTTCGGTCTGGGTGCTCCGCGGCGCCAGCTCGGCCAGATCGTCCAGTACGCGCACGTTGGGGTTCAGCTCTTTGTACTGATCCTGCGCAAAGTAGTCCGGTTCCACGTTGTGCCCTAGCCGCAGCTCGCCCTCGGTGGGCGGCTCCAGGCCGGCGAGCATGCGAATGAGCGTGGACTTGCCCGCTCCGTTGGGACCTACCAGGGCGATTCGCTCGCCGCGTTCGATGGTGAAGTTAACGCCGCGGAAGACGACGTGATCGCCGTAGCGTTTGCCAAGGTTGCGCGCCTCGGCCACCACACGCCCGCTGGGTTTGGGTTGCGGGAAACGGAAGTGGAACTCGGGATCCTCCGGCGGCACTTCGATGCGCTGGATGCGTTCCAGCTCCTTGATACGGCTCTGAACTTGGCGGGCCCGGGAGGCCGTGTAGCGGAACCGGTTGATGAAGGTTTCCAGTTGCCGAATGCGCTCCTGCTGCTGGCGCGCGGCCGCTTCGAGCTGTTCGATGCGCTGGCGGCGGGCTTCCAGATAGCGCGAGTAGTTGCCCTGGTAAAAGTGCAGGCGCCGGTTCCAGATCTCGACGATCCGGTTCACCGTGACGTCCAGGAAGTAGCGGTCATGGGAGACGAGCACGAACGCGTACGGATAGGCGGCGAGATATTCTTCCAGCCAGTTGCGGGCTTCCAGATCGAGGTGATTCGTCGGCTCGTCCAGCAACAGCAGGTTGGGCCGCGCAAGCAAGAGCTTGGCCAGAGCGATGCGTGCCTGCCAGCCGCCGGAAAACTCTTCGGTGCGCCGCGTCCAGTCCCGTTTGGCGAAGCCGAGGCCGGCGAGCACAGTGCCCACTTGCGCCTCCAGCGCATAGCCGTCGCGCTGTCGGAACTCGGCATCCAGCCGCGCGAAACGCTCGGCGGCCTGCTGATATTCTTCGCTGGCCGGATCCAGCTCGGCCATGCGCCGCGTCAGTGCCTCCAGCTCCCGCTCCATCTGGCGCAGGTCATCGAAGACGGAAAGGCATTCCTCGAACACAGTCCGGCCCGAGAGCGCAAGGCCTTCCTGGGGCAGATAGCCGCGCGTGATGCCTTTGGCGACGACCACGGAACCCTCGTCAGGGGATTCCAGGCCGGCCAGCATCTTCAGCAGCGTGGTCTTGCCGGAACCGTTGCGTCCCACCAGGCCGACGCGGTCTTGGGGCGTGATCAGCCAGTCCACGCCCTCCAGCAGCAGCTTCGAGCCAAAACCCTTTTTGACGCCCTCCAGACGAATCATTGGCGTCGCAGCACGCGCCCAGGGCGGGCGCCGGTCAACTTGCCGTTCTCGACCACGGCTTCTCCGTTGACCAGCACCAGATCGAATCCTTCCGAGAACTGGTGGGGCTGGCGGTAGGTAGCCTTGTCTTGCACGCGGTCGGGATCGAACAGCACCAGATCGGCCGCGAAGCCTTCGCGCAGGAGGCCCCGGTCTTTCAGGCGAACGGCTCTGGCCGGCAGGGACGTCATTTTGCGTACGGCATCCTCGAGGCTGAGCACGCCCCTCCGCCGCACGAACTCGGCCAGCACGCGCGCCCGGGTCCCGTAGGAGCGCGGGTGCGGCACGCCCACGCCGAACTCTCGCACACCGCCATCGGATGCGACCGCGGTGAACGGGTGGCGGAGGATGCGGACCACGTCTTCTTCGCTCATCGAGTGGTAGACCATCTGTGCTCCGCCGCGCCCCACGATCTCGAGCACCACCTCGATCTCGTTTTTGAGGCCGCGCTTGCCCCGCGCCCTGGCGATCTCGGTGATCGTCTTGCCCTCCAGCGACCGGTCGAACTCGCAGGAAGCCACCATCGCGTAGGAGTAATTCTTGTGCCCCAGGCTCTTGAGTCTTCCCTCCATCTCGCGCACAATGCGGGCGCGCGTCGAGGGATCGGCCAGGCGTTCCTTGATCTTGGCCTCGCCGTCGGCCAGGGCCCATTCGGGCAGCAGAATCGTAATGCCGGTGCTCGAATGATCGTACGGGTACTGGTCCACGGTAACGTCCACGCCTTCGCGCCGCGACTTTTCGATCAGGGCGAGGGTCCGCGTGCTGGCGCCCCACAGCCGCCGGTTGTCAATCTTGAAGTGCGCGATCTCGACGGGGAGGCCGGCCTCCCGCCCCACGCGTACGGCCTCCTCGATGGCCTCGATCGCCTTGGCGCCTTCGTCGCGGATGTGGCTGGCGTAGATCCCTCCGTAGCGGGCCGCCACTTTCGCCAGCGCGATGATCTCTTCGGTCGAGGCATATGCGCCCGGGATGTAAATCAGGCCGGTGGAAAGTCCAACGGCCCCGTCGCGCATGCCTTGCTCGACCAGCTCCTGCATGCGAGCCAGCTCCTGCGCGGTGGGCGCGCGATTCGCCGTCCCCATGACCTGCCGCCGGACCGTGTTGTGCCCGATGAGCGAGGCCACGTTGATCCCGATGCCCATTTTTTCCAGGCGCGCGAAGGCCTCGGCCAGGTTCGGCCAGGAGCCGCCGCAGTTGCCCGTAACCACGGTGGTCACCCCGTCCATGACGAAGTTGTCCGCGCCCGGAACCTTTTCGATTGCCCCTTCGATATGCGTATGAATGTCAATGAAGCCGGGGGCGAGGACGCGACCGGCGGCGTCCAAAACGTGCGTGGCCGTGGCTGAATCGAGCTTCCCGATGGCGGCGATGCGGCCCGCGCGGACGCCCACGTCGGCCCGATACCAGGGATTGCCCGTGCCGTCCACCACCCGCGCATTGCGAATGAGCCAGTCGAAATCGGCAGCCGGCGCGGAGCACAGCCAGAGGAGCGCAAGCAGGAATCGCATGGGAGGCGTCACGAACGAGTGTAACGCACCGGCGCCATCAGCCGGCAACCAGGACGCGTTCAAATGCCCAGAGCTTGACGGATCGCCTGCTTCAGGACGGCCTCGGCGCCACGGCCCACCCACGAAGCGCTGGGTTCGTAGCCTCCTTCGTCGAAGGCCCGGTCGGGACAAATGTAGCCGGGTGCGATGTCGCCGTAGCCCGCTACAGCGATGAACCGCTGCGGGTCGAGGCCTAGGGCGTATTCCTGGAATTCCAGCAGCGGCTCGCCCGGCAGGTGGAGGATCCGCGCCGGTCCCAGCGTAACTGCGGTCACGTCGAACGGATCCTTGCGGCGAGCCGTGGCGTGCCAGCAAGCCAGGCGGTAGCGTGTTTCGCCGCTGGCCGTCGGCTCGATTTCTTTTTCCGGCATGCGGCGGGGCAACGGAACCGGCAAGGTGCGCCAGTCCAGGTTGCGTAACGGTTCGAGCCGGGTTTGGGACGCGGCCGCTTTCATGGCCGCCAGCAATCTCTCGGCCAGGCCGCGCCGAGCGGCATCCGAGCCGTCGTTGTACTTGCCGACGGTGACATTCCCCGCCGCGCCCGTGAAGTAGATTTGGAAGACGCCCTCGTCGCGCTCGAGCTTTTCGCGGGCTTCGCCGACGAAATCGGCCGAGGCGCGCCCGTCACAACAGAAGGTCTGCGGGTGCGTGGCGTAGAAGTGCAGGCGGATGAGCGGACGGCCGCGGGAGGCCAGCGTGATCGTCCTTAGCCAAGGGTCTATGTGTCCCTCGGGCAGCGACGCCTGGTAGGGGTCCTTGCCGCCCGTGCTGTAGCGCACCACGAGCTTGCCTCGATCCCAGACTCGCCGCGAAGACGCCACCCGCTCGACTCGCACTTGGGCAAGGCCCACGGCGTCAACCGGCTCGCTCCGGGCGATGGCGTCCCGCACGGCGGCGGCTAGTCTGCGCGCCAGCTCGTCCAATCCTCGCTGGCTGTACATGAGCGGCGGATCGGGCAGGCTACGCAGCAGACGATAAGCGTCGCCATCCACGTACGGGGCGGCGTGCTGGTGCACCGTGTGCAGGATCACGTTCGATGGTTTGGCGCCGGCGCCCGAAGCCAGGGCCTGCTGGAGCTGACGGAAGGCCGCGCCCGCCAGGCCGCACCAATCCATAGCGCACAGCACCAGCCTGCGACGGCCCTGTTCGAGCACAACCCCCTTGGCCCAGAGCGGATCGAGGACGGTCTTCAGGGGCATGGTCCAGATCAGCGGTTCGCCAGGCGAGGGCGTGACGTCGCAGCGGAAGGTCGCTGCGCGCAGGACCGGCGCTGCTCCAACAACGGCTGATCCGGACGCAGCGACGATCAAGAGTTCCCGCCGGCTCAAAGCCTGAGAGCGGGCTGGGGAAGCGGTCATGCTTGCCAGTGTACCGCCGGTCGCACGTCAGGCTGGGGAAGGCGTTGCCGCAACGCCGGTGGCGAGGCGTTCGCTCGTGTATTGCTCGATGTACCGCTGGAAGGCCTCAGCCAGTGCTGTCCGGCAGTGGCCCTGCCGGCGGATCGGGATCCCTTCCACCTCGCGTACGGGAAGCAGGTCCCGGGTACTCGAAGTGATGAAGACCTCATCGGCCTCGGCCAGGTCCTCCAGATGCAGCGTCTGTTCTTCGACCCGGATGCCGGGTACGCGAATTTCCTCCAGCAACAACGCGCGCGTGATCCCGGGCAGACAGCCGGAGCTGAGGGGCGGGGTCAACACCCGGTCGCCGCGGGCGATGAAGATGTTGGCGGAAGTGCACTCGCTGACCTCTCCGCGCTCGTTCAGCAGGATCACTTCGTCGTAGCCGCGCTGCTGGGCCTGCTCCAGCCACGTCAGATTGAAGGCCCAGGAGAGAATCTTGACGCCCGCCAGCGGGCAAGCGGCGTGGCGGGCCTGTGGCTGGACGGTGAGCCGGACGCTTTCACCCCAGTCGGTCAGATCCGCTGTGAGGCCGATCAAATCGAAGGGGCGCCCGTCGGGTCCCTGCCAGAGGCCGCCCAGATTGCGGACCACGGCAACTCGCAGGGTCGCCTCGTAGGCCTGGTTGGCCTGGATGAGCCGGTGCAGCCGCGAGCGGATGAACTCGGGGTCGGAGGGGAAGGGGACGTGCAACGCCGCCGCGTCGCGCTGCATTCGTTCCCAATGGCGCTCGTAAGCAAACAGGACCCCGCGGTGGACGCGAAGCGTGCTGAAGACTCCCCAACCGGCCAGCAGTCCCACCTGCCCGGCGGTGAACACTTTCTCGGAGGCGTCGCAGATCGCGTCGTTGTGGAGGATGTAGCGGTGCATGGAGCCCCATTTTACAGGGCATCCGCGTTCCAGTTCGGAAACCACTGCGGACGCGCCCGGCGGCACTGCTGGATCAGCTCCGGCACGCGGCGCCGGCGTTCCAGAAGTTTTTCCAGCACCGCCTCCAAAGCGGCTTCGTCGCCCTCGAGCCACTCCAACGGGACCTGTTTGTAGGCCTTGTCGAGGATCTCCTCGGGGAAGTGGAGGATGCGATCCAGCCACGGCTGGAAGCTCTCCCAACCCGTGATCGGTTCGTATACGGTGGGCCGATAGTAGAGACCGTGCAGGGGGGCGTCCGGGAAGTCCCAATGGGGGCCGTTCAGCACGTAGCCCTGGTCTATCATCAGGGCGAAGAAAGGCCCGGCGCCGGCCTCGGCTTCCACCCTGCGCCGGAAGAAAACGGCTTGCCGCCCATTGGCATTACCCATCCACTTGTCAAAGGCGAGGATGCCGGCGAACTCGCGCAGGTTCGCCACACGACGCAGCAAGGCGTCGGGCAGGAAGTCGTAGACGGTCACCTGATCGGGATGTCCCGGGTAGCGGGACCCCCAATGCCAGCCGGGCTCGGCGGGGATCCGGCGGTTGCCCCACTGGAAGCCCGTTTCCGGGTAGCGGGCCAGGAAATCCTGCGACACCGAGATGATTCGCATCTCGGGCGCGGAGATTCCCAGGTGTTCGAGGACGACTCCTGCGATCAGCTCGTTGATGAGCACGCGCCGGTGCTGGGGATTGTTGCTGAACTTCACCACGTAGAAGTGCCCGTCCGCTGCTTCGATGAGATGGGCCTGGGCGCCTCCGCGCATTTTCCGGAGCAGGCGTCGGGCTTCCAGCGGCATGGTGAATTGCGCTACCCTAAATGCTCAAATTACCGGAAGGTCAGGGGGCGGGCAGGATCCCTGCACGGATTCTCTCCCCCTGTCCGCGCCACAGGAGATTTTCGCAGATGAGCCAGGAGATCACGGGTAGCGCATTTCCGATGCGGTCCAAGGAGGAAATTGCCCTCGAGTTGATGAAGTTCATCGCCGTCACCACCGGCTACGGCAAAGCCGCGCCGGCAGCGGGCTACACAGGCAGGCCTGCGCGCACTCCGGAAGAATACGCGGAGGCGCTGCTGGAGCTCTATCAGCGCTGCCGGGCAGTGCTCGGCGAGTGACGCTCCGGCAGCGCCCCCGGCGCCGGACGGCGTCTAACGGCGCGATTTCTTGGCTGCTTTCTTGGCAGTCTTCCTGGCCGCAGCTTTCTTGGCTGCCTTCTTGGCGGCTTTCTTCACGGCTTTCTTGGCCGCCTTCTTGGCTGCCTTTTTCGCCGCGGCTTTTTTGGCTGCCTTCTTCGCCGCCTTCCTCGGCGCCGCCTTCACCGCAGGCTTCTTGGGCGCCTCCGGTTCGGGGGCAGCTTCGGGGGCGGGCTGTTCCACCGCAGTTTCGACAGGCGTCGTGCTCTCGGGCACTTCAGGTTCAGGCACGGTTTTCTCCTCCTCGACGATGATGGGTTCTTCTTCGAACTCTTCCTCCTCGAAGTCCTCTTCTTCCTCGTCCTCGTCCGGGTTCCAGTCCTCAAGGTCCGGGTCGAACTCGATGCTCTCGTCTTCGTAATCCAGCTCGTCCCGCTCGTCGTCGTCCTGAACGAGCCTGAGGGGATCAAACATTTCCAGAGCCTCCTGTGCGCTCAGTCATCAGATAGAATAACGCTTTTTTTGCGGAAAGCAAGAGAGAATCGTGCGAGAAAAATTCGTGCGGGTTGAGTCTCTAGCGGCGCGCGGTGTTGCGGCTGCGCATCGTGGGGTTGGCGCTCGCGGTACGCACCGTTCCCGCGGTGCGCGAAGGCTTTCTGGAAAGCGCGGGGCGTGATGCCGTTCGGCTGCTGGCTCGTGCTGCAGCGCGGGCGCGTGAAGTTTGGGAAACCTTCCGCTCTGCGCGGTTGGGAACGGGGACCAACAGGAGATCGCCGGCCTGCAAGCCGTCGTCCAGGTTACCGTTGACCGTCACGAGGCTCGTTTCCGGCACTTTGTAGCGACGGGCAATCGAGGCCAGGGTCTCCCCTTCACTCACTTTGTGGGCCCGGACCGACTGGCGGCGCTCAGCGGGGATACCCTCCAGCAATGCAGCTAACTGCTGGCCTGACCCTTTGGGCACGTGAATGAAATATCCGGCGGGCGCAATGTCTTTCAGCAGCGCCGGATTGAGTTCGCGCAGCTCGGCAATGGGCCTTCCCAGCAGGTCGGCAACCAGCCCCAGGCTGGTGGGTGCCTGGATTCGGATCGAATCGTACTCGATGGGCGGCTCCGGCTCGAGATCCTCCAGTCCGTGGGCTGCGGGGTTCTTGGCCATGATGATCATGGCCAGGATGATCGGCACGTAGTGAGCGGTCTCTTTGGGGAGCACATTCCGCTTGTGCAGCTCCCAGAAGTCGGCGTATCCGGTCCGCTCGATGGCGCGAGCCACGGTGGCTGGACCCGCGTTGTAGGCGGCCAGCGCCAGATACCAGTCCCCGAACTGGTGGTAGAGATCGCGCAGGTGCCGGGCCGCCGCGCGGGTGGCTCTCTCCGGGTCCAGCCGATCATCGGTGTAGGGCGTCTGCTGGAGTCCGTACTCCTCGCCGCGGGATTTGATGAACTGCCACATGCCGGTAGCGCGTCGCCGCGAGACCGCCCGCGGGAAGAAGCCCGACTCGGCCTGCGCCACGTGGATGAGCTCCTGCGGCAGACCCTCTTCGTCCAGGATGCGCTGGATCATGGGCCGATAGCGGCCCGCGCGGCGCAGCCCGTTGATGAGGATTTGGCGTCCCTTCCCGCTGGAGAAATAGCGAATGTAGGCCAGCACGGGATCCGGCGCCTCCAGAGGCAGTTGCGAGCAGGTGGCCCGGAGTTCTTCCTGAATCTGGTTGCGGAAGGCCGGGTCGATCGGGAACGTCAGCTTGGGAATCTCGTCCAGGGGCGCGCGCTGGAAGCCGGGCTCGACTTGGTCGGTCTGCTCTTCGGCCAGGCTTTCCACGTCGTAGCGATAGGCGGCTTCCGCGAGTTCCTCGATTTTGCGCTGGATGCGCAGTTCGGTGGCGGTATCGCCCGGTTCCCGCGGCGCCAGCAGAAGGTCGAGCGCGCGGTTGAACTCGCGCCGGGCTTTTTCGGTCTCACCCGCTTCGAGCGCCTGCCGGCCAAGCTGGAAATGCCAGTCCGCTTCGCGCAGCAGAACTGCGGCCCATCCGTAGGTGGCCGATGCAGGCTCCAGCACCGTCAGTTTCGGTCCTTTGGCGAGCGCCGCCGGCAGCTCGGAAGCAGGGTGGGCCAGAGGCTCAGGAGCGGGGAGCAACGGCGCCGGTTTGCTGGCCGGCGGTACGAAGGGGTTCAGAGGCCGGCTGGTGCGGGTCACGCTGCAACCCGCCGCCGCCACGATCGCGAGCACGGCTGCTATCGGCAGCCTGTGGCGTGTGAACCTCTTGGCTAGCACGGCATCACCGTAGCTGGAACTCCTTTGCGCACCGGCAAAACTCTGAATCTACTTCAGCCCGTGGCCCGGCGTCAAGTTGAAGATTGGGGCGTCGCTGCGGGCGGGCGTGGTCGCTTCTTCCTCGGCTAGAATCGAACATGGACAGGTGATCTTGTGCCAAACGAGCCTTGTGGCATTATTGCCGTCTACCCCGGATCGTTCGACCCCATAACGAACGGTCACTTGGATCTCATCGAGCGGGCGTCGCGCCTGTTCGAGCGACTCATTGTCGCCATCCTGCGCAATGAGGCCAAAAAGCCGCTTTTCAGCGTGGAGGAACGCGTGGAAATGGCGCGGGAAGTCCTGCGCGGCTACCCCAACGTGGAGGTCGCCAGCTTTGGCGGCCTGCTGGTGGAGTTCGCGGCCTCGCGCGGCGCCAGAGTCATCCTGCGCGGCATCCGCGCCATTTCCGATTACGAGTACGAATTGCAAATGGCTTTGATGAACCGGCGTCTGGCGCCCGACATCGAGACGGTATTCCTGATGGCCGCCGAGGATTACTCGTTTTTGAGCGCGCGCCTGGTCAAGGAAGTCGTCGCGCTGGGTGGCGACGTTTCGGGGTTGGTCCCTCCCCTGGTGGAGGAACGGCTTCGCAAGCGACTTGCCAAGGCCGGTTGAGAGAGGACCATGGCTCTGACGACGACGCTTTCCGAACGAATCGCACGGATCAGTTTCTCCAGGACCATGGAGGTCGCCGGCAAAGCCGACCAGCTCCGCCGTCAGGGCGAGGATGTGGTGGACCTCGGCGTCGGAGAGCCGGACTTCCCCACGCCGGACCACATCAAGGAGGCTGCCTACGAAGCCATCCGCAGCGATTTCACCCGTTACACTCCCGCCGCCGGAATTCCCGAGCTGCGCCAGGCCGTCTGTGAGCGGCACGCCGCCGATTTCGGAACCAGTTACTCGCCGGCCCAGTGCCTGATCACCGCCGGAGGCAAGCACGCCGTATACAACTTCGTCGAGACGCTGGTCAATCCCGGCGACGAGGTGATCATTCCCGCGCCGTATTGGGTCACCTATCGGGATGCTGTGTTGCTGGCCGGCGGGCAACCCGTGATTCTGCCCACGGACGCTTCCGACGGGTTTGCGCTGCGCGCCTCGGCTGTGCAAAAGCGTCTGAGCCCGCGGTCGCGCATGTTGATCCTCAACTTCCCCAACAACCCCAGCGGCGCTTTGTTGAACCGCGAGGAAGCCGCCCGCCTGGTCGAGCTCGCCGTGGAAGCCGGCTTCTGGATCCTGGCCGACGAGTGCTACGCCCAGTTGGTTTACGATGGGAAACCTTTCTCGATCGCTTCTTCGCCCGGCGCCTCGCGTTGCGTTCTCGTGGCCGGCTCCCTTTCCAAGGCGTACGCCATGACGGGCTGGCGCATCGGTTACGGCCTTGGGCCGGAGACCGTGATCCAAGGCTGCATCCGTCTCCAGAGCCACTCGACGTCGAACCCCAACTCCATCGCGCAAAAAGCCGCCCTCGCAGCGCTGCGGGGACCGCAGGATTGCGTCGCCGCTATGCTCAGCGAGTACCGCCGGCGGCGCGATTATGTCGTCGGACGGCTTCGCGCCATGCCCGGCATCACGGTCCACGAGCCGGGCGGCGCCTTTTACGCGTTCCCCAAGATCGCTGCGCTGCTGGGGCACAAGGGAGTCTCGACGAGCGCGGATTTCGCGGAACGACTGCTCAATGAAATGCGGGTGGCGTGCGTCCCTGGCGAGGCGTTCGGGGTGGAAGGCCATGTGCGGCTTTCCTTTGCCGCCTCCCGGCAGGAGCTGGAGCGCGGCCTGGACCGTTTCGAGGAGTTCGTGGCTCGCTTGTGGCGATGAGGTTTCGGCCCCTCCGATTGTTGCCCATCTTTGACCGTCGCCCTTGGGGGCGGCGGGATCTGTCTCCCTGGTTCGAACCCACACAGGAGCTGATCGGCGAGATCTGGTATTACGACCGCAACCCGACCAGCGAAGGCCCGACGCTGGAAGCGCTCATCGGTCAGCACGGCGCAGCTTTGCTGGGGCCTCGGGTGGATACGCCGCTGTTCCCGATCCTGGTCAAGTTCATCTTCACCGCGGACAAGCTTTCGGTCCAGGTTCATCCCGACGACGAGTACGCGCGGCGGCACGAAGGGCAGTGGGGCAAGATCGAGATGTGGTACGTGCTGCGCGCCGATCCCGGAGCCCGGCTGGCGCTAGGGCTGCGCGAGCCGATCTCTCCCGAGCGCTTTCGCGCGGCGGCGTTGACGGGCGAAATCGAGCAACTGCTGGACTGGCGGGAGATTCACCCGGGCGACGTTTTCGTGATCTATCCGGGAACGATCCACGCGCTGGGGCCGGGAGTGGTGGTGGCGGAAGTCCAGCAGAACTCGGATCTCACTTACCGCATTTACGATTACGGGCGCCCGCGCCCGCTGCATCTCGAACAGGCTGCCCAGGTGGCGCGGCTCGGGCCGTACCCTGGGTGCCCGCCGCCGCAACCGCTGGATGACGGCGGCAAGCGTCTGGCCCAAACCCGGTACTTCGCCGCAGACCTGCTGGAAGTTCCGGCGACGTTCGACTACCATCCTGATCCTGACCGCTTCCACTTGCTTCTCGTGCTCGAAGGCTCGGGACGGCTGGGGGAGGAGCCGATCCGGGCCGGTCAGTGCTGGTTCATCCCCGCTGGCTGCGAAGCGCTTCGCCTGGAGGCCGACCAGCCTTTGCGGTTGTTGCGCAGCTTTTACCCCGGCGGCAACTAACGCCTGGGCGGCGCCACGTCCTGCCAGCCCACCAGCCGGATGCCCAGTTCGCGCATCAGCTGCCGCGTTTCCGGCTCCAGGAAGATGCGGCGGTCCCAGTCGCGCTGCGGCGCGCTGCCGGTGGCGCCCTTCAGTTCCTCATCGAGATAGCCGGGGTGCAGGATCATCATGTGCACGCCGGCTGGAAGCGAGCGCAGGGCCTTGTGATAGGCTTCACGGCGCTGCTCGTAGGTTGTCGTGCCGCGCGCCGGGTCCGTCAGCAGGCTGTCCAGCCGGAAAACGCCTTCGGCTTGATAACGTGCCTCGTTCTGCAGCAGGTAATCGCGGATGGCGGGCGGCGCCTGGGCAGCGGCGATCTCCGAAGGTTTGACGCGGAGGATGGGGACGCCGTATTCGCGCCCCAGTTTCTCGAAGACCTGAAAATAATCCGGGCGCGCGTAGAGGGTCCCCATGTGTGTGTCGAGGTGGGTGAAACGGATTCCCAGCCGCCGCGCGTGTTCGATCTGGGCGCGCAGTTCGGCTTCCACTTCTGCGGCGGAGGCCCGGCTGGCGGTCGCCGCCACTGCGGGATGCAAGTACCCTTCAGCGTCCAGCAACCCGGGGACGCGATCGCGCGGCGCCAGCGGGCCCCAGCGCAGGGTCTTCCACTCGCTGTTCAGCGTCAGGTGAAGGCCGATGTCTTTATCGGGGTGAGCGCGCGCGTACGCTGCGGCTTCCGGGACCCAGGGGCACGGCATCATGATGGAGGCGCTGGAAACGGCGTTTGCCTCCAGCATCTCGATGATCGCGCGGTTTACCGAATGCGACATGCCGAAGTCGTCGGCATGCAAAATGAGGCGAATTTCGCCGGCGGGCGCCGCGGCGACCGACAAGGCAACAGCAATCCAGCGAGCCAGGTAGCGTTGCATCCTGCCTCCTAGAAGACAGCGTAACGCAAAGCCTTCAGCGCGACCCAGATCACCCACAGCCCGATCACCACGGCCAGCGCCTTGCCGTAGCTAACCTTTCGCGCCGAGCTGGAAATGCCGAGCGCCAGCAGCAGGATCACCCAGATCGAGAACAGATCCAGCGAGGTGGCGATCCCGTACAGCCACCGCGGCGTCGCCGAGGGATCCAGATAGGCGCCGACGTTGAAGGCAGTAGGATTCTCCAGATCGAAATCTTCCGGGTGCTTCAAGAACATCATCAGGATGCCGAGCAGACTCGCCAGGGCGTTGGGCAGGAAAGCGTAGCAGGTCACCGCAAAGACCTGCCGGAAAGCCAGTTCTGCGGTCAGCAACAGGTTGCAGGCAAACAGCAACGCCCCGGCGACGATCAGGGTCGTGATCGCGGTTCCCGCTACGGCGCCTGCGTAACCCATCACGCGCACCAGCCCGCTTTGCTGCTCGATGATGCGCTGGCGCTCTTCGAGGCTCAGGCTTTCGGTGCGCGGATTGGATTCCAGAGCGCGTTCCAGGTAGCGATCCCAGCCAATTCGGCTGGAGAAAAGGCTGACGAAGAGGACAGCCACGAGAATCGCGAGCAACAAGGGCGGCCACCATCGGGGACGGGCGGCGATATCGGCGAAGGCGCGTTTGGGGTCGAAGAAGACGGCGACGAGCCGGGCAGGTTCGCTGAGCGGTTGGGCTTGTGAGGAAAGGCTGCCGGGTTGCATAAGGTGTGGTCCGCTCGCTGGATTATCTCACAGCCTGAAGGAGCGAGGGCGCTTGTTAGACTGGGAATCGGAACTGTCTTACGGTGTCCGTCGAGCGCGGTGGGATCCTCGCAGCTCTGGTCTTGCTTGTGGCGGCGGGCTGCTCGCGAAATGAGCCCAGGGAGACGGTGCTGGCGGAGGCGTACGTCGGTCCCAGCACCCTGCGTCTGCGGCAAGATCTGACCTCTCCGACCGCGGACGGTCCCACGCTCAGGCACGGGGAGAAGGTCGAAATCATCGGGCGCCGCCGGATTTTCGTACGCGTGCGTACGGCGCGGGGCGAACGGGGCTGGGTGCTGATGCGGCAACTGCTTTCGCCCCGGCAAATGGAGGATCTGAACCGGCTGGCGGAGCGGGCCGCTCGGATGTGGTCGCACGGCGTGGCCACCGTGTACGATCCGCTGAACGTGCACACGGAACCCAACCGCCAGGCTCCCAGCTTTTACCAGATTCAACCCGGCGAGCACGTCCATGTGGTGGCGCAGCGGCTCGCACCGCGCGTGCCGTACCAGAATCCTGCGCTGCTGCCTCCTCCGAGCAGGCCCGCGTCGCGCGCGGCGCGTCGCCGCAAGGAAGAAAAGCTGCTGGTTCCCATGCCGCCCGCGCCCAAGCCCCCTCCGAACTGGCTGGAGCTGTCGCACGCCACGCCGGAAGAGCTGGCCCAGAGGCGGCCTCCCAAGCCGACCCCTGTGGACACTTGGGCGCTGGTGCGCCTGCCCAACGGCCGTGCAGGTTGGGTGCTGGCCAGGGCTCTGCGGATGGAAATTCCTGACGAGGTCGCGCAGTACTCGGAAGGCCACCGGATTACGTCGTACTTCTCGGTGGGCCAGGTCCGCGATGGCGATCAGATCAAGCACAACTGGCTGTGGACGACGATTTCACCCGGCGACTATCCTTACGACTTCGACAGTTTTCGGTATTTCGTGTGGAACGTGCGGCGGCATCGTTACGAAACGGCCTACGTGCAGCGGAGGCTGAAAGGGTACTTTCCGGTGAAAGTGCATCCGGTCGAGGTCACACTGGGCGGGCGCAAGCAGACGTGGCCCGGATTCTCCGTCATTCTGGAAGGAGAGGACGGCGTTCGCTATCGCCACACTTACGCCTATCAGGTCTACCTGGTGAGGTTGGTCTCGAAGACGCCGTGGCAACCAGAGGGTCCGGAGGAGGAATGGGCGGCACTGGCAGCGCCTGTCGGAACCGACCGCCAGCTCGCTGTACAATGAAGCCGTGGGCCCCGCACCGGTGGCCGGCGGACGTCACTCACCTCCAGGCCGCGGGGCGGGGTGGGACTTGGCAAACGCCACAGAGTTTCGTATAAATCAAATTTGCATCCCCTATCATCCGGAGGACGATTTATGGTGACTTGTCCGGTTTGCGACGCTGAGATTGACGTGGACGAGGACGAGCTCGACGAGGGCGATACGCTAACGTGCGACGAGTGCGGGACGGAGCTGCGCGTCGTGGGGCTGGATCCGCTGGAGCTGGAACCGGTCGAGGAAGAGGAAGAAGAGGACTTCGACTACGACGAAGATGAGGAGGAGGAAGACTGGCGCTAGCTTTCTGCCGGGCTTCCTTGCCGCCGCCTTGTTGTTCGGCGCTTCCGCGATGGCAGAGGCCGGGCAAAGGGCGCGCGGGCCGCAGCCCTACGCTTTGATCGCGGGAACGGTATTCCGTGAGGACGGGTTGAGCCTGCGGGGGGCGCGTGTGGTTCTCGAACCGCAGGGCGAGGCGAGCCGCCGGCAACGCCTCAAGAAACAGGAGGCGCTGAGCGACGCTCGCGGAGAGTTCGCTTTCCGCGTTCCCCCTGTCCCTTCGGAGTACTTGCTCACCGCCACCGCGCCCGGCTACCAGAGCCAGGAGCGCAAGGTGCAGGTGCAGGGAGAGGAGCGGATTGATGTATTCTTCCGGCTGGCTCGCGCATCCAAGAATTGAGGACTGCCAGTCCGGCTCGTGAGGAGGCGCAGTCCATGAAGCGCTGGACCGTTTTCTGGCTCGCTGCGATCCTGGCGTTGTCCGCGGCCACGGCGCTGGGGCAGAAGAAGCCCAAAGAAGAGGACACCGGCGTCCGTTCCGTGGAAGGCGTGGTCACGGACCCCGACGGCAACCCCGTGGAAGGAGCGGTCGTGCAACTGAAAAACACCAAGACGTTGCAGGTCCGCTCGTTCATCACGCGCAAGGACGGCGCCTATTATTTTCACGGTCTTTCTACTAACGTGGATTATGAGCTGAAGGCGGAGCACCAGGGGCGGTCGAGCGACGTCAGGACGCTCAGCGTCTTCGACTCGCGACGCAAGGCGGTGATCAACCTGAGGCTCAAAAATCCGTAAGGCGTCCGGAGCCTTTGGGCTGCGGTCGCAAAACCGAAACTGGGACGGGGCTCGCACGTTATGCGTGCTCCGGGAACGTCAACCAACAGGAGGCAAGGGATGAAGAAATTAGTTCGATGGGCAGGTTTGGCGTCGCTGGCAGCGGCGCTGGTTTACGGACAGGAATTCAAGCTGGGCAGCAAGGTCACTGATTTCGAGCTGAAAGACACCTCGGGCCAGACCGTGAAATTCTCCAGTCTCAAGGGCGATGTCACCGCCATCTTTTTCATCGCCACCCGCTGCCCGATTTCCAACGATTACAACGAGCGGATGAAAGCGATTTACAAAGACTACAGCTCCCGCGGGGTCAAGTTTGTGTTCATCAACTCCAACAGCACGGAGCCGGCCTCCGAGGTAGCCGAGCACGCGCAGAAGTGGGGCTTCCCCTTCAAGGTTTACAAGGACGAGAACAACGTGGTGGCCGATCGCTTCGGGGCGCAGTTCACTCCCGAGGTGTTCGTGCTGGACAAAGCCGGCGTAATCCGCTATCACGGCGCCATTGACGACTCGCGCCCAGCCGACAAGGTCACCAAGCATTTCCTGCGCACCGCGCTCGACGAGCTGCTGGCGGGCAAACCGGTTTCCACCGCGGAAACCAAAGCCTTCGGCTGCACGATCAAGAGGGTGAAGAAGGCATCGTGAGATTTCTGGCCCTCCCGGTTGTGATCCTTTGTGCGGCTGGGTTGGCCGCCCAGCCGCGCTTGGTTCCTTTGGACGCCGCCGGCTACCGCAAGCTTCTTGCCGAGAACAAGGGCCAGATCCTGCTGGTGGATTTCTGGGCTACCTGGTGTGAACCCTGCCTGAAGGAACTGCCCGAGCTGGTGAAGTTGCACAAGCGACTCGGCGGGCGTTTCCGCCTGATCACCGTCTCGGCAGACGATCCCGAGCAGGAAGCCGACGCCCGGAAATTCCTTACAAAGTTCGGCGCGCCGCCGCCATACTACATCAAGCGGTCGGGGGATGATGACGCCTTCATCCGGGCCGTGGATCCGAACTGGAGTGGGGCGCTGCCTGCTCTGTTCCTCTACGATCGCCAGGGCCGGCGCGTGCGTTCCTTCGTGGGCGAGACCGAGATCTCCGTGATCGAGGCCGCCATCCGCAAGCTGCAGTGACCCTCGCCGAAAGTCAGCTTGGGCGGCTGAGGGGGCAGGTCGCTTGGATCACGGGCGGCAAGCGCATCGGGCGCACGGTGGCGCGGGCCCTGGCCGAGCAGGGAGTGGCCATCGTAGCCAGCTACCGGCGCTCGGAGGCGGAAGCGCGAGCTATCGTCGAGGATTGTGAGCAGTTGGGCGTGGCTGCGCTGGCGGTGCAGGCCGACGTGGCCTCGCGGGCGAGCTTCGAGCGCGCCGCCGCCCAAGTGCTGAAGCGCTTTCCGGAGATTCACATCCTCGTGAACATGGCCTCAGTCTACCGGCTGGTGGCGGCGGATGAAGTGCGGGAGCCGGACTGGGAAGAAAACCTCGGCACGCACGTGCTGGGCTCGTTCTGGCCCGCGCAGATTCTCGTGCCCCACATGCCTGCCGGTTCGCACATCATCAACGTGGCGGACGCCTGCGTGACGGGTCGAATGCGCAAGCGGGCGCTGCCCTATCAGGTGAGCAAGGCGGCGGTGGCCGCGTTGACGCGCGCCATGGCGGTGGAATACGCCAGTCGCGGCATTTTCGTAAACGCGATTGCTCCCGGCCCCATCCTGCCGCCCGAGAATTTCCCGGCGGAAACCTGGCAGAAGATCCGCGCGTCCGCGCCCGTTGCTTACCCGCTCAGCGACGAGGAGGCGGTGGCGCAGTTCGCTTTCCTGGTCCTTTACCTTTCCATCACCACCACCGCCACCGGCCACACCTTCCCGCTGGACGTGGGGGAGAACTTGTAGGCCCTCACCGCAACGCGATGGGACGCAGGGCGAAGCCGGCGGTCGTGCCGCGGATCCGGTTGGTGGTGACGATGAGCGCGAAGCGCCAGGCCTGATCGCGCGCCAGTTCTTCCAGATAGAACAGCTCGCCGATGTGCACGCCTTGCTCGACGAGCAGGTATTCGTGCACGGGCAGGTTAGGGTCGCCGCCCCATTCCAGTCCGCTGGTGTCCGAGCCGATCAGCACGGCACCTTTCTGCTCGACCAGCCAGCGCGCGCCTTCCAGCGTCAGGCCCGCGGAATCGTGTTCGGCGAGTTTGGCGTGATCGGCGCCGGTCTCGCCCCAATAGCGCAGCGTGCCCGTGCGGATCAGGACCGCGTCGCCCGGCTCGATGTCCACTTTCTGCCGCGCCAGTGCGCCCTGGAGTTCTTTGGGGCCGATGGCGAACTTGCCGGGCAGCGCATCCACGCCTTTCCAGCCTGCCACGTCCACCAGCACGGCGCGCGCCACGATGGGCGGGATCGAGTCGGCGTCGGCCTTCATCAGGCCGAAGTCGCCGCCGTAGTCCTGTTCGCGGAAGCCGTTGTACCAGTGGTCGTCCTGGCCGCGCGTGATATGGCCTAGCCCGTCAATCTGCGTTCCCACGTTGTCGGAAATGAACAGCGCGCAACTGTGGAAGGCCAGGCGGCGGGGATGGGCAGCGAAGGCCGGAATGTCCTTGCCGATTTTCACGCCATGCGGGCTGCGGAAGGACATGATCTCGATGGGCGAATGGCCGGGCCATTTGTAGGAGCGCCGGTCAATCCGCACGCCCAGATCGTAAACGCGGCCCTGCTTGACCTCCGCCAGCGCGCGCAGCACGTAGCTGGGGTCTCGGATCGCGTTGAGCGCGCCCACCTCGTCCTGCGCGCCCCAGATCCAACCGTATCCTTTGCCTTTGACCCAACCCTTGGGCGCCTGCGCCCAGAGCGCCCCGGCACACACAACGAGCAGCAGGATTCTTCGCGTCATGCGCAGATTGTACCGCGGCTCAGGCCTCCTCGACGATTTCGAAGCCGAGCATGCGGGCGAGGCGGAAGGCTTCGTTGCGATAGTTCCCGTAGAAGGTGACGCGATGGACGCCGAGGCCGCCCTGGTAGCCTTGCATCATGCGCTCGGCATCGCGCACGCGTGTGCGGAGTTGCGTGCGGCAGCCCAGCTCACTGGCCACATTGCCCAACACTTCGGCCGTGGAGAGCCGCAGCTTCCCGGGGCCTTCAAAGGCGGCCACCGTTACCACACCGGATTCCGGCATCAGCACCTGCAAGGAAACGCCCTCCGCCGTCTCCAGATGGGACCGGACGATGTACGGGGATCGCGGGCCGCCGATGCCCTGCATGGCGGTGGGCGCCGTGCAGTGGCTCTGGATCAGCTCGTTGCGTCCCGAATCGAAGACCGAATTGAAGACGAAGCCCGGCTTGCCGGTCAGGGGCGTGAGCAGCAATTGCGTCATGGTGCAGTTCAGATCGGCCTGGCAGACGCCGTACAGGCCTTCATCATCCAGCCGCGACCAGGCCACGCACGGGTATCCCGGCAGCTCACGGCGCTGGATGCCGCCCAGGCAGTCTATGGTGATCGCGTTGGCTTTGTGTTCGGCGAGCAGCTTTTTGACGCCCAAGTAGAAGCGCAAAGCGCGCACGATTTCCTCGCGCGAGGGTTCGACGACGCGCAGCGCGCTGCGCACGAAGCGATCGGCTTCCTGTTCGGCTTCGCCTGCAGGCACGGCTTCCCAGGCTGCTTTCAAATCGGCGTAGCTCAGGTACTCGAAGGTGGTCCCGTAACGGCGCGTGAATTCGGCGGCTTGCGAGCCGTGGCTCTCGCGGGCGCGCTCCGGGACCACGACCACGACCTTGCTCGTGCGCAGCATGTGAATGGAGTAAAAGATGCGCGCGTAGATGTCGAGATCGCCGGGATCGCTGGAGGTCAGCACATCACCGCGATTGCCGGCTCGCACCCACGCGGCCATGCTTCCCCAGGCGTGGCCCAGATAGGGCTGGTTCCATAGCAGCGTCGGCAGGCCGCCTTTGGCCACCGCCAGCACCATGCCGTCGGAACCCGAGGTGAGCGTGACGGCAACGACCCCGTCCACCGTTTCCCGATCGAGCGCACGCGCCCAGGCAGCGGCTTCCTCTCCCGTCCGCACCATTTCGCCGCCGGTTAGCCGTAGCACGCCAGGATGGCGCGCCTCCCATTCCGCCAGCCGCGCCGCCGCCTCGCCCCGGGCGCGCTCAACGTCGAAGCGCGGATTGGGCCACGTGGGCCTGGCAACGGCGATAAAGACGGTTTTGACCACGGCGGGGCCTGCCCAAGCCGCCTGCTGATTGCTCTGCGCGACCCCGGTGAATCCGGTCAGAGAAAGAGAGCCGAATTCCCTGCGCGTAAGCATAGCCGGATTGTACCGCGCCCGCGCTCAGATCGTTTCGCCGCGGATCAGATCCTCGTAAGACTCGCGGGCGCGGACGATCCGCCAGCGATCCCCTTCCACCAAAACTTCCGGCGGACGCAGGCGTGAATTGTAGTTGGAGGCGGCCACGAAGGCGTACGCGCCGGCGGTCGCCACGGCCAGCAGATCGCCGGGAAGCACGTTGGCCAGACGGCGGTCGCGCGCCAGATAGTCGCCCGTTTCGCAGACCGGACCAACGACGTCGGCCAGAATTTCCGGGCGCGCGCTCAGGTGCACCGGCCAGATTTCATGGTGCGACTGGTAGAGGGCGGGACGGATCAGGTCGTTCATCGCCGCGTCCACCACCACGAATTCTTTCGAATCGGTGCGCTTGCGGTAGAGCACGCGCGTGAGCAGCACGCCGGCCTCGGCCACGATCGAGCGCCCTGGCTCGACGATAAGGAACAAATCGGCGCCCGCTACCTTGCGCGCCAGTTGCGCGGCGAACTGGGCGATGTCCGGCGTGCTTTCTCCCGGGCGGTAGGCCACCCCGAGTCCGCCGCCCAGATCGAGCGTGCGCACGGGGTAACCCGCCTGGCGGATGGAACGGACGAGCTCGAGCATGACGTCCGCCGCGGCGAGAATGGGAGCCGGGTCCAGCAGTTGCGAACCAATGTGGCAGCTCAGTCCTTCAAGAGAAAGATTCTTCAGTCGCTGCGCCCGCTGCCAGATGGCCGGCGCTTGCGCCGCGTCCAGGCCGAACTTGTGCTCGCGCGTTCCGGTGGCGATGTAGGGATGAGTCTCCGCGGGGATATCCGGATTGATGCGTAGCGCCACGCGGGCCTTCACGCCGCGCCGCGCCGCCAGGGCGTCAATCAGGTGGAGTTCTTCTTCGGACTCTGCATTGAAACTGTGGATACCCTCCGCGAGCGCATACTCGATTTCTTCGGCGGTCTTGCCCACCCCGGAGAAGACGACGCGGGATGCGGGCGCCCCGGCCTGGCGCACGCGGTAGAGCTCGCCGCCGGAAACGATGTCGAAGCCGGCGCCGGCCTGGGCCAGCAAGGCCAGCACGGCCAGATTGGAGTTGGCCTTGACGGCGTAGCAGACCAGATGCGGAACTTCGCTCAGGCCCTCGTCGTAAGCGCGGAAGCGCTCCAGGATGCCGGCGCGCGAGTACACGTAGCAGGGCGTGCCCGCGCGCCGGGCGATCTCGGTCAAATCCACCTGCTCGCAATGGAGCACGCCATCGCGGTATTGGAACGGGTTGACAGGAGTCATCGCAGTCGCAGCACCAGCAGAGTTTGATCGTCCGAAGGGCCGGCGCCCGCGCTGAACTGGTCCAGATCGGCGAAAACGGCGTCCACGACAGCCTGGGGCGGTTGTTCCCAGGCGCGGCGCAAAGCTTCCAGCAGCCGGGCCCGGCCGTATTCTTCGCCTTGTTCGTTGGTCTGATCGGGCAGGCCGTCGGAGTAAAGCAGGATCAGATCGCCGGGTTCACCCTGCACCACGATTTCCTCGTGCTCGGCATCGGGGATCAGGCCCAGCGGAACGCCCTCCACCCGTGGCTTGAGAATTTCGCCTCGCCGACACAGCACGGGCGGCATGCTGCCCGCGTTCGCCATCACGATCTGGCGCTGCGCGGGGAGCCAGCGCAGGGTCAGCAAGGTGACGTAGCGTGCGTACACCTGCCGTTCGAGCAAAGCCTGATTGAGGGCCTTCATCAGCGCGGCGGGCGAGCGACGGCGCGGCGCCAGGCTCATGAGCAGCCCGTTGACCAAAGCGCCATAAAGAGCTGCGGCCACGCCCTTGCCGCTGACGTCACCCAGCGTGATGAGGGCCTCGCCCCCGTCAAAGGGGTAGAAGTGACACAGGTCGCCGGTGACCTGGCGCGCGGGGCGATAGCCGACGGCCAGATCCAGACCTTCGATCTCGGGCGGCGTGCGCCAGACCAGGGCGGATTGCAGCTCGCGCGCAGCCTCCAGGTCCTGTTCCATCTGCCTCTGGCGCTGGGCCAGCTCTTCGTACAGGCGCGCATTCTCGATGGCGATGGCGATTTGCGGGGCCAGCAGGCTGAGCATGCGCACGTGCTCGTCGGTGAAATAGGCGTAGCGATCGCTTTCCAGATCCATCACGCCAATGACGCGATCGCGTGCGATCAGCGGCACCGCCACTTCCGACCGCACGTCGGGATGCGAGGGGATGTAACGCGGATCGGCCAGGGTATTGTCGGCGCGCACGACCTCACGGAGCTGGGCGGCAGCGCCCGTGATGCCTCTGCCCAGCGGGATCTGATCGAGCTGAACGCGCTGGTCGTAGCGGATGCTGAAGCGATGGCGCAGGCAGCCGCGTTCCTCGTCCACCAGCAGGATGCTGAACGCGTCGTAATTGATCAGTCGCTTGACCGCCTGCGCGATGTGCCCGAGCAGTTGCTCGAGGTCCAGAATGGAGAAATCGCGGGCCAGATGGGCGAGCGTGGCCAGCGTCCGGTTCTGCCGCTCCACGCGACGGTAAAGGCGCGCGTTGTCAATGGCGGTGGCGGCGCGCGAGGCGATCAGCTTGAGCAGGGCGCGATCGTACTCCGTGTAGGCATTGACGCGCGTGGATTGCACGTCAATGACGCCCACCAGCTTGCCGCGCGCGATCATGGGTGCGGCCAGCTCGGAACGCACGGCGTCCACGCCGCTCAGATAGCGGGGGTCTTTGCGAACATCGGGCACCAGGATGGCTTCGCGCGAGGCAGCGGCGGCGCCCGTGATGCCTTCCCCCAGAGCGATGAGCAGATTCCTTACGATTTCCTCGCGGTGGCCGATGGCGTAACGGATGCGCAGTGCGCCCAGACGCTCGCTGTAGAGCAAGATCGCGAAGAGTTCGTAGGGAATGACCTTGGCGATGATGGCCGCCAGGTTGGCCATCAGTTGCTCGAGGTTGAGCGTTTCGGAAGTGACCGCAGCCACTTCGAGCAGGAAGTCGAGCAGCTCGGCTCGCTCGCGGAAACGAATCGTTGATGAACCGGATCCGGCCATGATCTTCGCAGGGCACCATCCGTGCCGGCCCGTCAACCGCTGAAACGCACGCCCTCCCTCGCCGCCTCGTCTTGCTTCGAGAAGTTTCTCATGATAGCACAGGGTTGCCGAGGGATCCCGGTCACGCGATCGTCAGGTGAGAGACGTTCGCAAGAGCGGCGAAACGGCTGGCGGAGGAAGAGGGATTCGAACCCCCGAGGGCCTTTCGGCCCTAGCGGTTTTCAAGACCGCCGCCTTCAACCACTCGGCCATTCCTCCATTACTCATGGTAGCGAGTCGGGGACGGCTCCGGGGAGGTCACCGTCCCGGCGCCGCCGATTTCAGTTGCTCCAGGCGCTGGCGCACACGGGGCGCTTCCGGTGAAGCGGGCCGGCGGGCCAGAAATTCGTCCAGCAGCCGGATGGCGGAGGCGCGAACGGAGCGCTCGGCGTAGATCTCGGCCAAGGGCAGCTGCGAGGCAAGCGCCACCGGGCTCGTGGCAGCCGGTTGCCTTGGACGGTGCGAACCGTGTAGTGTGATAGCGACGTGCGGGGCTGGCGGCCGCGGGCTGAGCGGCGGGGCGAGGAGGTGTCCGTGAGGTTCGCTGAAATCGTGCTGGCTGGAATGCTCGCCTGCGAGGCGGCCTGCCTTGCCGGACAAGCGCCCGAACTTCGATTGCCTGCGCCGCAGCGCGATGGCAAGGTCTCGCTGGAGCGGTGCCTGGCTACGCGACGCTCGGTTCGCGCCTATCGTGACGACGCCCTGAAGCTGGCCGAGCTGTCGCAGTTGCTCTGGGCCGCCCAGGGGATCACGGGCGGAGAGCGTTTGCGCACGGCGCCTTCGGCTGGGGCGTTGTACCCGCTCGAGGTGTACGTGCTTGCGGGCAGCGTGGAAGGCCTGGCGGCGGGGATTTACAAATATCGCCCGGAGCGCCACGAGCTGGTCCGCGTAGCGCAAGAAGATCGCCGGCGGGCGCTGGCCGAGGCCGCACTGGGGCAGCAGTTCATTGCCCAGGCCCCGGCGGTGTTCGTGATCGCGGGAGTTTATGAGCGGACGGCGCGCCGTTACGGCGATCGGGCGCCGCGTTACGTGCACATCGAGGTCGGCCACGCGGGCCAGAACATCTGCTTGCAGGCGGTGGCGCTCGGGCTGGGCAGCGTGACGGTAGGCGCCTTTCGCGATCCCGAGGTGAAGCGCGTGGTGGGCCTGGCCGACGACGAATCCCCGCTATACATCATCCCGGTGGGCCGGCCGCGGTAAAAACAAGAACCCGCTCAAATGTTCTTGACAGGACGGACCACGCCGCCCGGCGCGCCGTAACGATGGCGCACGGCTTTCCAATGCGCCGTGCCGTACTCGTCCAGGCCGACTTGGCCCTCCATGCCGTCCGGCGTGATCCGGCCTTCGAATTCGTAGACGATCCGCGTACCCTCGAACGGGTGCGAGCTGCGGAACCAGACGCGATCGCCCTCGACCCATCCGCGCAGGTCCGAGGCCATCGTCTCCGTGCGGTGCGTGCCCACGATTTCCGCGCCCTCCTGCTCGAACACGAAGCTGTGTTCGGCGCTGCCGTAAACGAACTCCAGGCGTGCGTTCCACTGGCCGGCGATCTGCGCGGGCGGCGCGGACGAACGCAGCGTCTCGAGTTTGGGCGGCTTGGACAGCACGGCATGGAGCCGCTCGGCCACGATCTCCTCCTCGCCCGGCGACATCATGTAGGGCATGATCGTCACCGAGCTGCGCGCCGGATCGCGCGCCGTGCCGGTTGAGCCCGCCAGCACGATCCGCGGGTCACCGTCGAGCAGAAGCTTCTCGACGGCCTGGCCCCAGATGCCCAGCTTCGTCCCGTCCCAGGAAATTCGCAGGCGCGGCGCGTGATTGGAAAGGCTCTCCGGATACAGCACCTCGGTCTCGACGCCTTCGATGCGCCGCACCCGTGCCGCGATGTGCTCGAGCCAGGATTCCCACTGCTCCCACTCCGCCTTGTGGTCGCGCTTGACCCAGGCCTCCACGGCGGCCAGCATGCCCATGATCTCTTCCTTGCCGACCTTCATCGAGCGTCCGAAAGAATGATGGGGCGCGCTGTTGAGGAAGGCGGCCTGGAGCAGATTCTTCGGCCCCAGCAGCAGGCCGGCGCATTGCGGCCCGCGCAGACACTTGCCGCCGCTATAGGCGACCATAGTGGCGCCGCGCTGAAGGTGCACGTTGGGGATCGTCAGGCGCTCGGCAGCGGCATCCACCAGAATGGGGACGCCGCGCGGTTTCGCCACTTCGGCGATGACGTCCAATCCCAGCGGTCCGCGATCGCCCGGGCCGGCCAGCACCATGATGAGCGCGGTGCGCGGGTTGATGGCCGCGGCCAGTTCCTCTTTGGTGGACACTTCCACGATGCGCACGCCGAGCATGCGGATGGCCTGGTCGTAGACGTTGCGCGAGTAACGCGGCGCGATGACCTCGTTTTTGAGCCGCGGATCGGGCAGGCGCTGGATTTTTTCGGGATCGGCGCCGGCAATGCACGCGGCGGTGGCGTGGGTGAGCGCGGCGGCGCAGCCCGCCGTGACGATGCCCCACTCGGCGCCCGTCAGCTCGGCGAGGCGCTTGCCTACCGCCTCCATGAGTTCATCCAGGTGCACGTAGTAGCGCGAGGCCTCGTCCATGGCGCGCTTGACCTCGGGCAGGGTCAGCGAGCCGCTGATGATCGTGAAGGTGCCCTTGCAGTTGATGAGCGGACGGACGCCGATTGCGGTGTAGATGTTGTGACGCAGGTCGTAGGCCGCCTGGGCTGCCCGGGCGCGAGCGGGCGCAAGGCCCAAGGTGGCGAGCATGCCGCCGGCGCGGAACAGATCGCGGCGGCTGGAGCGGCGCAGGTAATCGAGCAACACAGGTCCCTCCCGCGCGGGCGCGGAGCCCGCTGGGATCAGATTATCGCACTCGCTGCCCGGAGGGAACTCAGCGTGCGGCGGTCTTGTAGTAATTCGGATAGGGCGGCTTCTTGGGAACGGGCGGCGGGTTCTTCTTGAGCGCGTCCAGCACGATCTCCACGGCCTTCTCCAGTTGCGGATCGCGGCCCTGTCGCCAGGCGGCGGGATCGAACTCGACCTCGATGTCGGGCGGGACGCCGCGATTTTCCACTTCCCAGTCACCTTCCGTGTTGAAGAAAGCGAGGTTGGGCGCAGTCACCATGCCGCCATCTATGAGCGGCGGGAATCCGAAAATGCCGACGAGGCCGCCCCAGGTGCGCTTGCCCACCAGCGGTCCCAGACGCGCCTTGCGGAAATACCAGGCGATGGCGTCGCCGCCCGAGCCGGCGTATTCGTTGATGATCATGACCTTGGGGCCGAAGATGGCGGCCAGGGGCGTGGTGAAGATCTCACCGTACCGGGTGGTCCAGTAATTCATCAGGGAGCGGCGCATGGAGTCAATGATGTAATCCGCCGCCATGCCGCCGCCGTTGAAGCGTTCGTCAATGATGGCAGCCTGTTTGTCTATCTGGGAAAAGTAATAACGGTTGAAGCTGGCGTAGCCGGCTTCGCCGGTATTGGGCAGATAGACGTAAGCCACGCGGCCTCCGGTCATCTGGTCCACTTTTCGCCGGTTGCCTTCCACCCAGGCGTAATGGCGCAGCATGGCTTCGCTCTCGACAGGCACGACGGTAACTTCGCGCGAGCCGGCGCCGCTCGGGTCGGGCCCCACGCGCAGCCGTACCTGCTTGCCGGCGGTTCCTTCGAAGAAGCTGTACAAGTTATCAGGGGGACGGAGTTCGCGGCCATTGACGGCCAGCAAGTATTCTCCTTCCTGAACGTTGACGCCGGGCTGAGTGAGCGGCGCTCGCAGGTCAGGATTCCAGTTCTCGCCGCTGTAAATGCGGGCGAAACGGTAGCGCCCGTTTTCGATGCGGTAATCGGCGCCGAGCAAGCCGACGCCCACGCGCCGGATCTCAGGCACATCGCCGCCGCCGGCGCGCACGTGGCCCAGGCACAGCTCACCCAGCATTTCCGAGAACAGGTAATTCAGGTCTTCCCGGTGGGCGATGCCATCGAGATACGGTTCATACTTTTTCATCACGGCGGCGAGATCCAGACCGTGCAGGCCCGGGTCGTAAAGGAAATCGCGCTCGATGCGCCAGACTTCGCGGTACATCTGCCGCCATTCCGCTTTCGGGTCCACGCGCACTTCCATGGCGTCCAGCCTGAGCACGCCCTCGCCCGGCTTGGGAGGTTGCGCGGCGCCGGCTACGGCCCACTGGTCGCCTTTCCGGTAGAGCACTTTTTCGCCGTTGTGCGAGACGTCGAAAAACCGGACCGCTTCAAGGAAGCGGTCGGTCTTGCGCGTCTTGAGCTCGAACCGGTGGATGTTCACCGTCTGCCGCATGCGCTGGGTAACCGGCTCGGCCTCCGCCAAAAAGAGGATCCCCGACTTGCCCACCCACAGGCCCGAGTAGTTACGCGCCGGAATCGGCAAGGCAAGAATGCGTTGCGAGATATTGTCGAAATCTATGCGCACGCGAGGCGCTGCGCCGGTTTCTTCCTTCTTTGGCGGCTCCTTTGGCTTTGCCGCTTCCTGCGGCTTTTCCTCATCGCTTTCCGGCGCCAGCGGCGAAGGCAGGTCCTTGCGCAGGACGATGACGTAAACGTTGCGCGAAACGGGCCGGTTGAAGCCCGACATATCCAGCCAGCCACTGGCGGGGCCGGTGTCCGTCGAGGCCGTGAAGTAAAGGAGCTCGCCGTTGGGATCGAAAGCCGCGTAGCGCGCGTCGCTCATGCCGTCAGTAACCTGGCGGCTTTTGTTTTCTTCGAGCGAGTAAATGAAGACGGCCCGGAAGTGGTTACGAAGCTGCCGGGTGTAAGCGATCCAGCGGCTGTCCGGAGACCACGACGGGTCCAAAGTACGTTCCGGCTTGGAGTAAGTGTCCGTGTCTACTTTGACCGGCGTCTTTTTCTCCAGATCCATGTACCACAGGTTGAGGCGGGCGTCAGTGTAAGCGATTTTCTTCCCGTCGGGCGACCAGACCGGTGAGTAATAAAAGGAGGGTGGATTATCGAGCGGTATTTTTTCCGTTGGCCCCAGTCCGGTTTGGTCGGCTATGTGCAGCGCGTATTCGCCGGATTCGTCCGAGAAATAGGCGATCCGCCTGCCATCGGGGGACCAGGCGGGGTAGCGATCGGCGACGCCCGGGGAGTTGGTGAGGTTGCGGATGTCGCCTTTTTCCACGGGAACGGTGAGGATTTCGCCGCGCGCTTCGAACACCGCGCGAACGCCGGTGGGCGACAGTCCCGCATCGCGGATCGAGCGGGCCACGCGCTCGAAGGAGGGCCGGATGGTGGGCAGGTCGCCGGCCAGCGTGATCGGGATTCGCCGGGTCCGTCCGGTCTTCAGATCGTAGAGGTTGAGCGAGCCGAACTGTTCGTAGACGATCGCGTCCGGGCCGGCGGAGGCGGATTTGAAATCCATGCCGGAATTGGCGACCACTTCCCTGACTTGCCTGGTCTTCAGATCATAGGCGAACAGGGAAAAGCGGCCGTTTCGGTCGGATAGAAAGTAAATGCGGTCGCCCACCCACATCGGGTAAAAGTCATTGGAATTGTCACGCGGAATTTTTTCGATTCGCGAATCCTTGAGATCGGCGATCCAGATGGGCGTGGTTCGTCCTCCGCGATAGCGCTTCCACGCAATGAAGGCGGGACGCAGGGGGACATAGGCGAGCCTGGTTCCGTCCGGCGAGTAAGACCCCTGCTCGGCCATGGGCAAGGGCACCTCTTCGGGAAAGCCGCCTTCGACGGGTACGGTGAACAGTCGGCTGACGCGCGTGTAACTGTGGCGTGACGAGCTGAACAGGATGCGTTTGCCGTCGGGCGTCCATCCGACCACGCGGTCGGCATCCGGATGCCAGGTGAGCCGCCGGGGCACTCCTCCGGTGGCCGGCACGACGTAAACGTCCACGTTCCCGTCGTACTCGCCGCTGAAGGCGATCAGGGTTCCGTCCGGCGAGAAGTACGGGTCGGTCTCGATGCCGGGACCCACGGTGAGCCGGCGCGCTTCACCGCCCTCGCGGGGCGCGATCCACAAATCGCCCGCGTAGGAGAAGACTACGTGCGTGCGGTTAATGGTGGGCTTTTGCAAGAGCAGCGGTTTTTCGGTCTGGGCGCCGAGCGCACAGAAAGCAACGACGAGCAGAAACACTCTTTTCATGAGCCTCTCATTCCAATACGACGATCGTGTCTATGGGGTTCCGCAGGCTGGCCGGCAATCGCAGCAGCAAGCCGCCTTCGGCGCGGCGCATCGTGACCGGCGTTCCGCTCGGGAAGGCTTTGGCGGTCTTGACGTTGGGGATATCCGGGATCGCCAGCAATTCGTCCGGCCAGTCGAGCACGTGCACGAAAACCTTGTTGTTTTTGCGCGTGGTGACGCCCCAGGGTCGCGGCGGGATGGGGCCGCCGCGCGTGCCGTAAATGGAATCGCCGTTTTCGCGCAGCCATTGCCCCATGCCGCGCAGCCGCTCCACGAACTCGGGCTGGATCTTGCCGTTGGGCATCGGTCCGACGTTCAGCAGAAAGTTGGCGTTGTAACCGGCCGCGCGCACCAGGTAATGGATCAGTTCGCTGACGCTCTTGTAGCGGTTATCTTTGGCGTTGTAACCCCAAGAGCGGTTGATGGTGTCGCAGGTTTCCAACGGCAGGTTGCCTATTTCGGCTTCGGCGTTGAAGCCGGCCGTGTTGTGGCCGGGCAGGTCCTTTTCGAACATCTGGAAATCCTCGCCTTCAAAGGGCCGCCGATGGTGGTTGTTTCCGATCAGCGCGGCGGGCTGCAAGCGGTGAATCAGCGAGTAGGTTTTCTGGAGACGCCAGTCGGCGTCGGGCTTGTCCCACCAGCCATCGAACCAGATGCCGGCGATGGGTCCGTAATTGGTCAGCAGTTCTTCGAGCTGGGCGTCGAGATAGTCCAGATAGCGGTACCAGTTGCCACTCTCCGGACGTCCGGAGTACTGACCCGTGCGCCCGCGCGGATAGTAATCCGGGTGATGCCAGTCCAGGTGCGAATGATACAGGAAGAGTTTGATGCCCTGTTTGTGGCACTCATCGGCCAGCATTTTGATGACGTCCTTGCCGTAAGGGGTGGCGTCCACGATGTTCCAGCGGCTTTGTTTGGTGTGCCACATGGCGAAGCCGTCGTGGTGCTTGCTGGTGAAGGTGATGTAGCGCATGCCGGCTTCCTTGGCCAGCGCCACCCATTCCGCGGCGTTGAACTCGGTGGGGTTAAATTTGGGCGCCAGCTTTTCGTACTCGGCGATGGTCATTTTGCGATTGTGCATGACCCATTCGCCGTCGCCGAGGACGCTGTAAACGCCCCAGTGAATGAACATGCCGAACTTGGCGTCCTGGAACCACTCGCGCGCCTTGAGATTTTCGGGGGCAGGCCGGTAGCTCTGGCCGGCCAGAGAAAGGGCAAGCAAGGGAAACATCAACAGCCACTCGGTCCGCATGTCCCTGATTATCGCCTTTTGCGAGACTGTGCGGGCGGGCTCAGTAACCCAGCCGTTTGTCCACCAGGTTGCGCAGCGGCAGGCCCTGCCGGAAACGCTCGAAATTGTCCAGGAACAGTTCCATCGCGCGGCGTTTCCATCCCGGGAAGTGATCGGCGCAGTGAGGCGAGAGGAGGACGTTATCGAGGGCGTAGAACGGATGTCCTTCGGGCAGCGGTTCGCGATCGAAAACGTCGAGCGCGGCGCCGCGAATGCGGCCTTGCTGCAAAGCGCGTACCAGCGCGTCCTCGCGAACCACAGGGCCTCGGCCCACGTTGATCAGGACCGCGGTGGGCTTCATCCGGGCCAGTTCGGCTTCGCCCAGCAGGCCGCGGGTTTCGGGCGTCAGGGGCAGGGAAATGACGAGGTAGTCGCTCAGCTCGAGCAATTCGTGGAGGGCATCCGGCCCGTACACCCGCTCCACATCAGAATGTTCACGGCTCAGTTCGGGGCGCCGTCGCAAAGCGGCGATGTGCATGCCGAAGGCGCGGGCGCGCCGCGCGACCGCGTGTCCGATGTCCCCGAAGCCCAGGATCCCCAACCAGCGATCTTCGATCAACTCGACGTCGAACGGGTCCCACAGGCCGGCCTGGCGGCTGCGGATCATGCGGGCGAAGTCCTTGGCAAAAAACAGCACCGCACCCATGACGAATTCGGCCAGCGAATCGCTGTAGAGGCCGCGCGAGTTGGTCACGGGCACGGGACTTTCAATGAGCGCGGGGAACAGCACGTTCTCCACGCCCGCGCTCGCGCTGTGCACCCAGCGGAGGCGGCGTGCGTGGGGCCAGATAGCCTCCAGCAATTCGCGACGCGAGAACCAGCAAAGGATGACGTCGGCCTCTGGAGCGGCGTCTGCGAAAGCTTCGGGCCGGTCGCCGACCACGATCCGGGTCTGCTCCGGCAGACGCTCGAGCAATGCGAGTTCGCGCTCGGCCGGGTCGCCGAGGACCAGCAACGTCAACTCCGCCATCTCCGTGAAACCAGCATGTGGTTCGGCAGGGATGCGGCTACTGAGGCCGCGTGGGCTCCAGATCGTAGCGCAACTGGCCGCCTGTCAGACGCCGGATGCCGCGTCCCGGGCGCGCGGGCGGCGGGGCCGGCACGGCGTCGTTCATCTTGTCGAACATCGCCTTCAGGCGCTGGACGACGTCCGGGTGCTGGGCGGCCACGTCATGCTGCTCGCCCGGGTCCTGCTCCATGTCGAACAGCATCATTTCGCGCGGCGGATCGCCCGTCAGCAACCCGGGATACTGGTTGGGTTTGGCCTGCTCGTACTGGGCGATGAGAGTGACGCCGTCCGGTCCACGGGGATCCACCCAGCCGCTGGGATCTTTCATGTAACGGGTTTCCTTGCCCGGCGAGCGCACGTGCAGCTTCCAGCGGCCTGAGCGTACGATGGCCAGGCGCGCCCCCGACATGGCGAACAGGGCCTCGTGCGGGCTGGTGGAGGCCGCGCCCGTCATGAGGGGAAAGATGTCCTTGCCGTCAATGACGCGGTCGCCGGGCAGCGGGGCGCCCGCCAGCTTCAGCAGGGTGGGGAAGATGTCTATGATCCCTGCGATCTCCCGCACCGTGCGGCCCGCAGGAATCCGGCCCGGCCAGCGTGCGATGAAGGGGACGCGAATGCCGCCGTCCCATGTTGTCGCTTTCATGCCGCGCAAGCCGCCGGTAGAGCCGCCGAACCAAGGACCGTTGTCCGAGGTGAATACCACGAGGGTGTTTTCCTCCAGGCCGAGCTCGCGCAACGCGGCCAGCACTCGCCCCACGGAATGGTCCAGCTCGCGGATCACGTCGGCGTAGAGATCGCCGGGCGTTTCCGGCGTGTAGAACTCTTCGGAGGCGGCCAGCGGCTTGTGGGGCATGGCGTGCGCCAGATAAAGGAAGAACGGGCGATTGCGATGGTTGCGGATGAACTCGAGCGCCTTGTCGGTGTACTTGCGCGTCAGGTGGGCCTGGATGACCGGGTACTCGACGACGCGCTCGTTGTGCACGATCTGCACCGGTCGCATGTCGTTCGAGTAAAGAATGCCGTAGTACTCGTCAAAGCCGCGCCGCGTGGGAAGGAATTCGGGCGTGTGGCCGAGGTGCCACTTCCCGATGCAGAGGCTGGCGTATCCCAGCGGCTTGAGGGCCTGGGCAATCGTGATCTCGGTGGCCGGCAGGCCGACGTCGTTGATGCCGGCGTCGGGCGCGGGATTCGAAGTCACGCCGGTGCGGAACGGGTAGCGTCCCGTGAGCAGCGAGCTGCGCGTGGGCGCGCAGAAGGGCATGGGCGTGTAGAAGTCGGTGAAGCGCACGCCCTCGCGCGCCATGCGATCCAGGTTGGGCGTCTGGAAGGTGGGATGCCCGTAACAGGCCAGGTCGCCGTAGCCGAGGTCATCCGCGAGAATCACGATGAAATTGGGGGGCCGTTGGGCCCCGCGCAGGGAAGCCGTGGCCAGCGTGGAGGCGCAAAAAGCCCGGCGGGTCAGTGGAGTTTTCATAGGCGGGTATTTTACCTGAAAGCTTCGAACGGACGGCGTGCCCCGCGATCAGGCGGCCTTCTGGACGCGGCCGCTGCGCAGGCAGGAAGTGCAAACACGGATGCGCTTGGTCTGACCGTTGATGACGGCGCGCACGCGCTGCAAGTTGGGATAGAAGCGACGCTTGGTGACGTTGTGCGCGTGGCTGATGCGGTGCCCTGTCATTGGCCGCTTGCCGCAAATTTCGCAAACCCAAGCCATACCTGCTTGCTCCCTGGGGGAAT
Source organism: Bryobacteraceae bacterium (assembly GCA_028275505.1). Taxonomy (GTDB): domain Bacteria; phylum Acidobacteriota; class Terriglobia; order Bryobacterales; family Bryobacteraceae; genus DTHT01. The sequence continues at coordinate 33,201 of JAPWUP010000017.1, forward strand.
TACCGCCGCGTCTGGCGGGAATCAATCAATTCGAGTGTAACAAGCCGGCGCGGAAGATGGCAAGTTCGCAAGTCCGGTCCCGTTTCCTGCCCAAGCGCGCTGCATCTTGCGGCGTCAGCCCGCGGCTTTCCCCTCACAAGCGGCCCATCAGCGCCCAAAGGAGGTTGTGCATGAAAGTCACGTTGTCGCACTGGACGTAGTGCATCGAGCCGCCCATGCGCGCAAAACTCTTCGAGAACCGCAGGTAGTAAGCGGGATCGGTTTTCGGCGGCTCGCCCCGCGTCCAGTCCCAGCCCCCGCCCTCCTGGATATCCACGACGTAAATACTGTGGCCGGACACGATGGGCCGTCCCGCTTGCAGGCGCAGGTTATTCACGCAGCTCAGGCTTTTCTCGAAGACCTGGGGCGCCATGATGGCCGATCCCACGGAAAGCACCACGCCGCCGTCGAGGGTTTCCACCGAGTCGCTGAAAAGCCGGAAGTCCCATGCACCCGCACGCCCGATGACGCCGCCGTCGAAGATCGGGTGCACCGCGATAATGTCGTAACCGATGCCGGGATGCACGGTGGCGGGGACGTTATGGCGGAACGCCTGGGCCAGGATCGAGGCGTGTTTGAAGCGGTGCTCGATGTGCAGCCGCCCGGGCGGGATCCCGAATTTGCGCATCATTCGAAGCAGGTCGGCTCGGGCCGAGGTGAGCGGGTGCGCGGGATCGGAGCGGATCTGCGCTTCCAGTTCCTCGGGCGAGGGCAGGGTGACGCCGTCCTCGTGAATCAAGCGGCCCATCGAGACGCCGTAGCCTTCCTCGCGCAAGGCGCCCGCGGCCAGCGCCAGGTGGATGTAACGCCCGGTTTCGTCCCAGGCGCCGAAGATGCCGCGCGCGACGTTGCGTCGCACGTCTTCGGTCGAACGCCCGAGCCAGGCGAATTCCCAGTCGTGGATCGAGCCGGCCCCGTTGGTGGCCACGTGCGTCAGCCAGCCGGCGGCCATCATCCGTTCCAGAATCAGGGCGGCGCCGTTGCGCAGCAGGTGCGCGCCATACATGAGGATCACGCCGGCCCCGCGTCCGCGGGCCGCCCGAATGGCCTCGGCGCAACCGCGTACGTGGCGCAGGATCTCGCCGGAGCAGGGCGGCGGCTCGGAATCCGGGGAACGCAGAATTTCTTCGACTGAGCTGAGACTTTCGCGCTCGGAAAGTGGAAAGACTTTGAGCCGGGACCAATCCTGGCGCGGAGGCCGCATGATTTTCGTGTACCACACGCCGCGGGGTCGGTTGGACGCAGCCCGAGAGCCGCTTCATAGTATGCTATCTACCGCTATGGAGATCAAAGCCATCCGTTTGGAGATTCCTGAGGGCGGCAACATCATCGTCGGGCAGACGCACTTCATCAAGACGGTCGAAGATCTCTACGAAGCCATTGTCAACACGGTTCCCCAGATGAAGTTCGGCATCGCGTTCAACGAGGCTTCCGGCGCGTGCCTGACGCGGCTGGAGGGCAACGACGAGGAGCTGAAGGCGCTGGCTTGTCGCAACGCGCAGGCCATCGCGGCCGGGCATACCTTCGTCATCGCCCTGCGCGACGGTTACCCGATCAACATTTTGAACCGCATCAAGGACGTCCCCGAGGTGTGCACGATTTTCTGCGCCACCGCCAACCCCGTCGAGGTGATCGTGGCTGAGACCGAACAAGGCCGCGGCATCCTGGGCGTGGTGGACGGCTTTTCGCCCAAGGGAGTTGAGGACGCGGCAGGCGTGGCGTGGCGTCACGAGTTGCTGCGCAAGATCGGGTACAAGCGATGACCGCGATCCGGACGGAGGGGGAACTCGAGGAACGGCTCTCGCGTCCCAGCGCTGCCGATGTCGAGTTCATGCGGGAGCTCGAAGGCGACCTGCTGATCCTCGGCGTGGCCGGCAAGATGGGGCCGAGCCTGGCGCGGCGGGCGCGGCGCGCCGCCGACGAAGCGGGCGTGCGCAAACGCATCGTGGGCGTGGCGCGATTCAGCAATCCGCGCGTGCGCGAGGAGCTGGAGGCGGCCGGCGTCGAAACAATTTGCGCGGATTTGTTGGATGAGGAGCAGCTCCAGGCCCTCCCCGAGCTGCCCAACGTGATTTACATGGCCGCGCGCAAGTTCGGGACCACGGGCAACGAATACCTGACCTGGGCGTTGAACACCTATCTGCCCGGACGCGTGGCGGAACGTTTCCGGCGTTCGCGGATCGTGGCCTTTTCCAGCGGCAACGTCTACCCGCTGGTCCCTATCGCGCACGGGGGCCCCACGGAGGCGACGCCGCCCGACCCGGTGGGCGAGTATGCGCAGTCCGTGCTCGGTCGCGAGCGCATGTTCGAATACTTTTCCGCCCGCTACGGAACGCCGGTCACGTTGTTGCGACTCAATTACGCGATCGACTTGCGCTACGGCGTGCTGGTGGACATCGCCCTCAAGGTCTACCAGCGGCAGCCGGTGAACCTGGCGATGGGGCAGGTGAACGTGATCTGGCAGGGTGATGCCAACTCGGTGGCGCTGCGGGCCTTCCGCCTCTGCCAGTCGCCGCCCGCCGTGCTCAACGTGACGGGACCCGAGACCGTTTCCGTGCGCTCGCTGGCCTGGAAGTTCGCCCGGCGCTTTGGCGTAGAGCCGATCTTCGAGGGCACGGAAGCGCCCACCGCGTTGCTGAGCGACGCTTCCCTCTGTCACAGGCTGTTCGGCTACCCGGAGGTGACGCTCGAGCAGATGATCGAGTGGGTGGCTGAGTGGATTCGCGCCGGCGGCGTGCTCTGGAACAAGCCGACGCACTTCGAAGTGCGCGACGGGAGGTTCTGATATGGGCTGGCGAGACATCCTGCGCCAGGGAACGGTGATTCCGGCCCACCCTTTGGCGCTCACGGCGGAGCGCAAGCTGGACGAGAAACGGCAGCGCGCGCTGACGCGTTACTACCTTGCCGCGGGCGCTCGCGGAATCGCTATCGGCGTGCACACCACGCAGTTTGCGATCCGGGATCCCAAGATCGGTTTGTACGAGCCGCTGCTCGAGCTGACCATGGAAGAATTGAAGGGGCGCGAGTGCGTGAAGGTCGCCGGGGTCGTGGGACTCACCCCGCAGGCCACGCGCGAAGCTGAGTTTGCGGCGCGCTGCGGCTATGACGCCGTGCTGGTCAGTCTGGGGGCGTTGCGCGACGCCACCGTGGAGCAGTTGCTCGATCACGTGCGGGCCATCGCTTCGATCGTGCCCGTTTTCGGCTTCTACTTGCAGCCGGCGGTCGGTGGTCGCTTGTTGCCTTACCGTTTCTGGCGGCTGTTCGCCGAGATCGAAAACGTGGTCGCCATCAAGATTGCGCCCTTCAATCGCTACCAGACGCTGGATGTGGTGCGCGCGGTGGCCGAATCAGGCCGCGCGGGCGAAATCGCGCTCTACACGGGCAACGACGATTCCATCCTGATTGATCTGCTGACCGAGTTCCGCTTCGGCGATGGCAAGAGCTGTCGGATCGTGGGAGGCTTGCTCGGGCACTGGGCGTGCTGGACGCGGCGCGCGGTAGAGCATTTGGAGCTGGCGCGCCGGGTGGCTGACGGCCGGCAGCCGCTCACCCCGGAGATCCTTACGCTGGCCGCGCAAATCACCGACGCCAATGCCGCCCTGTTCGACGCCGCCAACAATTTTCACGGTTGCATCGCCGGGATCCACGAGATTCTGCGCCGGCAAGGTTTGATGGCGGGCCGGTGGTGCCTGGACCCCTCCGAAGATCTTTCCCCCGGCCAGATGGAGGAAATTGATCGCGTTTGCCGCTCGTATCCGCATCTGAACGACGACGAGTTCGTGCGGGAGCACTTGGACGAGTGGCTGCGTTAGTGTCCGAGCATCACGGGAGAAGGTTTGGACGGTTTCGAGCCTTCCCCAGTCTGTTCCGGTGCCGCCAGGTACTGGACGATGACCGAGATGCGGCGGTTGGACGGGTGATAGGGATCGTTGGGAAGGCGCAGCCTCTGGTCGGCATAGCCTCGAACCTGAGCGACCTGGTCGGGCCGCAATCCGTGGGCCTGCATGATGCGGCGGGCCGCGTTGGCGCGATCCGTGGAAAGCTCCCAGTTCGTATAGTTGCCGTCGCCGCTGAAGGGACGCGCGTCGGTGTGGCCCTCCAGGTAGATTTTGTTTGGTAATTTGCCTAGCTCTTCGGCCAGCCGAATGATCAGTTCCTCGCCATTGGGAGTGGGTTTCGCGCTGCCTGTTTCGAAGAAGACACCCTTTTCATCCTCGAGCAGTTCAATGCGCAGGCCCTCGCCGGTCACCGTGATCTGAACGTTTTGCCGAATTCGTTCGAGTTTCATTGATTGTTGGAGGGCCTGCTGGAGTTTCTCTTTCAGGTTGGCCATGTCGTCGCGCTTGAGGGCGAGACCCTCCCCTGTGCCGGCCATGGTAGTGCCCATGAGGTTGCCCTTGCCGGTCGGGTCCTGAAAGTAGCCGCCTACCGCCTTGCGGACTTTTTCGTCGCTGGCCAGCAGCCAGAGCACGAGGAACAGGGCCATCATGGCGGTGACAAAGTCGGCGTAGGCGACTTTCCAGGCGCCGCCGTGATGGCCTCCGTGGCCGCCCTTCTTCTTGACGATGATGACAGGAGCGTTCTGCTGCGAGTTCATGCGGCGGCTCCCGCTGCGGCCTTGGCGCCACGGAAGGCCTCTTCCATTTCGCGGAACGTCGGCCGCAGATGGGTAGGAATGCTCCGGCGGGCGAATTCGACCGCCAGCAAGGGCGGCAGGCCTTTCGCGAAGGCCGCCAGTCCCACGCGCAACACGTGATAGTAGCGCGACTCCGCATCCGCCAGTTTGTTCATGTGCGCGGCCAGCGGACCGACGAAGCCATAGCACATGAGCACGCCAAAGAAAGTGCCGACCAGGGCGGCGGCCACCTTATGCCCGATTTGCTCGGGCGGCCCGCCCATGGCGCCCATGGTGATGATGATGCCCAGCACGGCGGCGACGATGCCCAAGCCCGGCAGCGAGTCGGCCACCGTGGTCAGTGCGGTGGGCGGCAGTGTGGACTCGTGATGATGAACCTCCAGATCCAGCTCCATCATTTGATCCAAGTCGTGCGTCTGGACTCCCCCGGTCACCAGCAGCCGTACGGTATCGCAAACAAAGTGCAGGGCATGGTGATTCTTGAGCAACGACGGATACTTCGAGAAGACGGGGCTTTTGGCCGGCTCCTCGATGTCCTGCTCCAGACGCGACAGGCCGTTTTTGCGCGCGTGATTGAACAGGTCGTTGAGCATCCTGAGCGTTTCCAGGTACGCGGCTTTGGTGTAAGGACTCCCCTTGAGAAGGCCGATCAGCCCCTTGAAGATGCCCAGCGTCACGGGAAGCGGGTTGGCGGCCACCATGCCGCCGAGGGCCGCGCCGCCGATGATGAGGAACTCGGCAGGCTGGAGCAGCACGAGCAGGTTGCCATGCTCGAGAAGGTAACCGCCGATCACGGCGCCCAGAACGAAGACCAGCCCAGCCAGCGCAATCATAGCAGTCCGATGGGCGACGTCGCCCTCGCTGCACTTATCGGCTGAAGCAGCGCGGGACTAGAGGGGGCGGTGCAGTAACGGTCCCGGCTCCCGGGAGACTCTGCGTCGAGTGGAGGCGAGCGGCTCCGGTCCCCGTTCCGCGATCTCCGCCAGCACGTCCGGAATCTCGAAGACAGCGCGGTTTTCGATCGCGGCAGCGCGAGCGCGGAAACGCTCCAGATTGTCCGCGGAGAGCAGCTCGGCGACGGCTCGATCCACGCGCCGATAACTGTCCACCACCAGCCCCAGGCCCTGCTGGCGAATCCATTCGGCGTTGTAGCGCTCGTGCGGCATCGTCCACGCGTTGCAGGCTACGATCACCGGCAGCTTCATGGCCAGGGCCTCGCTGATCGAGCCGGGACCGGGCTTGCCGATAAAGAAATCGGCCAGTTGCATGAACCAGGGCACTTCCGTGGTGAATCCTTCCAGGTGAATGGGGATGCGCCAGGGACGGCGGCGAAGCCTCTGGAGCAGGCGCTCATTCCGCCCGCATAGCACGATCAGTTGCACCGGCAGGCCCGAACGGTCCAGCCGCTCCACGACGGTCCGGATTATGCGCGATCCATGACCACCGAACAGCACCAGCCCGGTGGGCAGCTCGGGATCCAAGCCGAGCTGGCGGCGCGCAGCCGCCCGATCCAGCGGCGGCGTTTCGTAAAAGCGCGGGTGAAGGACCATGCCGGAGACGCGGTAAATCGCTTCGGGCGGATGACCGAGTTCGCGAGCCTGGGCAGCGGCCCGCTCGGTGCCGCAGATGAAGTACTGAGGCTGGGCTTCGATCCAGAAGTGAGGCGGGAAGTCGGCCAGGTCCGTGAGCAGAGTGACAAAGGGAACGTCGCGATGGGCCCTGCGAAGACCAT
>JAPWUP010000391.1 GCA_028275505.1 Bryobacteraceae bacterium
TGGTGGAGGACCGGCTGCGCGCGCTCGAGCGACGGCTGGCAAACTTTTATGTCCGCAACCACGGACCCGCTTCGGTGGGGCTGAGCTGGGCTGTGGCGGCGATCCCGGCGGGTTCGACCGCCCGGGCCAGCTTGCAGCAGGCCGACCAGCGCATGCTGGAGACGAAGCGGCAGCGCCGGGTTACCATCTCTGACAGCCCGGCCTTCTGAACCGGGAACGTCACTGGCTGCAGAACCTGCCCCCAGCCATCAGGAATGGGGTTTGGTCTGAGGCTTACACAACTCTCACGGGAACTGGCCACCGACCTTCATGGCGAGCCAGCCGTGCAGGGGGCAAAGGTCTTATGGCGCGAGTCGCGCCCAGACGAGCTGTAGCTGTTTGCCGCGGCTACCATAGACCAGAGCGTCCTCGTCGCTGCCGACTACCCAAGAGAAGGAGGGCAAGCCCCTGCCCTCGAGATCCGCGGTCGGCACAGGCTCCCAGCGTCCCAGCTCCCGCCTCAATCGGAAGAGCCGCTGCTGGTCTCTGCGGCCAGCAAAGCTGGCGTAGACTTCCCCATCAGGCATCATGACTACCCCCGTGAGCAGTCGTCTGCTTTCGCCGTCCAGCTCTTGCGAGGGGCCCGCCGCATGGGGCATGCCATGCACCTTCCAGCGCCCGAGGACAGACCCGTCAAAGCTCAGTTCTAGCCACTCCGGACACGCCGGACTGGTGAGAATGCCGATGCGATGAGCCGAGGACAGAATCCAGGCGCGGCCCCCTTGCTGGTGGGCGGGGTGCCAGTTTCCGCAGTTAAACTCAGAGCGGGGCAAGAGTTGCCTCAGCAGCAAGCCCCGGGCATCGTATTGCTGTACGATCATGTGTTCGGGCGCCCGGCGCAGCGAACGATCCGCTCCCGTTTGTAACCCCAGCACCCAAATCGTGCGATCAGGGGCGAAGGTCATCGCGGACCCTTCAAACGGCTCCGTTCGGATCACCCTGCTGATCGCGCCCGCCGGCGACATCAAAGCCAGGAAGCCGGCAAACTCTCCGCTGACGCTTTGGGCGACTCCGACGGCAGCGAGGACATCACCTTCCCGGGAGGCGGCGGCGTCGTTCAGCCACAATCGGAACGTATCCGGGAACCACACCCGTACCCGAGCCACGACGCTGCCATCCGTTCGGTAGGCCACCAAGTTCGGTCGCTGGTCAGCAGCCTCGCTCAGGGAGCGGAGAGAAAACAGCAGGCCGCTGCTCCATTTCGGAATGGGGGCGTGCTCCAGCGTTCCGAGTGGCAGCGTTCGATGGCTGACTGGGGAAAGTCGCGGCGTCCCGTCATTGGGCATCGCAACGTTGACTGTCAGGGCGAAGGCAGCACACAGGCGCCCGACGCCCGGCAACCTGGCCGCCAGATCAAACATGGCCCAACCTCCTATCCGCACCCTTCATTGGAGCATTCCGAGGCGCCCCAACATTGGCCACCCCGCTCACATGACTGCAAAGTGCTTTTGCAACCCGTTCCCCAAACGTAACTGGCTCCACAGAGAGTAATTTCGCAATCACCGCCACACGTCGCCCAATATTCCCGTAACCAGCAACCGCTACAGTAGCCCTCCTCATCGGGCGCGAGACGGCCCTCACGCCAGACGAAGAGGACGTACGTACTCTGTTGAGCAGCAGCGCTCCTGGCCTTCCCGCGGCAATCCCCGGCCCCCAGGGAATCTCGGGAATTAAGCGCGGCGGGAACGATCGGCGCCCCTGTGAACAGGGAGGCCAACCTTTCCCCGTGGACATCCACAAACTGGAGGCCAGCCTGTTTGCCCGCGATGGGCTGGGAGAGCCCAGTTCTCGTGCTGAGGCCGGCACTCCCTGCCACGATACCGACGCCAATTAAGGCCGCATTCATCGCGCGAGCCACCGCGCTCCACTGCCCTCTCCGTTCCATGCTCGCCCCCCGCTTCGGGCATCCAAACCAATGTCTTCTGATTAGGGATCTCGATTTTGGAGTCCGAGTCGCCCTGATTTTACCACACCCCCCGTCACGTCAAGCGCGAAACACTAAAAAATTTCCCCAAAATTCTCGTGCTTTACTCGCAACACCTGACGAATCAGAAGACCGGGCTCCCCAGCATGTGGCCGGCGCGAAACTCAGGCGTCGAGAGCCGGGACAGCACCTCAGGAAACCATCTGACGTGCCTTGCCGTGGCGCCTGTCCCGGGGTTGAGCAGACCTTCGCCATGCCTTTTTTATGAGTAACAGTCTAGGCTTTAGCCACTGAGCGACATCGAAGCAGTTCCGCGGCTTCGCATGGTCCGCTGTGGTCGGGCCTAAAACCAGGCGAGCCGACAAGCTGGAGAACAGGAAAGACTCGCGAAAACCTTATTCGTCCGGATAAACCCAGACCCGGGCGTGCTCCAGTTGCTGGTACCGCACGCCGGGGGCGCGGATCACCAAAGCGGCGCGGAACTGGCGGGGATCGGCGGCATTGTCCGGGAACATGTCGTAGTGGCAGGGGATGGCGACTTTGGGCCGGATGCGT
>JAPWUP010000376.1 GCA_028275505.1 Bryobacteraceae bacterium
CAGGGTGGGATCGTTGGCGGGCACCAGCGAAGAAGAGCGCACGATACGGTGCCCCCGAGCGGCAAAGAAATCCAGAAACGTCTGGCGTATCTCGTGACCCTTCACAATACTCATTCTGGCACAGCGACTATGGCCTCGAACGTGCCCCTAAAAGTAGATATCGAAATCGAGCCGGTAACGCCGGGGCCGCCGGCCCAGGAACTCGCCGAACTGCGGATCGGCCACGTTCCAGCGCACGCTGTCAGGGTTGAAATGGTTGGTGAGATTGAAAACGCTGAAGGAGACGCGCGCCACGCGCCGACCGCCCGCGGGCAGATCCTTGGCGAGGCGAAAGTCCAGCGAGAAGAAGTCAGGAAATCGGCGCCGGTTGGGCGGCTCGGCGTAATTCTGGGTCGCGTCGAGGGCGGAGAAGGGAAAGCCGTTGCGGTACTCGAGGACCGGGAACAGCCTCCAGCCGCGCCCGGGTTGCAGGGAGGCGAGCGTGGGCGGCCACAGGCGCGTTGCAGCGTCGGTTTGAAGCAGCGGCGTCAAACGCCAGGCGCCCCACAACAGGAACCGGTGCGGGATGTTGCCCGGCGGCGCAGCCCAGGCGTCCGGTCGCACCAGCGGGGCGGCGATGTCGCCCAGCAACTCGGCAAAGTCGTTCAGGTGGGCGCGCGATCGCGAGTACACGTAGGAAGCGAGGAAATCGCGCTCCGGCCCGAAATGCAGCCGCGCGATCGTCTCCAACTGGCGTGAAAAAGAGGCGCCCTCGGGGGCCAGCCGGAGCCGTTCCGCCTCGGGACGCAGCACGATCAGACGCGAGGCCCGATTCTCCGTATAGCGCACGCGGAACTGGAGCCAGGCGGCAGGCTGCTGGTCCCATTGCGCGCTCCAGACCCTGGCCCGCGGCGAAAGGCGGCGGCGCTCGAGCACATTGCGGCGCAAGGACTGTTCCCACGCCTCGGGAAAGCTCTCGAAGCCCAGCACGTTCAGCGGGACGCGGTCGAAGAACCAGCCGTAGCCGGCGCGTACAACGGCGCGGCGGTCCACCCACGGCGACCACGCAGCCGAAAGCCGTGGTCCCCAGCGTAGCTGCCGAGCGGCGCGCTGATCGTCCATGCGGACGCCCAGATCCAGACGCAGTCCTCGCGTCACTGACCAGGCATCCTGAAGATACCAGCTTGTCTCCCGATCTTTTTGCGCGAAACCCGGGCGGTTGAAGAAACGGATCTCTCTGAGATGCCGGCCGTCCAGATCGTGAATCCGCAGCCGCGAACCTTCCCAGAAGCCCTCCATGGCGCTTCCCTGGATCCAGAGGCCGGTCTTGAATTGATGACCCCACCGAGGTGCGGCAGCATAGCTTGTTCGCCCTTGCCAGCGTTGCGCCTGGCGCCGATGACGGAACGGGTAGTGGCCTTCGTGACGGTTGGGGAACATCGACAAGCCCTCCTCGCCCTGCGGCCTCGTCAAAGCCCGGACGTCGCCGAAGGAGAACGCGTTCTCCAGCCAACCGCCCCGGAGCGGCATGCCGTGGCTCGCCGCCAGCATCGCTTCACGCCCGCGAAAACTGGGTGTGGCGGACTGGGGATTGTAGAAGTTCAGCGTCAGATAGTCGAGTCGCTCGGGCGCCAGGTGGACGGTGGCGCTCACCGTGTGTCTTCCCGCGACCGTCCAGTCCAGTTGCGTCAGCGAATTCCAGGACTGCCTGCGGATTTCGTTGCGCGGGAACGGCTGCGTCAGAACGGGCGTTTCCTTGAACACGTACTCGAGGGATTGCCAGAGGCCGGCTCGGGCTAGCCCCAGCGGCCCGCCCGCGCTCAGCCGGGGCGTGAATCCCCGGATGCCGCGCAGCCGCCCGCTGCGCAGGCGCAGCTCGGGCGTGGGATCGTTGAGCACCCAGGTCCACTGCTCGCCCGCGCGCCGCGTCTCCACGGTGACGACCCCGGTGGTGAACCGGCCGTACTCGGCCAGGAACGGGTTCTTCTCCACCTGGAAGGCCGCTACGGCATCCAGCGGGATGGTGGCGCCGAACTTGCCCGTGGCCGGGTCGGTGGCGTCCAGCGAGTTGACCAGCATGGTGCTTCGGTGCTCGGCGGCGTCGGAGATCACGAGTTTGCCTTCTACGGTGCGGGAGACGCCCGGGATGAGCGGCAGAGCATCCCGCAGCGTGGCGGGTCGCTGAGGCGTAGCCGCGACGCCGGCTACCGGCACCGACTGCGCGGGATCGGTCTCCGCCCGGATCTCGATGCGCTCGGCCTGCTGCGTGTAGGGGGCCAGGACGAACTCGATCTCCGCCGGCGGCTCCATTTCGCGCGTAGCTTCGTAAAACCCTTCCGCGGCGACGCGGACCCGGTACGTGCCGGGCGCCGGCGTGGGGATGCTCAGCGAGCCGTCTGCCCCCACTACGCCCGCAAAGTAAAACCCCCGCCCGAAGACCTCGACGCGCGCCGCTGGCAAGGGTTTGCCCTCGTGGCTTCGCACCACGACCCGCAGGTCCGCTCCCAACCAGACAAGAATTCCCAACCAAAACGCGACCACCGAGCCCAGAGTACCCGATCGCGCTGCGCGGCTCGGCGGCCGGCTGCAGGCGGTTGCGCGGGCTGTCGCCAGGGGATTAATGTGGGGGCATGCTGTTCGGGATCCACTCGCTGCTCTTCCGTGAGACTTTCGTCGAAGCCGATTTGCCGCTGCTGGACAAGTGCAAGGCCCTGGGCTTCGACGCCGTAGAGATCATTCCCTTTGACCCTGACAACTTTCCTGCCGCCAAGGTGCGCCGTGCAGCCGCC
>JAPWUP010000378.1 GCA_028275505.1 Bryobacteraceae bacterium
GTCTGCGCGGGCCGGGTTCAGTATTCGATCTGCATCATGAACTGGATCTGGCGGGCGTTCAGCGTTTCCACGGGCTGGTTATAAGTGGGCAGCCGCTGCGCGCCGGCCGCTAAGTAAGGACTGACGCGCAACGGGTTGGTGTGGTTCGTCAGGTTGAAAGCTTCCAGACCGGTTTGCAGAATGGCCCGTCGGTCCTTGAGCCAGAAGCCTTTCATGACGCGCAGATCCATCGAGAAGGTCGAGGGCGAGTAGAACGGGTTGCGCGGCAACCCGAAAGCCCGTGCGGTGATAGGCCAGGCTCCGGTTCGCAAAGCGTCCGTGGTGAGCAGGGCGTTAATGGGCCGCCCGCGGCCTGCGGTGAGAATAGGGGCCACGATGACGTCGGCCAACGCCTTCCTGAGGCCCGTGGGAAGCTGCCGGAGTTCTTCGGCTGGCAACTGGAACAGAGCGCTGGCGGCCAGCCTGTGGGGTTGGTGCTGGCGGGAGAGCGCCCAGTCTGCCTGCGGATCCAGCGGGTTCTGAGGCTGTTCGTCGTAGTCGGAAGCGTCATCCAGGGTGCGGCCCGTGTGGTAAGCGAGCAGGAAGGCGAGTTCACGACTGAGCCGGCGTTGCAAGGCTACGGAGGCGCCGCGATAACTGGATCGGGCGGTTTGCTCGAGCTGATAGAGCGGCGGCAGCTCGCCCCGCACGTTGCGGATGCGAGGCAACTGGCGGCCCGCCACCAGCGCGTATTCCAAGGTGAGTGTCGTATCGGGACCCAGACTGCGCTCCAGCCCGAAGGCTACCTTGCGGGCGTAAGTGGATGGGAAGTCCTCCGCCACGCGGTAAATCGAGCGGGGCGCCCAGGCGAGAGGCGCGCTCCAGGCGCCGTTGGATGCGAAGGCGCGCGCTGCCTGCTCGCCGACCAGATACTGTTCGAACGCCTGCACTCCGTTCTTTTGAATGGCTTCGTTCAAGAAGGCCAGCGGATAGCGGTCGAAGAACCATCCCAGTCCGGCGCGAAACACCCAAGGACCGCGATCGGCCGGGCGCCACGCCAGCCCGAATCGCGGAGCCAGATTGCGTCCCGCTTCGGGGATGCCGTCCGGCAACCACTGATGGTCATACCGCAGCCCCGCCTCCAGAGTGAGTCCCGGCGCGACCTGCCAGCGATCCTGCACCCAGAGGCCCACGGGCACGGTCCAGTAATGGGTTTCGGGGCGGCCAAAGGCTTTCAGGAACACGTCGGGACGGCCCGCGCGCAGGTCTTGCAACGTGGGGAAGATGAAGAGGCCGCCGAAGCGGTCGGCCAGCCGGGCGTCCAGCCGAACGCCGTGCAGACTCGCGCCCGTGCTGAGCTGGCGGCGACCGGAGGTCCAAGTAAAGGACTCGCGCAACTCGAAGTGGTCCTCGCGGCGGTCCGCATCGAGCCGGCAGGACTGCCCGAAGCGAATCACTCCGGGCACCTCGATCATCACACCGTACGAGTTCGGGGTGAGCGAGACGCTGCGCCGGGCGGCCTGGAAGCGCAGATCGTTCACCCAGCTAGGGCCGGGGACCCAAATCCAGCCGCCGGCCAGCGAGTGGTCTGTAGTCAGGCTGCTGCCGCGCGCCGAGCGGTCTGCGAACGTGTCCCCGTCGAGCACCTCGCCTCTGATGTCGCCGCGCGAGAAGGCGTACCGCAGAGAGAGGCTGTGCCTGGTCCCCGCAATGTGATCGGTCTTGAAGGAGAAGACGGTGTCCCGGGAACGGGTGGGATACAACCCGCGGTAGAGGCCGGAGAGTGCCGGGATGGTGCGCAACTCTTCGGGCGACCCTGACCACTCTTCCGCGGATTCTCGTTCCTGCTCCCAGGCAGTGGCGAAGAAGGTTCGATCGCGCCGGGCCGGGCCCATCAGAGAGGCCCCAGGTTGCCAGCGGCGGAAGCGCGGGCGGCGATCCAGCTCGACTTCGGGATTGCGCGCATTCAGCTTCTCGTTTTGCGCGAAGAAAGTGGCGTCGCCATGCCAGATGTTGGTGCCTGAGCGAGTGACCACATTAAGGGCACCTCCCGCGGCTCCCCCCAGTTCGGCGCCGATGCTCACGCTGGAGACGCGGAATTCCTGGACCATTTCCAGCCCGATCGCTACGCGATTGCCGCCAGTGGTTTCGTCGCGGTTGTCCACCCCGTCTATGGAAAGGCTGTTGTTGCGCCCACGAAGGCCGGCGAAGCTGAAGCCGCTGTCAGCGGCGGGGCTGCGCAATCCGGCGAAGGAGCGTTGCGCGTTGGAACCGCTGGAAGAGGTTACGCCCGGGGCCACGAGCACAAAATTCAGGTAATTGCGGTTGGGTGCGGGAGCCTCCTCGATTCGCTCCAGACCCAGGGCGGCGCTGGCGGTCGTGGCGGCGGTCTCCAGAGCTTCGGGCCGTTCCTTGACTTCCATTCGTTCGCTCACGGGCGCCGGCCTGAGTTCGATTCGCTGGACCACAGTCTGGCCCACAGCCAGCGGCATGGAGGGAATGAGGACGGCGGCGAAGCCCTCCATCTCGACACGTAACTCGTACTCGCCGGGGGGAAGGCCTGCCAGGCGGAACTGGCCGGCGGCATCGCTCTCGCCGGTCCGTACGTAACCCGTGCCGGTATGCGTGGCCCGGATGCGTGCTCCGGCCACTGCGCCGCCGCTGCTATCCACAACCGTCCCTTGGATGGTGCCGGTGGCGGGCGGGCTTTGGACTGCTTCTGCCGAGCA
>JAPWUP010000379.1 GCA_028275505.1 Bryobacteraceae bacterium
CTGCTTGCCCCGCGGCGTTCTGTTCGCCGAATCGAGTAAGATCCGGAAAGGTTCCCAATGCGGAAGCGGCTCCTTCTTTGGTTTGCGTGCTGCGCCATGGCGGCGCTCCAGGCTGCGGATCTCCGGGTGGATCTGGCTCGTCGCAGGCTCAGCTTCGGGACGACGATCGAGAACGCGCGCTTCGGGCTCGATGTCAACGGCAAGACCCTGTGGGCCGGGGCGGCGGAAGCGCGATGGACGGGCGGCACGGGCAGGCGCCTCGAACTCCGCTTCCCCGAACCCGCTGTGGAATGGACGCTCGAGTTCACTTCCGGAGAGGACGGGTCGGTGACGATCACGGGCAGCGTGCGCAACGGGGACCGGCAGGCAGTCCGATTGGGCCGCTGCCGGCTCGTGGACACGACGGGACCTGATAGTTGGCTGCGAGTGGGAGTGCCGGCGGAGGAGGCGGTTGCTTTCATCGCCTCGGGCTGGCAGGTTGCCAGCAGGGTAGTGCGGCTGAGCGATCTCGACCAGCCCCGCAAGAGCAAGACGCTGGTCCAAATCTACAACCGCAGGCCAAGCAAAGCCCTTCATCTGGGCTTCGTGCGTTACGACCGCATCAGCACGGTGCACGAACTGGGCTGGGACCGTATCCGTGGCGTGCCCACGCTCAACACTTACTGCGATTTCGAGGGCTACGAACTGCCGCCCGGTGCCACGGTCGCTTTGGAAAAACTGCGGCTGACGGAGGGCTGCGACCCATACGCGGAGCTGGAGAACTGGGCTTCGCTCGTGCAGCGGGAGTACGACATCAAGATCTGGCCGAAAACCCCCGCGGGATGGGTGGGTTGGAGCTGGGTAGACGGCTTCGAGGTCGAGCGATACGAGGACGTGGTTTTGCGCAACGCGCGGGCGGTGCGCGACAGGCTGCCCGGCCTGGACATCGAGTATGTCTGGGTGAGCATCGGGAACCTGGAAGACAGGCAACCGGGTAACTGGCTGCGATGGAATTATGAACTTTTTCCCCGCGGTCCACAGCGGCTCCTCCAGGAGCTGGGCCGGCTGAATTTCAAGCTCGGTTTCTGGTGCGCGCCTTTCTGGATGAGTTCGAAACTGACGAGCGAGACGGAGAAGTTTCGCGATGCGTTTCTGCTGAAAGAGGGTAAGCCGCTAATGGTTCAGCACAGCCTGCTCGGCCAGATGTATGTTCTCGATCCCACGCATCCGAAGACACTGGGTTTCTTGCGGGAAGTTTTCGACACTTACCGCAAATGGGGCGTGCGTTATTTCATGATTGACTTTCTCAATGCAGTTTCAGGGACCACGCCTGGAACGCACATCCCCGACGGTTACTATGACCGGCGCCTGATTCCCGGACCCGAGGCCTATCGGCGCGGCCTGCAAGTCATCCGGAAGGCAGCCGGCGACGAGACGTACTTACTGGGCAGCACGGGACCAACCTTTCTGAACGCGGGTCTGTTCCCGGCGAACCGTGTCGGGACGGACTACGGCGAGGGGCGGCCGCTGAGCGGACCGGGCAAAGGCTTTTACCCTGGCACCTTCGTCATCAACCGGGCGGATTACTGGACTTCCCATCGCGCGGCCAGCGAGGCGCTGGCCGGCAATTACTTCACGCACCGCAAGCTTTATATTGCCGATTCGGGCAACGTGATGACCGTAGACAAACCCGTGCCGCTTGCCGACGCGCAGATCACGGCCACGCTGTTCGGCATCAACGGGAGTCCTGTGATGCTGGGGGACGACATCGCACGCATGAGTCAGGAGCGGCTCGAGCTCATCAAGCAGGTCTTCCCGCGGTTACCCGAGTGTGCCAGGCCGTTGGACCTGTTCGAGAAGCCGGAACCGGCCTGGCCGGAAAAGTTTCACCTCAAGGTGCGCCGGGACTGGGACGAGTGGGATCTGGTGGCGGTGTTCAACTACCGCACGACGCCGCTCGAGGACGAGATTGCTTTCAAGCGGCTGGGACTGGATCCCGAGGCCGGCTACGTGGTCTGGGATTTCTGGAACGAACGGTATCTGGGCGTGCACCGTGGGGCGCTGCGAACGAGCGTGCCCGCGCATTCGGTGCGGCTCATCCGGATCGCACGAGCGCGGGACTATCCCTGGTTGCTTTCCACGGATATGCACGTCAGGCAAGGACAAGCGGAAATCGTAAACGTTGAGTGGCTGCCGGCGGCGCGGAGGCTGCTGGTGGAGGCCACGCGACCGCAGGGTTATCGCGGCCACGTCTATCTGCGCGCGCCCAAGGGATGGGCGGTGAAGAACCCGCTCGGCCTCTACCTTGCGCGGGATGCCAACGAAGGCTGCCTGATCGTCCGGTGCGACTTCGACTTCTCCGAGGGCGCGCGGCTGCGGCGCGCAATCGAGTTCGTAACCGTTCCGACGCAGTGAGAGCGTGGGGCAGGCGCGCGGTTTCCTCGCCGACACGTTATAATGTGCGCGTCCCGGCAAGCAAAGGAAGGGCGCCGGTGACGGGGAGGCATCTCATGCGAGGGAAGGCGGTTTTCCTACTGGCGGCGTTTTGCGTCGCGGCCCTCGGGCAAGTCCTGCCCGTAGGGACCGTAGACGGCGTCCTTTCACCGCGCGGCGCAATCCGTGGATGTGGAACGACCTGCGGCAGCATTACCTGAACGACTGGGATCTGGCCGTGCTCAAGAACACGCGACTGCGGGCCGAGCGAGTCAACTTGCAGTTCCGTG
>JAPWUP010000380.1 GCA_028275505.1 Bryobacteraceae bacterium
GTGGTGGACGGGGTCACGCGCACCGGTTCCGACGCGGTTCGCGCCATTTCCACCACGCAGGGGCACCTCGCCAACAACCACGTCGCGAGCTTCGCTGCCTGGCTCAACAATACTGACATGTTCACCGGCGAACGCGGCGGCCTGTTGCGGCGCGCCGGATTGCCTGAAAACTGGATTGTGGTCAATCCGCAGTTCGACTCGGCGCGGCTTACCTCGAATTTCGCCAGCTCCATTTACCACGCGATGCAGGTCGAGGTCATCAAGCGGTTCGGCGCCGGCTGGACTTTCCAGGGCAATTACACGTGGAGCAAGGTCCTGGGCGAGGAAGAGGGCTCCGGGCAGGAGATGATTGACAGCTACCGGAACCTGCGCAACTGGCGGATGGACCGCCGGCGGTTGACCTTCGATCGCACCCACGTCATCCGCACCAATGGCTTGTGGGAACTGCCCTTCGGACCGGGCAAGCCGCTGGCAGGCTCCGACGGCTGGCTCGGGCACGTGGTGGGCGGCTGGCAAGTCGGTTTCATTTTCAACGTGTTCTCGGGCCAGCCCATCAACCTGACTTCCGGCGCCAACACCTGGAACACGTTTGGCGACAATACGCCGGACGCGCTGGCGCCAATTCCCAAGAGCTTGGGCAAGGTTCAGCGGACGGGCTTGGGGGTGATTTATTTCGAGGGATTGCAGCAGGTCGCCGACCCCGGCATCCAGCGCCTTACCACTCGCAACAACATTGCGGGACGCAGCACCCTGCGCGCCATCGCGGATTCCTCCGGCCGGGTGATTCTCGCCAACCCACAGCCGGGCACGCTGGGCAACATCGCTTCCATGTTCCTGGAAGGTCCGGGATCGTTCCGTTTTGACGTCAATCTGATCAAGCGCATCCGCCTGGCGGAAGGCAAGACGCTGGAATTGCGTGCGGACGCCCTGGACGTGACCAACAAGCCCGACTTCGCCAACCCCAACACGGACATCAATTCCGTGAACTTCGGTCGCATCACCGACGCCGGCGCCAACCGGATCGTGGTGGTGGGAATACGCTTCAGTTTCTGAGCATCGGCGCGGGCGCCTGATTCCGCACGCTGCGAGCGGCGTGGAGCAGCGTCACTCGCTCACTGCGCGTCAGAACAGCAGCTTCGCCACCAGAATGATTTCCCGCGGCTCCGAGTTGGGCGACGGATTCAGGAAGCCGAAGCGCGGATTGGTCACGTCCGCGCTCTGAAGCCGGCTGAACCACGGATAGTTGAAAGCGTTCTGCGCATCGGCGCGCAACTGAAAACGCAGGCGCTCGCGAATCGGGAAATCTTTGGCCAGCGAAATCTCCCAGATGTTGAGCGCCTTGCTGCGGACGTCGGGGAAGCGAGTCGGAAAGTCGCGCAGCGTGTAAGGCGCCTGGGCGCGGTTGGGGAAGAGCGAGGTATCGAAGAACACGTCAAAGACGGGATCGAACTGGCTACGCCCCTTCTGTCGCGCCAAAGCGTCGCGCTGTGCGTGCGTGAATTTGGCGCTGCGCGTCTCCAAGGGCGCGGCGTTGGGGAAGGCGAACGGCAGTCCCGAACGCATCGTGTATTGCAGGTTCAGATTCCAGTTGCCCACGACGCCACGCAGGAGCCGGGGCAGATTCGAGCCCAGGCGCTTGCCGCGGCCCACCGGCAGTTCCCAGGTGGTCAGCACGACGAAAGCGTGGGGCGAGTCGAACTCGACCAGGCGCTTCTCCGTGCTCGTCTTCAGCAAGTCGCCGAGAACCGCATCCTGCGCGTTGAGCAGCGAGACCTTCTCGAGCTGCTTGGACAGCGTGTACGAGATCTGCATGCCCAGGCCGCCCGAGAAGCGACGCGTGGCCTTCATTTGCAGTGAGTCGTAGCGTTGCGAACCCACGGGCACATCCGTGATGGTTACCGATGTGAAGTGCGGGTACGCCACCAGCACCTGTTGCCTGGGGATCGTGGCGCCGTTCAGGCTCGAACCGGGCAACTTGCCGGCCATCGGATTTCGCTGATCGAAAGCGAAGCCGCGCACCATGCGGTTGTAACGCTCGACCACCGGCGCTTCGTAATCCCAGCGCAGCCCGGCGTTGATCGTGAACCGCGGCGTAACTTTCCAGTCGTCTTGCAAAAACAGCGCTACGTGGTGATTGCGGTAAGCCGGGTTGATGTTGCGGTCTACGTAGCCGCTGCTCGGATGACCCAGCAGGAAGCTCGCGAACTCGTCGCCCGAGAGCGCATCCGCGCGCAGCGGGTGTTCAGCCACTCTCTCGGGCCAGCTCCAGTAGTCGGCGCGCCAGGTGGTCTTCCGCATGGCGCGGAATTCTGGCGGCTGCCGTTGCGGCTTGCGGGAGTCGGATCAGATCGCCCCGTTCGTCTTCCAGCAGTGCACGGCCCTGCCGCCGGAATTCCTCCCATGTAACGCTCCGGCACAACCCGAGACGCTCCGCGCTGCGCCGGATCTCTTCCACCTGGACGTGCTCCGGCTCCTCCACCAGAACCAGCGGCACGCGAAAGGCCAGAGCATCGTTCACGGCGCCGCCGCCCGCACGCGTGCAAACCAGATCGAAACCGGCGTACAGCGCGTGGTGGGTCTCGCCCCGGACGTCGCCCAGAAAGATCACGCGCGGCGCGCCCGGATCGCTCCCGCAAGCCACTTGCGCTTGGCAGGATTGCTTCCACGCCATCCGGATCCCCCGTTTTTCCGCCTCTA
>JAPWUP010000111.1 GCA_028275505.1 Bryobacteraceae bacterium
AAGAACGTGGATCCCCGGCTGCGGCCCGGCATGAGCGCGACGGCGGAGATCGTTATCGAGAGCCATCCCAATGTGCTCCTGATCCCGGCGCGGGCCAGTTTCCTGCACCAGGGCAAGCCGGCGGTCTGGGTGCAGCGAGGCCAGCAGTTCGAGATCCGGACCATCGAGGTGGGCTTGAGGAACGAGAACGATATCGTCGTTGTGAAAGGTTTGCGTGAGGGCGAAGTGGTTGCGCTCGAGAACCCGATCGAAGCGGCCAAGCGGGCACGCAAGAAACTGTGAGCCGTAAGGGAAGAACGCGTGCTGCGCGTGCGCCGAGTGTGAAAAGAATCCGACCATGAAGAAGCTTTTGTTCCGTCTGATCCTGGCAGGCATCGTGGCTGGTTCCGCCTACGGAGTGTGGCGGCTATTCCGGCAGATGCCCGAACGGCAGATCCAGGTGCCGACCACGCGGGTTCGGCAGGGTGACGTTGTGATCCGCACGTACGCGCGTGGCGAGCTGCGCCCGGTGCGCCAGGCCACGCTGGTGGCGCCCAACCTGTTCGGCACCGTGCAGATCACGCGCCTCGCGCCGCTGGGCGCCTTCGCCAAGGAGAAGGATCTCATCGTCGAGTTTGACGATTCCGAAGTCCGTTCCCGCCTGGAGGAGCGCGAGCTGGAGCTCCAGCAAATCGAGGAGCAGATCAAGAAGGCGCAGGCCGAGCTGGCCATCCGCAACAACCAGGACCAGGTGGACCTGCTCAAGGCGCGCTACTCGGTCCGTCTGGCCGAGCTGGAAGTGCGTCGTGCCGAGCTGAAATCGGCCATTGACGCCAAGAAGGACCTGCTCACGCTGGAAGAGGCCCGGCGGCGGCTCAAGCAATTGGAAAGCGACATCAAGTCCCGCCTGGAACAGGCGGAGGCCGAGATTGCGGTTCTTCGGGAAAGGCGCAATCGCGCCCTGCTGGAAGTCCGGCGCGAGCGACAGCGGCTGATGCAGGTCAAGCTTCTCGCTCCGATCAGCGGTTTGGTGGCCATTCGGCAAAGCCGTCCCATGGGGATGTACTTCCCCGGCATGCAGCTTCCGGATTACCGCGAGGGCGACCAGGTGTTCCCCGGCACGCCCGTAGCCGACGTGCTCGATCTCTCCGAAATGGAACTGGTGGCGAAGGTCAACGAGCTGGACCGCGCCAACTTGCAAGAAGGTCAGGAGGCGCTGGTCCGCCTGGATGCCATTCCGGATAAGGTCTTCCACGCCCGCATCAAGTCCTTAAGCGGGACGGCGAGCGCCAACGTGTGGGCGGGGGATCCGACCAAGCGCTTTGACGTGGTCTTTGCGGTGGACATGAAGGAACTGCTGAGCGGGCTGGGGGCCAAGCCGGAACAGATCCGGATGATTCTGGAGACTGCGGAGCGCAACCGTTCCAAGCCGGTCACGGCGGCAGGTCCTTCGCCGGCCATGATGGCCGCGGCGTTTGCTCAGCAGGGCGGCAGTGGGCCGGGCGGCATGCCCATGTTGCTGGGTGGTCCAGCGGGCGGTCCGGGCATGGAGCAGCCAGCAGCGGGTGGGCAGGCAGCAGAGAGGCCGCGCCGCGGCTCCATGATGGGCGGCATGATGGGTGGCGGGCAAATGTCGCCCGAGGACATGCAGAAGATGCGCGCTCTGCTCGAGAAGGAGCTGGGCGGGCGCTCCATGCGCGATCTGAGTCCGGAAGAGCGGCAGAAAGTTTTCGAAAAGATCCGTTCGGCGATGGGGGGAGCTGCTGGCGGCCCGGGCGGTGCGATGTCCCCCGAGGATCAGAAGAAATTCCGCGCCCTACTCGACAAGGAGCTGGGCGGGCGCAAGCTGGAGGAGCTTTCGCCGGAAGAGCGGCGCCAGATCATGGAAAAGGTGCGCCAGGCGATGGGCCAGCCAGCCGGCGGACGCGCGCCACGAGAGGGCCGAGAAGGGACGCGAGGTGAACGGGGCGGTCCCGGCGGGCTGCCCGGGTTCCCGGACCTGCCTGCCGGCTTTGGTCTGGGGGCTTCCCAGCAGTTCAGCGAAAAGGATCTGGAGAACGCACAGCTGCCGCCCCCGCCCGAGGCCAACAGCCAGTTGGAGATCCTGTTGCGGCCGGGGCTGCTGGCCGATGTCGAGATCATCGTGGAGAAGATCCCCAACGCCATTTATGTGCCGGTGCAGGCGGTCTTCGAGAAAGACGGCAAGCCGGTAGTCTACGTCAAGCGGGGCAACACGTTCGAGCCGCGCGTGATCAAGCCGCTCAAACGCAGCGAATCTGTGATGGTGATCGCCGAGGGGGTCAAGCCGGGTGAGATCGTGGCTTTGTCGGATCCCACGGCGCGCGGGACGGAGCGCAAGAAAGAGGAGAAGAAAGGCGCGAAGTCGGGCGCATTGCCGGTCGGCGGCGGTCCCGGAGGAGGTTTGTAAGCAATGTCGGTGCTGACCGCGTATCTGCCCGATCTTTACATGGGGCTTTCCAGCCTCCTGGTGCACAAACTGCGCACCTTGCTGACCATGCTGGGCATGATCTTCGGCGTGGGCGCGGTAGTGGCCATGCTGTCCATTACCGCGGGGGCGCAGAAGGAAATGATGAGCTACATTGACCTGCTGGGGGTCAACAACATCATCATCGAGGCCAAGGAGGCGACCAACCGTGACGAGCTCCAGGCCCGGCGCGCCATTTCGCCCGGCCTGACTTTCCGTGATTACCGCGCCATCCTGGAAAACGTCCAGGGACTGGAAGCAGCCACGCCGCGCAAGCGTTTCAAGCCCTCGCGCGTGCTGCCCAAGACCAGCCAGGAGATGCCGTTGCTGATTGGCGTGTTGCCCAACTACGAGCAGATCGGCAACCTCAAGGTCATTTCCGGGCGGTTCTTCACCGAGGAAGAAAACCTGCACTCGGCCCCGGTTTGCGTGCTGGGCGAATCGGCCAAAGTCAACCTGCTCGGCTACGAAGACGCGGTGGGCAAGTACATCAAGATCAATGACGTCTGGTTGCAAGTCATCGGAGTGCTCTCGCAGCAAGCGGTGGCCGACACCGATGTCGAGGGGCTCGAAGTCGTCAACCGGAACAACCTGGTGATCGCGCCCCTGAACACGGTGATGCGCCGGTTCGAGGACAGCAACAGTTATCTGAAGGACGAGATTGACGGCATCTACATCAAGGTCGCCCCGGGCGTGGATTCTATCGAGACAGCCAACGTGGTGCGCGCCATTCTTGCCGCCACCCACAAGGACGCGGGCGATTTCACGGTGGTGGTGCCCGCTCACCTGCTCGAGCAGCGGCGCCGCACGCAGTTCATCTTCAACGTGGTGATGATCTGCATCGCCGGAATTTCGCTACTGGTGGGCGGCATCGGCATCATGAACATCATGCTGGCCACGGTGCTCGAGCGCACGCGTGAAATCGGCATCCGGCGCGCCATTGGCGCCCGGCAGGCCGATATCATTCGTCAGTTCCTCACCGAAGCCGTCCTGATTTCCATTGTGGGGGGTCTGATCGGGATTGGCTTCGGGTTCGCCTTGTCGCGGGTGATTGCTGCGGCAGCGGGCTGGTCCACGGTGGTCACCTTCATCTCCATCGCGGTGGCTTTCGGCGTGTCCGTGGCCATCGGATTGCTTTTCGGCATCTACCCCGCGGTCCAAGCCGCCAAGCTGGATCCCATCGAGGCGATCCGTTATGAGTGACAAACCGGGCAAGGCCCGGTTGCGGAGCAGTTTTCTATGAGAAGGAAAGCGATTCTGGCAGGATTCGTTTTCGTTTCGGCGCTGCCGGCGCAGAACTTCGTGGCGCCGGTCTTTCCCACGCCGTCCTACTTCCGGCAGCACTTCGCCACCCCCAGGGCGCGCGTGGAGCTGCAACCCCCGGTCCGGTTCGAGGATTTCATTGTCAACGGCGCGCTGGAGCTTTCGCTGAGAAACTATCTGGAGCTGGTGCTGGCCAACAACACCGAGATTCAAATCCAGCGGCTGACTCTGGAAACCCCGCGCAACGCCATCCTGCGCGCGCTGGGCAGCTTCGATCCCACGCTCAGCGCCAGCTTCAACAGTACGCGGACGCGCAATCCGGCGACCAGCGTGCTCCAGGGCGCCAACCTGCTGAGCCAGCTCAATCAGGTGGCGGATTTCCGTTACCAGCAGCGGCTAGAAACGGGCACCATCTTCAACGTGGGCTTCAGCGGCACCAAGAACGCTTCCAACGATCAGTTCGCCACCTTCAACCCGGCGTTGAACGCCTCGCTGAGCTTCGGCTTCAGCCAGCCGCTGCTGCGCGATCGCAGTCCCGATCTGGTGCGCCTGCCGCTAATGGTGGCTCGCAGCCAGTTGCGCCGCAGCGAGTACGAACTGCGCGACCAGTTGATGCGGCTCATCGAGCAGGCCGAGCTGGCCTACTGGGCGGTGATCGAATCGCGCGAGCGCCTGCGCGTGCAGGAGGAGTTCCTGAAGCTGCGCGAGGCGGCCTTGAAGCGATCCCAACGCGAGCTCGAGCTGGGCGCACTGTCGCCGCTGGAAATCTACCGTCCGCAACAGGAGTACGCCACGGCGGAGATTCAGGTGACCCAGTTCCGCTACCAGTTGCAGCAGCGCGAGGACGCTTTGCGACGCCAGATGGGCGCGGACCTGGATCCGCAGATCCGCAGGCTGCCGATTGTGTTGACGGAGACGGTCTCCCCGGTGATGGATGACAAGTCGCTGGACCGCGAAGCCCTGGTCGAGATCGCCCTGGCCAACCGACCCGATCTGAAAGCACAGTTGCAGGGCCTGGATATTGACGATCTGAACATCCGGTCGGCCTCCAACCGGCTGAAGCCCGACCTTCGGCTCACGGGCCAATACAGCGCACGCGGGCGTGGCGGCTGGTACTATGAGCGAGCTAACGTGTTCGGCCAATCCCAACTCGTCCGTGTTGTGCCCGGCGGCTTCGGCGACGCTCTGAACCAACTGTTCAGGTTCGATGTGCCCACCTACCAGTTCGGGCTCACGCTCACCTTGCCGTTGCGCGACCGGGCGGCGCAGGCGGACCTGGCTGACGCGTTGGTGCGCAAGAAGCTGGACACCCTGCGCGCCCGCAGCCTCGAGCAACAGGTCCGCCTGGAGGTTCTCAACGCCATCAGCCAGCTCGAGTCCGCAAAAGCCGGCGTGCAACAGGCGCGCGTGGCGCTCGAGTTCGCTCAGAAGGACTTCGAAGCCGAGCAGAAGCGCTACGACCTGGGCGTCAGCATCCTCTACTTCGTACTCGAAGCCCAGACGCGTTTGACGAACGCGCAATCAACCCTGGTCACGCAGACCATTGCTTACCGGCGCGCCCTGCTCAACCTGCTGCGCGTCACCGGCCAGTTGCTCGACGAACGCGGCATTGTCGTCAACGGCTCCTGATCGGGAGCAACCCGCCGGCAGGAGCGGGCGGTCTGTCATGCTCCAATAGGGGAGATGGGCCGCATCCGCATCCTGCCGGACGAGGTCGCCAACAAGATCGCCGCCGGCGAGGTCGTCGAGCGTCCCGCTTCCGTCGTCAAGGAGCTGCTCGAGAACTCCCTGGATGCAGGAGCTAGCGACCTGCGGATCGAGGTGGCGGGCGGCGGTCGCCGTTTGATCCGGGTCGCCGACGACGGTTGCGGAATGATGCATGACGATGCGCTGCTGGCCTTCGAGCGTCACGCCACCAGCAAGCTGCGCGACGCCCGTGACTTGCAGGCTATCAGCACGCTGGGCTTTCGCGGTGAGGCGCTGCCTTCCATTGCCGCCGTGTCGCGCCTGACCCTGGAAACGCGCGCCGCCGAAGAAGCCACCGGGACGCGAATCGAGATCGCGGGCGGCAGGATCCTGAAGGTGGATGAGGTAGCCTTGCCGCCGGGAACCAGCGTCACGGTCCGCGACCTGTTCTACAACGTTCCGGCGCGTCGCAAGTTCCTTCGATCCGAGCAAACCGAGCTGGCCCACATCGCCTCGCTGGTGACGCATTACAGCCTGGCTTACCCGGAGAAGAGCTTTTCCCTGCGCCACGAAGCACGCTCGCTGCTCGAAGTCACCCCGGTCGAGAAACTCCGGGATCGCGTCTATCAGGTCTTCGGGAGCGAGCTTCTTGAGGAGCTGGTGGATCTGGGCGTCAGGGAGCGAGTGCTCGAGCCGGGCCGAGCCGTGGCCGAGGGGATTGCGCGGCACGGGTCGCCTCCCGAAGCGGCGCGTGCCGCCGTGTTCCGGTTGCGCGGTTTTGTTTCGCAACCGCAATACCAGCGATCGAACCGCAACTCGATTTTCCTGTTCGTGAATCGCCGGCTGATCCGGGATCGGCTGCTACTCCACGCCTTGCTGTCCGCTTACCGCAACCTGATGCCCCCGGATGTCTTCCCGTTCGCTCTGCTTTTTCTCGAGTGTGACTGCGGGGAGGTGGACGTCAACGTCCATCCGGCCAAGACCGAGGTTCGTTTTCGCCACGCGCAGTTCGTCCACGACTTTGTGCGTGACGCCGTGCGCGAAGCATTGATGGAAGCGAGGCCGGTGTCTTCGATCCCTCTGCCCGCAGCAGCGCAACCCGCCGCTTCTTTGCCGTATTCGGAGTTTTCCCAGCGCCTGGAGGAACAATCCTGGCAGCTCGGCGGCAGCTCAGCCCCGCTGGTGCTCGAGCCGCCGCCCGGGCCGGCGCCGCGTCTGGATTTCGCGGGAAGCGATCTGGTGATTGGCGCGGGTCCGGCGGAGGCCCCCAAGCTGCCGCTGCCGGACACGCACGGCGCTATCCCCGTGGAAGGGATAGAGGAGGCGCCCGTCTCCATGAGCGCTCTGGCCGATCTCCGCCCGCTGGGCCAGTTGCATGACAGCTTTATCGTGGCGGCAGGGCGTGATGGTCTGTGGCTGGTGGACCAGCACGTGGCCCATGAACGCATTTTGTTTGAGAAGTTCCTGAAGCGGCAGCAAAGCGGGCGCCTCGAAATCCAGCCGCTGCTGACTCCCCTGATCCTTTCACTGAGCCCGGCCCAGCAGGCCGACTACGAGCGGATCGCACAGGAACTGGCCGCTGCGGGTTTCGAGATTGAACCCTTTGGTCCGCGGACCATCGCTGTCAAGGCCGCGCCGGCCGGCGTCCCGCCGTCGGAACTGGAAAAGGCGTTGCTCGAAATTCTCGAAGTGCCCGAACGCGAGTTGCGCCGGATGTCCATGGACGAGATCCGGCGGTGGATCGCAGCCTCACTGGCCTGCCGGGCGGCCATCAAGGTCAACACGCCCCTGGACGCCAACCGCATGGAGTGGCTGCTGCGCGCGCTGGCCGCCACCGACTACCCCATGAGTTGCCCCCACGGGCGGCCCACCGTACTGCGCTACCCGATGCGCGAGATCCTGAAAGCTTTCCGGCGTATCTGAAGGCCTGCTTTACTCGAGCCTAAGAAGAACGCCGGCGCCGGGCGCCAGCCAGTCCATTTCGCGCCCGAAGGCCTCCTCGCGGCCCGAATAGGGCGAGACGCGATAAAGTTTCCGTCCTTCGGGTTTGGTCCGGATGCGGAACTGGAAGGAGTTGTTCAGATCTTTGTTCACCAGGAGGATGTACGGGCGTCCTTGGGGATCTTCGAACTCGCCCACCAGGAAGCGCCCCATGACCGGCGGGCGGACGAAACGCTGGGTCATTTCCACGCCGGCCACGAAGCGGCTTTCGGCCAGGTAATGGCACTGGTCAGGCACGTCCGGGTAGTGATAGACACCGAGGCTGCGCAGCCGCGTGATCGTCGGCGCCAGCGCGTGAAGCTGCAAGTTGATGCGTCGCAGCATATCCCAGGTGGCGGTGCGATTGCCGAACCAGTCCACCGCGCCCAGACGGTAGTTTCCGATGTGCGGCGTGAAGTAAGTGAAATACTGAATTCCCCGGCCTCCGTAAGCCAGCGTGGCGTAGGCCTGAATGTTGAAGGTGGCGTCGGAGGGCTCCATGTAGTTGAAGTGAGCGTTGGCCAGGACGCAATTCCAGAACGGCCTGCCGGTTTCGAGCGAAATTTTCCGGATGATTTCCAGGTTCGTGTAGAAATAATCGAGCATTTCGCCGCCTACGAGCGAGTAATTGTCATAACTGATGAAGGGCTGTTTGATGACATCCACTAACATGCGGACGTAGGCTTCATAAGTGGGCGTACCCAGCCGTTCCGGGCTGACGCGGTAGGGAAACAGGTTCACGTAAGGCCACTTCCCGGGCATGATTTCGGCCAGAATGGCGGCCACCCGGCCCAGCCCGGGCATCAGCGAGGCGTGGGGCTCGTCACGCAGGTAGAACCCCAGCGCGGCCGGATTGTCACCGATCTCTCGCGCCAGCTCCTGCACGTTGCGGCGGATCTCGCTTTCCGGCGGCAGTTTCTCCCAGTCGTAGCCATTGGCCCGCTTGTCGGAGACGAAGCACCACAGTCCCGCCGCCCGGACTTTTTCCAGATCCGCCACGCGGCAGAAGCCCGTAATGTTGAGGCCGGCCTCTTTCATGAGGCGCAGTTGTTCGGGATCCGAGGGCGAGCTGCCCCAGGCCATGATCGCGAACTGTTTGGGATCCACCGGTTGTGGCTGCGCAATCCACTGGCCGGCCGCGAGCGAAGCAAGAACGAGCAGGCAAGGTAGCGATTTCATACGGACCATCTTAGTTCCCGAGCAAGTCGCGGTAAAGTTCGGCCTGGCGTCGGGCGATGGCGTCCCATCCGTAAAGACGCTCGACGGTTGCGCGGGCCTGTCGCTCCAGCGTCCTGCGACGCTCGGGATCGAGCAACAGGCTGCGGACGGCGGCTGCGAATTCCTCGGCAGAGGCGGCCACCACGACGTCGTGGCCCGGCTCGAGGTCCAGGCCGTGGACGCCGGCAGGGGTCGAAACAATCGCTTTGCCCATGGCCATGGCTTCCAGGATCTTGATGTTGGTTCCGGCGGAGGCGATCAGAGGAGCGATGACCAGCGTGGCGCGCGCGTACGCGGGGCGCGGATCGGCTACGAAGTCCTCGGTTTCCACCCGCGGCAGGTCCAGTTGGATCTCGGCCTGCTCGCGGTAGCGCTCGAGATAGAGCCGGTGGTTGTGGCCGGCGATGATGTGCAAGACAGGCTGCAAGTCATCCAGTCGCGGCCAGACTTCGCGCAGGAAGAAGTTCACGGCCAGGAGGTTGGGCAGGTGTGCGAACGAACCGATGAACAGGAGTCGGCGCGGTTCGGGTTGGGCCAGCGCGGGCCGGAAGCGCTCCAGATCCACGCCGTTCGGCAAACAGACGACGCGCCGGGCGCCCTCCACGAAGCGGCGATCCCGTTCCGACATCACCACCACGCAGTCCACGCGCTTCCAAGCTTGTGTTTCGAAGCGGCGCCAGCGGGCATATTGCCGCCGGGCGTCGAAATCCCCGGTACTCTCAGCCAACTGGCGGTGCAGGTCCAACGTGATGTCGTGCTCGACGAGGATCACGGGCGCTCCCGCCGCCTCGTCCGCGTATTGCGCCATGTGGGTGAATTCCAGTTGCAGGAGCGCGGGACGCCATTTGCGCACCGTCTGACGCAGCGCCGCCCGAAAGGCGGGCGTGGTGTGCTCGACCACCATGTCTGGCAGCGCGCTGCGAGGCCGCAGGTGCGTGCCGGGCCGTCGAACCTCGACCACCTCGCAGCAAAGGGACGCCAGCTCAATCGCCGGCGGCGCGAGCTGGTCCACGAACGCCACCAAAACCAGGTCGAACTCTTCCGCCGCGCGGCGCATGAGGTTGTACATGCGGACGGCGCCGCCGTGCGAGAGCGGAAAGGGCAAGTAGGGGCTGACGATGAGGACGATCGGGCGGCCCATGTGCGCCCGTCCCGGGAAAACGGCCACCTCTCCGCTGCCGATACCCAAAACCAACTCGTCCGGGAAGACCAGCCCTGTGGGCGGACGGCGTATCCATCCCGGCGCTTGCCGGGCTTGGCTCAATGCCCCCAGCGCCGCCATGTTCCCGTAAGCAGCCAGCGTGTTGAGACGAACGAGTGCTTCGTTCCACTGCCGGCGAAACACACCGGGCGACGTTATCGCACGCGCGAGGAATCGCAGGTAGTTGGTCTCCAAAAACGAGGACAGCTCGCGCTCGGTGAAGTAACGCGATGTGGTGGAGCGATGGCGGTGCAACACGCGGGCCGAGGCAACATAAACCGTCGGCCAGCCGCGCAGCCACGCGCGATAGCCCAGGTCCAGATCCTCCACGTACGCCGGTCGGTAGATCTCGTCCAGCCCGCCCAATTGCCGTAGCCTCGCGGCATCGTATATGGAACATCCGCCGCTGCCGTAAAGCACGTAGCTCAGATCTTCGCCGGGCAGCGGGATTTCGCAGCGAACGGGGAAATCCGAAGCGGCGCGTCGTGCGCGGGGCGGCATGATCGCTTTGCCTGTTTCCTCGCGGCGCTGGCCTTCGGGGAACAGAATCTGCGCGGTGGCGCAAAACAGGCCGGGGACACGATGGAAGGCTTCGCGCAGCGCCCGGAAAAAGCCCGGCTCGATCGTCATGTCGTTGTTGAGCAGGCAAACGTGAGAGTATCGTGCGCGCCGCAAACCGCAGTTGATGGCTTGGGAAAAGGCCAGCGGGCGCGGATGCGTCTCTACGATGACTTGGGGAAAGCGGTCGGCAAGAAAGGCGGCGGTTCCATCGTCAGATCCGTTGTCCACCACGATTACTTCAGAGGGGAAGGCGCCTAAGTCAGCGAGCACGCCGGGCAACATGGCGGCAAGCAGTTCCCTGCCGTTGCGCGAGGGGATGATCACGGAAATGCCGTCGGGCGCCGCGGGGCCAGGCGAAGGATCCGGGCGGGGCGGGAGCAAAGCCTTTCCGGTCGCTGCCAGGCAGCCGGCCAGCCGCGCGATCAGCATCGAGAACGGGCGGCGCCATTCGGAGGGCCGCACCAGGCGCCACAGAAAGGTGTACAGATGCCCGCCGGGATGCGTCTCGAACACGACCCAGTTGCGCAGGCGCCACGCCAGATGCCGCAGTATCAGCGGCAGGCATCGCGGCCGCAGCATCCAGTGATCGAGATTTTCGTTGTAAGCAAGCAGCCGGAGTGGCGCCAGCAGGAAGGCGATCAGTCGCAGCCGCCGGTAGGGGACATTCGGGACCAGCATGACGGCCGCGTAGCGAACCCGTTTGCCGCGGAAGGCAGCGCGGCAACGGCGCCAGTTGGTCCAGAAGCCCTGCAAGGGATGGTACGGGATCCACCGCCCTTCGGGCGGCGGGAACTCCGAGACGACGTAAAGCGCCGATTCGGGATCCAGCGCCTTCAGTCGCTCGATGAGGGCCAGATTGAGCGGATCGGTCCCGGTGGCGAAAACGACCTTGACGGCGGGCTTCAAATCAGTTCCTGCCACTGCGGCTGGAACTGGCCCATCCGGCGTTGCCGCCACATCTCAAGCGCCTGCACGGCGAAAGCGGTGGTGTAAGGGTTAACGAAGGGCAGCCACCCGGATGGGGTTCGTCCGAAATAGAATCCACCCGAGACGCGGGGATCCTGATCATCGGCCTGAAACTCGAGGATGCGCGCGACTTCTCGCTCGGCCTCTTCTTCAGCTAGCGGGGCAATGCCCAGTGCGTCCGCAAACAATCGGACCCGCAGCAATTGGGCCCGCACGTCACCGCGCTCGAAAAGCGGAGCGACCTGCTCGAGGCGTTCCCGCGCTCGCTCAATCCCGTTGCGCAGGGTCTGCCGGCATTCCGGCTCGTCGGCGCACGCCAGCAGGCCTTCCAGGAAGTAGCTGTAAGCGTGCAACCGATCCATCACGCCCGGCTCAGCTGTGGCGGGCAGGAACTGCTCGTGGGTGGCCACAGCGTAGCGCAGGGCTCGCCAGTAGAACTCCCGGAAGTTGCCCTCGACGCCTGCCAGCGCCAGTTCCCGCCAGGCGAGGGCGGCTTTCAGGTGGTAGCAGCCGGGATTGCGCGACCACCGCTCGTCCCTGGGCGCCGGGACTTTAGTGGGGAGCCAGAGAGCAGCGGAAAATCCGTTGGCCGTGTCGAACTCGCGGGCCATCGTCCGGCCGCAGCGCGCCGCCGTCTCGAGCAACTGGGAACGGCCGGTAACGCGCCAGAGGGCCAGCAGGCCCCTGACCACGATGGCGTTATCGAAAAAGTAGGCGAGGGGCTCGGCGCTGTCGCCGTCCATGGCGTATTCGAAGGGGAACAGCGCAGCTTCGGGGTCCCAGGCCTGCCGCACGAGGAAGTTGCCCGCCCGGGTGGCAGCCTCAAGCAGCCGCGGCTCGCCCGTCAGACGGAAAAGCCAAGTGAGGAAACTCACGGCGTAGCCCGTGATCTCCGTAGAAATGCGATGATTGCGACCAAGATCCGTGCGGTAGTACCGGGCTACGCCGCCTGAAGGTTCCTGAATACCGGATTCGAGAAACCATCGCGCGGCGGCTTCCCGCGCACGCACGCATGCAACTTCCAGCGACAAGATCGTACCCTCAGGGGATCAGGGAAACAGGCGATTATAGCACCCTCCTTGCGGCAGGCCGGGTCCCTCACTGGCGGTAGAAAGATCGCACGCCCTCGATTACCGTTTCCAGTTGTTCGTCGGTCAGCTCGGGATAAACTGGCAGGGCCAGCACCTCGCCGGCCAGTTGCTCGCTGACCGGAAAATCCCCGGGGCGATAGCCGAGGTCGCGGAAGCAGGGTTGAAGGTGCAGCGGCACGGGATAGTAAATCTCAGTTCCTATGCCCAGGCGGCTCAAGTGCTCGCGCAGGCGATCGCGTTCCGGTACGCGGATCACGAACTGGTTCCAAACGTGGCGCGTCGCATAGGGCGGCGCCGAGGGCGTGATCACGGGCAGGCCCAGTTCGGCGAAGCGGCGGCAGTAGTAGTCTGCGTGGCGGCGGCGGGCC
>JAPWUP010000381.1 GCA_028275505.1 Bryobacteraceae bacterium
ACGATGGTGAAAATGGGCATGGCCTTGAGCAGCCCGCCGTAGGCCGCGATCAGGCGCGTATGCCGCCGTTCGTAGGCCACCCCCACGATCAAGAACAGCATCCCGGTGGAAATGCCGTGGTTGATCTGCTGCAACATCGAACCGGCAATCCCCGCCGGGTTCAGCGTGAAAATGCCCAGCGTGCAGAAGCCCAGATGCGAGATGGACGAGTAGGCGATCAGCTTCTTCCAATCTTTCTGCATCAGGCAGACCAGCGCCCCGTAAACGATGGCAATGATGGAAAGCGCCGCCATGACGTTGACGATGACGGGGTCCCTGGAGGCTTTGGGCAGCAGCGGCAGCGAGAAGCGCAGGAAACCGTACGTCCCCATCTTCAGCAACACGCTGGCCAGGATCACGCTGCCTGCGGTGGGCGCTTCCGTGTGCGCGTCCGGCAACCAGGTGTGCAACGGGAACATGGGAACCTTCACCGCGAAGCCCACGAAAAACGCCCAGAACACCCACCACTCCAGGGAGGGCGGCAGATCCGTGCGCATCAGCTCGAAGATGTCGAACGTCAGCCGCTGGAACTGGCGATAGTGTTCGAAGTAAAGCGCCAGGATGCCCAGCAGCATCAGCACGGAACCGATCAGCGTGTAAATGATGAACTTGAAGGCTGCGTACACCCGGCGCTCGGCGCCCCAGATGGCGATGATGAAGTACATGGGAACCAGCGTCAGTTCCCAGAACACGAAGAACAGCAGGAAATCCAGGGCCATGAACACGCCCAGCATCCCCACCTGAAGAATCAGGAAGTTGGCGTAGTACTCCTTCAGGCGGTGCTGGATGACGCGCCAGCTCGAAAGGATGGCGATGAAGCCCAGCAGCCCCGTGAGCACCACCAGCAGCAGGCTGTAGCCATCCACCCCGAGGTGATAAGAGGCACCCAGCGACGGGATCCAGTCCAGCTTCTCCACGAACTGAAAGTCGCGGCTGGGATCGAAGCGGAAGACTAAAGGCAACGTGACCAGAAATCCCGCCAGGGAAGCGATGTTCGCCCACCAGCGGATGGCGTTCGGCTTCGAGGAAGGGATCAACAGCAGAATCAGAAAGCCGACGAGCGGGGTGAGCAGGACTACGGAGAGCCAGTGGTCCATAGGTCAGGGCAAGAGGACCATCTTAGCGGAGGGCGGCGACCGCGGGCAATTCCGCCGCTTTCAGCGCCGGATCGGAATCGTGGCGGCCGGGGTCGTGTACCCGCCAATGCGCACTTCCACTGGCACGTCACCATCCGGCACCGTCTCCGGCACGCGCACGTTGAACTGATAGAGGCCGCTGATCGCACCCGGCGAGAGGCCGGCGTAATAGATATCCTCGGGCCGCAGCGCAATTCCGCCGATGCTGATCGTGAACGGGTCGCGCAGCCGCGCCAGCCCGCCCGGAATTTCGCCGGACTGATAGACCGGCTCGGTTGGCCCGAACCCCGTCCCATACAGCACGACCCACTCGCCCGGCTTGGCCGGAGTGGCGCCGCGCATAACCGAGGGATCGGCCAGCAGGCTACCGTCGGCATGCTGCGCCGCAATGCTCCGGCTGTTGGAGAACAGGAAGAAGGCGGGCGAGAACGTCCGCATCTGGACCGTGGCCACGTCGCTGCGGATTTCGTTCGGGAATCCCGGGTTCAGAATCACGCGCACTTGCACAGGGCCGTTGATGTCCAGCGTAGGCGCCTGCGCATTGATCTGGTCCGTTTTTACGAAAGTGACGGGCACGCGCCGCCCCGCCACTTCCACGCCTACGCACGCCAGGCGCAGCGGGAATTTCCCGTCCCGAATGTCGCCCAGCCCCACGGTGCGCATCACGCCCGGATCGGCGAAGTTCAGCCCCCACACCGTGATCATGCCGTTCATGCCAATGGGCTGCTCGCGGTCGAAGGACGCCCCGTTGACGATCGCGGTCAATAAGGGCCGCCGCGTGGTCCCCGGGCACGAGCCCTCGTTTTCCACGCGCAGCCTTGCCGTGTATGTCCAGTCCCCGGTCGTGCTGCGATCGTTGTTGGCCGCCAGACCCGCGGCGTAGAAGATCACGTCGCCCACGTCATCGCTGGGCGGCGTCCACTCGATCTACCACGTCACCGGCCCCGCGCGATTGTCAAACGTGGCCGTGGCGCTCTGATTGACGAACTCGACCGCGCCCTAGCAAGGCGCCGGGCGCCCGTCCGGCCCGCAAACGATGGTGACGTCCGGCGAGACGCTGAACGTTCCCGCCTGCTTGCTCTCGTCGCTCACGATGCGCGCCGTCAACTGGAAGCCCCAACGCCGCGCCTCCGGATGGGAAAGCGTCACCCGCAGGATCTGTTTGAGGCCGGGCTTGAACGCCGACGCCTGGATCGTCAGCGAACCGCGCGCATCCGAGTTTGCCTGCCCCCGGTGGCACGCCGTGCAGTCGCGCCCGCCATCCACCGGCGCGCCAGTGTGGCCCGGCGGCGTCGCCCGTCCCGAATACGCCCGAAGCAAACCGGCCACGCACAGGCACAAGGAAAGGAATGCTCCCAGCCAGACGCGTTTTGTCCTCATGGCCTGCTGCCCGTCAGCCTATGATAACGCCTTGCGGAACCGGATTAGCGGGAGGCCGCGGCACGTTGCCTGCCGCGAACGGCCTCCATTGCTTTTCGCGTGACTGTGCTCAGGGGAAGCTCGTCGAGTT
>JAPWUP010000382.1 GCA_028275505.1 Bryobacteraceae bacterium
ACGGATAGATACGGATTGCTAAGCCGTAAATGCCCCTCTTACCTTTGGTTCCCGTTCAATGGGACACGGATGGGCACGGATGGTACAGATTTCATCCGTGCTGATCCGTGAAACCCGTGTGTATCCGTGTCCTGATTCCAAACTGTCGGGTAGCCAGATTGGAAATCAGCCTTCCTGGGCACGCTAACTCCCTCAGACCTACGAAATCCCGGCCGACTTTGACCCGCGCGCCCTGCTGGCCGACGCCTGGGGCATCTGGTACACCGAGGCCGAGCCGGTGGAGGTGGTGTTGCGCTTTCATCCGCGCGTGGCCATGCGCGTGCGCGAGAGCCGCTGGCACCGTGGACAGGCGTTGGAGGCGCAGCCCGACGGCTATCTCCTCTGGCGCGCGCGGGTGGCCGAGCCGCGCGAGATGCTGCCGTGGATCCGCGGCTGGGGCGCCGACTGCGAGGTGCTGGAGCCACAAGAACTGCGGGAAATGCTGATGGGTGAAGCCAAAGCGATGGCCGAACTGTACGGCTGGCATGTCAGCTCGGCTGCCGGGGCCAAAAGCTCCACCCTGGATGACTTCTTTGGAGGCTGATCGTGCCGCTCTACGCCTATCAGGAGTTGGTCAAGTCACATCTGTTGAACGGTCGCCCGGTAGTGCTCCAGGCGCCGACCGGCTCCGGCAAGACGCGCGCGGCGCTGGCGCCGTTCATTGAGGCTTTCTTCGACCTGCCGGACGACGCCTTTCCGAAGCAGTGCCTCTACTCAGTCCCGATGCGCGTGCTGGCGGGCCAGTTCTACCGGGAATACCATCACCTGGCCGAACCCTACGAGCGGATCCACCGCCGCTCCCTGGACGTGCGTATTCAAACCGGAGAACGGCCTGAGGACCCGCAATTGGAAGGCGACCTGGTTTTTGCTACCCTCGACCAGACCTTGAGCAGCGCGCTGGGCGTGCCTTACAGCCTGTCCACCGGCAAGGCCAACCTGAACGTCGGCGCCGTGCTCGGCTCCTACCTGGTGTTCGATGAATTTCACCTGTTCCCATCGCAGGCCACTCAGGCCACCTTGCAACTTCTGCGCCTGGTAGGACGGCTGGCACCGTTCCTGCTGATGACGGCCACGTTTTCGCAGACGATGCTGGCGGCCATTGGCGACCTGCTCAAGGCCGAGGTGGTGGTCGTGCCGCCGGAGGAAGTGTCAAGCATCGAGACCCAACAAGGCCAACGGCCCCGCAAACAGCGCCGGTTTGAGGTGGCGGAACAGACATTGACCGCCGAACAGGTGTTGGCTACCCATGACCGCCGCTCGTTGGCCGTGTGCAACACTGTCGATCGGGCCATCGCGCTTTATCAGGCGTTGTGTAACGCAGGATGCCGGCCGGTGCCGGTAAGCCTGGCAGAGTTGGGGCCAATCTACCAAACCCTCGCTGGCGCCCGCGGGGAGCCATGGGACCGGGCTGCAGCGCAGGGAGTAGAGATGTTACGGGAACGGTTGGCCGGTGGACCGGCCGATCGGCCTTGGGTGATGTTGCTGCACAGCCGCTTCGAGCGGCCGCATCGTCAACTGAAGGAGGCGCTGCTGCAATCGCTATGGAATCCCCAGGGGCTTGCGGACGGGAACGGCCCCTCTCTGATCGTCGTCGCCACGCAGGTGGTGGAGGTGGGGCTGGACATCAGCGCCCAGACGCTGCACACCGAGATCGCGCCGGCGGCCAGCGTGTTGCAGCGGGCCGGCCGCTGCGCTCGCTATCCCGGCGAGCAGGGCCGGGTGATCGTCTATCCGGTGCCGGTCAAGGAGAACGGCGAGCCGAACTACGCGCCCTACGTCGGCAGCAAGCTTGAGGAGGCTGTGTGCAATCGTTCCTGGCAGGCCTTTCGCGAGCGCCGGGGCGCCATCCTGGACTTCGCCGCCGAGCAGGAGGTGATCAACCAGGCCCACAGCGAGGCCGACGCGGCCATGTTGCAAGCCATGCGAGAGGGACAAGGCGAGATCTGGCAACGGATCACCGACGCGCTGGTGCGCGGGGACGCCAGCGCCCGACCGCAGCTCATCCGCCAGGTGGACAGTCGCACGGTCATCGTGTACGAGCCGCCCTTCGGCTTGAGCGAGGAAAGCCCTTACCGGTTTGAGGGGATCTCCCTATGGCATGGTACCCTGCGCGGCAAACTGAAGGAGCTGCAGCAGCTCCGGGACGAATTGGGGTTGGACTGGGCGGTGCGCTACCCGGCGGCCCAGGGCGATGAGGAAAAGGACGACGAGATTGCCTATCGCTGGCTGGACGTGGAAAGGCCCGACGATATCGGCCTCTCGCTGATCTTCGCAATCCATCCCCAACTGGCGGCCTACGACGCCGAACACGGCCTGCGCCTCGGCGTCCCCTCCGATGGCAGCTACGTCTCGCCGACGGCCACCTGGCACCGGGAGCGGCCCGACTACGCCGGCTATCGGCTGGAGTCGTACCCGGAACACATCGCCGGCATGCGGCGCATCTTCGAGGGAGACCTGACGTCCCGTATTCCGGTGGCCGACGGCCGGCTCCGGCGCCGGTTAGCCTGGGTGAGTCGGCGCTTTGCCGACCAGACCGGGGATTGGCACGTGCCGGCCGGATTGCTGGAGCGGGCTGTGCGCCTGAGCCTGGCCCTGCACGATGTGGGGAAGCTGGACGAGAAATGGCAGCGCTT
>JAPWUP010000112.1 GCA_028275505.1 Bryobacteraceae bacterium
CAGCCGTGGTCCCTCGCTCCCAGTCGTACACGTTGTCGAAGATCACTTCGAACTTGTGTTCCGCGAGAATCCGCCGCACCGCCTCGACGTCGTTGCGATCCGCCGTCAGGTTGCCCACTCGCTTGCCGAGGTCGTGCTCCGGCTTGCGGTGCAGGACCCACACTTCGTGGCCGGCCTTCAACAGCTCTTGCACCAGCAGGCGCCCGATGAAGAGCGTGCCGCCGATTACGAGGACCTTTCTCGAACGTCGCTCCTCATTCTGATCCCGTTCCATATCCGCATCGCTTCAGTCGTAGTATTCCAGACCCAGGTGTGTGATCAGGTCCTCGCCGCGCATCCAGCGCAGCGTATTCTTCAGCTTCATGAGCTGGATGAAGACATCGTGCTCCGGATACAGGCCGGGCGCCGTCATGGGCGATTTGAAGTAAAAGGAGAGCCATTCCTGAATGCCGCGCATGCCCGCACGCTGGGCCAGATCCAGGAACAAAGCCAGGTCCAGCACGATGGGCGCCGCCAGGATCGAATCCCGGCACAGGAAGTTGATCTTGATTTGCATGGGGTAACCCAGCCAGCCAAAGATGTCTATGTTGTCCCAGCTTTCCTTGGCGTCACCCCGCGGCGGATAGTAATTGATGCGTACCATGTGGTAGAAATTGCCATAGAGCTCGGGATACAGCTCCGATTGCAAAATCGTGTGGAGAACGGAAAGCTTGCTCTCCTCCTTGGTCCTGAAAGAGGCCGGGTCATCCAGGACCTCGCCGTCCCGGTTCCCGAGAATATTGGTCGAAAACCAACCCGTCAGCCCCAGCATGCGCGCCTTCAACCCGGGCGCGATGAGCGTCTTCATATAGGTCTGGCCGGTCTTGAAATCCTTGCCCGCGATCGGCACATGACGCTCGCGGGCCAGCTCTACTAGCGCCGGGATCTCGACCGTCAGGTTGGGCGCTCCGTTGGCGAAGGGCACTCCGCATTTCAGCGCGGCGTAGGCATAGATCTGGCTGGGAGCGATGGCCGGGTCATTATTGACCAGACCGCGCTCGAAATTGGTCAGACTCTGATGGACCTCCTGCGGGTGCTGGTGGACCTCCGTCGAGCCGCACCAAATCATTACCAGCCGGCTGGCGCCCGTGGAGCGGCGGAACTGTTCGATGTCGTCCATGAGCATCTCGGCCAGCTCCATTTTCGAGCGGCCCTGCTTGACATTGGGCCCGTTCAGCCGGCGCACGTAGTTCGGGTCGAAAACCGCCTTCATCGGGCGGAGGGCCTCCAAGGGCTCGCGCACTTTCTCGAGCAGGCTCCTCTCCAGCACGCCCGCCTTCAACGCCGCTTCGTAAGCGTTGTCCTCGAAAATGTCCCAGCCCCCGAAAACGAGGTCATTGAGATCGGCCAGGGGAACGAAGTCCCGGATCAGGGGGCACCGGCCCTCGGTACGCTTTCCCAAGCGAATCGTCGCCATCTGCGTCAGCGAGCCATAAGGCCGCCCCAGGCCGCGCTTGATGGCCTCGACCCCGGCGACGAACGTGGTCGCCACCGCACCCAAGCCGGGCATCAGAACCCCCAGACGTCCTTCCGCAGGCCGGATCGTCACGTTCCCTTTTTCCACCAATGTGTTAGCCTCCTTTTTCTTCGGGCCTCCGAATTGGGCAAGGTGCTATACTAACATAGCGATGGGCCAGCGCGTATCCGAAACGATTACGGCGTTGGTGGTGGACGACGAAAAGCCCGCCTGCGACGAGCTGATCTATCTCCTGAAAGGCTTTCCGGGCGTGGAAGTGCTGGGAGCCGCGACCAACGGCTTGGAAGCCGTCCGCCTGATCGAACAAACCGAGCCGGATCTGGTTTTTCTCGACGTACAGATGCCCGGCCTGGACGGCTTCGGCGTGATTCGCCAGCTTGAGGAGAAAAAGATCCCGTTACCCAAGTTCGTGCTGGCCACCGCCTACGATCAATACGCGGTGGAAGGTTTCCGCGTTCAGGCCCTCGATTACCTGCTGAAGCCCATTCAGCGCGAGCGACTGGCCCTGACCCTGGAACGCGCCCGTCAGGCCCTCGAACAGAAGACCAAGACCTCGGAAACTCCTTCCCTGCCCCGTCCCGGGCCGCGGACGAAACTACTCGTCAAAAGCGGCAACCGGAATTTCATCGTGGACGCCAGCGAGGTGGTTTACGCTACCATCGAGGACGGCCTGATTACGGTGGTCACCACCAATCTGGAAGGCCACTCCAATTACCGCACGATCGAAGAGCTGCACTCCAACCTCGATCCCGAGATATTCTGGCGCGTTCACCGCTCCTACCTTGTCAACATCAATCGCATCAAGGAAGTAATCCCCTGGTTCAAATCCACTTACTTGCTGCGCATGGACGACAAGAAACAGACGGAAATTCCGGTCAGTCGTTCGCAGACCCGGCGGTTGCGCGCCCTGTTGCGGCTCTGAGGGTGGACCAGCCCAACCTTACACCGCGATTCCCAGCGTCCACAACCAGTACGCGATCGCCTGGCGCAAGCACAACCACCATTCCGTGAAGGGATCCCGGGCGGAGGCGGGGCGAGGCGAGCCGTACACCCGGAAGCCGCGGGCTTCCAAAATCCGCTTGGCGCGGTAGATATGATAGCCGTCGCTCACTACGATGCAGGAGTGCAAGTCCAGCCGCCGCATAATCTCAGCCGCGGCCGCGAGCGAGTGCACGGTACTTTCTCCCTCCGGCTCTACCAGGATGGCTTCCGACGGAACGTTGTGCTGCACCAGGTAGGCTCGCCCGACCTCTCCCTCCGTGTGAAAGGGATCCCCGCCGGAGCCGCCGGTAGTAAGAATCCGGGGCGCCAGACCGCGGCGGTACAACTCCAACCCGTGATCGAGCCGGGCCTTGAGCACCGGAGAAGGCCGACCGCGGTAGGCGGCGGCGCCCAGAATTACGATCACGTCGGCAGGCCGCGCCTCATCCACCCTCGCCTGGTTGCGGATCCGAAGGGCCAACTCCCACCACTGCACCAGCACGATCGCCAGCGCCAACAACAGGACCAGCCCGAGAATCCGGCCCCGTTTGCGGTATGATGCTGTCGAGACCGCACCGGGCAACATCCGCCTGCCGTCCCTCTTTGTCAGTCTACACCGGGCGGCGAAGTGCGGCCCGCCGTGCGCAGGCATGCTCAAGGCAGAAACGCTCCGCAGCCCGGCCAACCCGCTCCTCAAAGAAGTCCGACGCGCCGTAGCGCGAGGAACCCTGACCCGCAGCGGCTGCTGCGTCGCTGAGTCCTTTCACCTTCTCGAAGAAGCCCTGCGCAGCAACTGCGAAATCGTAGCGGTAATCGCCTCCGAATCCGCCCGCGCCGCCGTGGAAGGGCGCCTGCGCGACGCGCCCCCCGTGCGCCTGCTCGTACTGCCGGATTCGCTCTTCGAATCCGTCGCAAGCACCGAAACCACTCAAGGCGTCCTTGCACTGGTGAGGCCGCCTGCGTGGAGTCTGTCCCGACTGTTCCGTGACCCCTCGCTCGTGGTCGTACTGGATGGATTGCAAGATCCGGGAAACGCAGGCGCCATCCTGCGTGCCGCGGAAGCTTTCGGGGCAACGGGCGTGCTGGGATTGAAGGGTACCGTAAATCCTTACAACCCCAAGGCGGTGCGCGCCTCGGCCGGCTCGGTCTTCCGGGTTCCTCTGGTCTGGGGAGTCCAAGCGTCCGAGGCTCTCGCCACGCTCCAGCAACAGCGGCTGGATCTTTATGCGGCGGTTCCCTCCGCCCGGCGCCTTCTCTCCGAAGCCGACCTGCGGCGCGGCTGTGCGTTTATCATCGGTAGCGAGGGCCGAGGCGTGAGCGAGGCTTTGCGGGCTGCCTCGATGGAACTCCGTATCCCGACATCCGGGGTCGAGTCCCTGAACGCAGCCGTGGCTGCCGCTATCCTGCTTTATGAAGCACGCCGGCAACGAGGATGGCCATGAGCCTGTTCGAAACCGGTCCTCCTCCCCCGAAGTGTTTGCCCGACAAGGACAGGCCGCTCGCCGACCGCATGCGCCCGGAAACGCTTGACGAATTCGTCGGCCAGGAGCACATCCTCGGTCCGGGCAAGCCGCTGCGTGTTCAACTGGAGCGGGATCAGCTCGGCTCGATCATCCTCTGGGGTCCGCCCGGCTCGGGCAAAACGACGCTGGCGCGCATCATCGCGCGCATGACCCGCTCCGATTTCGTGCCCTTCAGCGCCGTGCTCAGCGGCATCAAGGAAGTCAAGGCCGTCATGGCCGAGGCCGAGCGCAACCGCAAGCTGGGGCGTCGCACTCTCGTCTTCGTGGACGAGATCCACCGCTTCAACAAAGCCCAGCAGGATGCCTTTCTGCCTTACGTGGAGCGCGGCGACATTACCCTGATCGGCGCCACCACCGAAAATCCTTCCTTCGAGGTGATCTCGGCCCTGCTTTCCCGCTCCAAGGTCTACATGCTCCGTCCGCTCACCACGGACGAGATCATGATCCTGCTCAAGCGGGCTTTGCAGGACCGCGAGCGCGGCCTCGGCGAGCTGGAAATCGAAGCGCCCGAGGAATTGCTCCGCCAGATCGCGATCTATGCCAACGGCGACGCGCGCGTGGCCTACAACACGCTGGAAGCTGCTGTAGCTGCCTCACCTCCGGGACGCCTCACGCCGGAAGCCGTCGAAGCCGCCATTCAACGCAAGGTCTTGCTCTACGACAAGGCGGGCGAAGAGCACTACAACCTGATCTCGGCGTTGCACAAGTCCGTCCGTTCCAGCGACGTGGATGCCGCGCTTTACTGGCTGGCGCGGATGCTGGAGGCCGGCGAAGATCGGCTTTACATCGCTCGGCGACTGATCCGGATGGCGATCGAAGACATTGGTATGGCCGACCCCCGCGCACTGGAGCAGGCGGTGGCCGCCATGCAAGCCGTGCATTTTCTGGGAATCCCCGAAGGCGACCAGGCGCTGGCCCAAGCCACGATTTACCTGGCCCTGGCGCCCAAGTCCGACGCGGCTTACCAGGCCCTGAACCGGGCCCGCAGCGACGTCCAGCAAACCATCGCCGAGCCCGTTCCGCTCCATCTGCGGAACCCCGTGACCGCCGCCATGCGCGAGTGGGGCTATGGCGAAGGTTATCAGCACGCGCACGACCTCCCGGACGCTTTGCCAGATATGCCTTGCCTGCCGCCCTCGCTCGAAGGACGGCGCTATTACTTCCCCACCGACCGAGGGTTGGAAAAGAAGATCGCGGAACGTCTGGCCGAGATCCTGCGGGCGCGTAGTAAAAAGGCCGGAGATCCCCCCGCTACCTGAGGCCGGGGCGTGCACTCTCCCGCCCTCACACCGAAAGCAGCCGGATGGCGTCTTGCCGGGTCAGCCCGTGCTCGGTCTTCTCCCAATAGTGCGGGCGACGGACCAATTGCCACAGTGCCTTGTAGGCGGCCAGCGACATCAGCAGGTAATAGACCGGCAGCAGCAACGCCCACCAGGCCAGGCCACGGCGGCCCCGCTTCCAGGCCGCCATCATATGGAACAGGCACAGTACGATGCTGGCCAGCACGAAGTTCGCCGCCGCAAACGTCCACAGCCAGGGCGGAAACAGCGCCTCGACCCACGGCGCGTGGCTGATCTGCCACAGCGCGAACAGCGTGGCCAGCGGCAGGAAACTCAGCGGCGCCACGAACGCACCGCCAATGAAGAACTGGAAGCCGAGGAATCCCTTCGCCCCCAGCTTGCGCGCCAGACGAATGGGGTGACGCATGTGCACCAGATAAGTCTGCATGTAGCCCTTGATCCACCGCGAGCGCTGCCGAATCCAGTTGCCCACGCGGGAGTTGGCCTCTTCATAAGTGGTGGAGTCGAGCGTCGCCACCCGCCAGCCTTGCTGTGTGAAACGCAAGCCGAGATCCGCGTCCTCGGTCACGTTGAAAGGATCCCAGCCGCCCAGCGACCGCAGCACTTCGGTGCGAAAATGATTCGA
The DNA here is from genome assembly GCA_028275505.1 of Bryobacteraceae bacterium. GTDB lineage: Bacteria > Acidobacteriota > Terriglobia > Bryobacterales > Bryobacteraceae > DTHT01. Next base: position 5,947 of record JAPWUP010000112.1, read on the forward strand.
TGTCCCGCCCAGAGGAATCGGGATGCCCAGCGACTCCAGGCCCGGCAGGTACCAATCGAACCAGAGGCAATATTCCAGAGCAAAGAGACGAGTCAACCAGTTCTCGTTCCAGTTGAAATAGTTCAGCCGCGCTTGGAGACAGGCTACCTCCGAGGGCATCCCGCGAAAGACCTCGACCGCGCGCCGAAGCTGCGACGGCTCGGGAACGTCCTCGGCGTCATAGATCGTCAGGAACTCGCCACGGGCGAAGCTCAGCGCATAATTGAGTGCTTTCGGCTTGGTCCGCGGATGTCCGGGCGGGACCCGCACCAGCTCGACATTGGCCTCCAAGCCGGCCTGTTTGCAGGCTGAGATCGTCTCCCGATCGTCCTCTTCCAACACCAGCTTGATGTCCAGCTTGGCGCGCGGGTAATCCAGCCTCCGCAAGGCGCTGGCCAGCACCGGAACGACTGCCGCGTCCTTGTAGAGCGGTACGAGGATCGAGTAGACGGGAAGCTCAGCGTCCGAGAGTGCGGAACCGGACCGCGGTTCGGATCGCCGGCGCCGTTCAACGCGCCAGGCTCGCCACACCAGCACCACGCGAAGCAGGAAGGCGGTCGTCAGATAGACCGTCAAAACCGCGTTCGTTGCGAGCAGGGTGTCGGTGGTCCAGCGCCAGACGGCAAAGGCCCATGCGCTCAGGGCAAGGTAAAAGGCGATCCACTGGCCCCAGCTCAGGATGATCCGCGCGGAATACTCAGGGGCCTGCTCCCAGAGAGCCAGCGTCGCCTGGCGCGTCAGTTGCTCGCTCGCCAGTCTCTGGATCGTCCAGAGGATGTCAAACCGGGAGGTCACGACGAAGCGGGCGTTTTCGCCATATTGCTCGCGCAGGACCTGGAACAGCGTCTCGGAGGGTTCAGCGAGCGCGATCCACAGCGTTCCCTCGCGCCGTCGCCAGGGCAGGTACTGACAGCGGGCGTATTCTTCCACGCGGGCCTCATCGAACAGAGCGCCGTCCGGCGGATCATCCAACAAGTTGACAAACGGCAGCCCGAAGTGTTCCGCCAGAACCCGGTAGAAATCGAGCGCTCGGACCCATCCCCGCGCCAGAAGGATCTGCCCCAGGGGATCCCCGGTTCGGCTTTGTTCCGCAAGAGCTTCTTCCAACTGCTCCGCCGCCAGGAGCCCGCGCTGCACGAGCATTTGGCCAATCCTGAGCGTCTCCCCGCCAGCCCCGCAAGTCCGCATTCCCATGCCCGAAGGGCGAGCCGGGCCCAAGTAGCGCTCGAACTTTAGAATGTCTGCCATAAGCCCACGATGAGGGCGCGACCCGCACCCACGTTCCGCCCGCTCACGTCCCACGACCAGCCCAACTGGACGCGCGTGGAAGCGCCCAGACGCAGCGTCGCCGACGTCTGCACCTTGTGCAGATCAAACCGGGGTTCGACTAGCGGGTTCGTGCTGCGCTCAGGCGGCAGCAAGTCCCCCAGCCCCCGAATCGCAAAATACTGGCCAAAGACCGTGATCCGCCTGGTCACATGCAATCCCGCGGCAATTTCCGCGCGAAACTGGTCCGCCGGCCTGCCCCACCGCTTCCTGAAACCCGTTTCCGTCGCCAGATAGCCCCACCGCGTCCCGACGGGGAAGCTCCGGCCTAGCAGCAGGCTCCCTTCCCAATCCGCCTGTCCGTTGCCCGGGCGCGGCCTGGCGTGCGCGCTATAACCCGGGGCCTTCCCTAACGTCTGCACCGCCACCTGCCAGCCCTGCTCCGAGCCCCGCAACCGGTAACGAACCCCAGCCTGCAGATCCCCCAGGGCAAAACTCCGTTCGCTGGTCCACAGATCGCGGTACTGAAGCCGCCCGACGGGCGCCACCACCACCAGCGTCCACCGATCCGTAATGCCGGCTTCCAGCCAGCTTTGCAGGACCGTGCTTCGGAAGCTGGCCTGCGGACCCAGCGGTTCCCGGCGCCCATCGCTGTCGAATCGTTCCGTGGTTCGATATGAATAAGTCTGCCAGAGGATCAGGCCGTGGCCTTTCTTGGGAGACCAAGCGGATCCGTGGCATCGCGGGACCAGGGCCGCCAGGATCGAGATCATCCAGATGCGGAAGAAAAACCGTCTCGCCACCTGCTTGTAGATGGTCAAAACTTTCCCATTTCCGTAGATGCGGGAAGAATTCGCGACCGTGACGGGTAAGAAGGTTCTATGCCGACCAGTACGAAAGTACGGCGTGGCCGGCGCGATTACGCCGGGCGTTTGAGACGGAATCCGCGGCTGGGGTTTCCTGGCGGGTTGGTGGACGTTCGTCCGGGCCTCAGCGCGGGCTCTTCCCTGCCGCCTGAGCCTTGCGGGCCGTGACTGTAATCTCGATGCGCGCTTTCCCCACTAAGGCTGCAACACCGACCGTGGTCCGCGTCGGTCTGGGCTCGGGGAAATACTTGACGTAAACCGCGTTCATGCGCGGGAACAAACTCATGTCGGTCAGATAGACCTGGACGGAAACTGCGTCCGCAAAGCTCATCCCGGCGGCCTTGAGAATCAGGCCGATGTTATCCAGGCACTGACGCACCTCGGCTTCGAAATCATCCGGAATCTGACCGGTCTTCAAATCCGCGCCCACCTGGCCGGAAATGTAAAGCGTGTCATCCACCAGCAGCGCGGTGCTGAACGGACGCCCTGCCGGGAACTCCGGCGGATGGATGACGCGTTTCTCGGCCCGGGCCGCGCCAGTCACAAGGCCGGCGATCAGCAACAAGAAAATCTTTGACTTATGGGTGCGCATGGCGTCATGATAACCCAGGTACTAGTCCGGTTGCATGAGCTCCAGGACCCGGGTTACCCCCAAAATTGAACCTTTTGGGCTATATACAGCGGGGACCCGGTTGAAGCATTATAATGGTTGGGTTTTCTCTCTGAGGAGCATCCCGGACCATGGAGCAAGTGGCTAGCGCAGCTCGGAGGCGCCTGGAACGGCGGGCCGCCACGCGTTTCCCTCTTCAACAAGAAGTGCGTTTCAAGGTCTTCTATCGCAACGGGGTCCAAATCGGACTGGGCAAGACCATCAACATCAGCTCGCGCGGCGTGCTCATCGCCACGGACTTGGAGTTGACGCCGGGCGACCGGCTGGAGCTCTCGGTCAACTGGCCCGTCCGCCTGGATAATCAATGCCCCATCAAACTGGTCGCGACCGGGCGTGTCGTTCGCGCCCAACCGGGCAAGGCTGCGATCGCCATAGACCGGTACGAGTTTCGCACCCAGGGCAGCCGCAGTCTCGCCATGCAGGTCGGGAGCTGAGGCCGCGGCCCTGGTCTTTGCCGGACTCCCCTGGGGCGCCGAGGCTTCGTCGCCACTCGTCTCCCCGCCGTTGCAGGCTCGGCTGACCCTCTCGTATCATTGAAATTCCATCCCATGATTCCTGAGCAGATCCCCATCGGACTCACCTTTGACGACGTGTTGCTGGTGCCCGCCCGCAGCGCCGTCCTACCTTCGGAAGTGGACACCCGCACGCGGCTCAGCCGGCACATCGAACTCAACATCCCGATCGTCAGCGCCGCCATGGACACCGTGACCGAGGCCCAGCTCGCCATCGCGCTGGCCCGGGAGGGCGGAATCGGGATCATCCACCGCAACCTCTCCATCGAACGCCAGGCCGAGGAGGTGGATCGCGTCAAACGCAGCGAAGCGGGCATGATCGTGGATCCCGTAACCATGTCGCCCGAGCAGCCCATCCGCGAGGCGCTCGAGGTCATGAAACGCTACCGCATCTCCGGTGTCCCGGTCACCCGCAATGGCAAGCTCGTCGGCATCCTCACCAACCGCGACCTGCGCTTCGAAACCGAACTGGACCAGCCCATCGGCAACGTGATGACGCGTGAAAACCTGATCACCGTGCCGGTGGGCACCACTCTGGAAGAGGCCGAGCGCATCCTGCACCGCCACCGCATCGAGAAACTTCTGGTGGTGGACGAGGAGTACAACCTCAAGGGTCTGATCACGGTAAAGGACATCCAGAAGCGCCTCAAATACCCCAACGCAGCCAAAGATGCGCAGGGTCGCTTGCGGGTCGGAGCTGCGGTCGGCGTCACCGGCGACTATCTGGAGCGCGCCCAGGAGCTGGTCCGCAAGAAAGTGGACGTGATTGTCGTGGACAGCGCCCACGCCCACAGCGAGCGCGTGATGAACGCCATCCGCACGCTGCGGCGCAAGCTGCCGGACGTGGAACTCATCGCCGGCAACGTAGCCACCTACGAGGGCGCGGCTGACCTCATCGCCCTGGATGTGGATGCCATCAAAGTCGGCATTGGCCCGGGCTCGATTTGCACCACCCGTGTCGTGACGGGGGCTGGCGTGCCTCAGCTCACGGCCATCGCCGAGTGCGCTCGCGCGGCCCGTCCCGCGGGTATCCCGATCATCGCCGACGGCGGAATCAAGTTTTCCGGCGACATCACCAAGGCCATTGCTGCGGGCGCCGATACGGTCATGATTGGCAGCCTCTTTGCGGGCACGGACGAAAGCCCTGGCGAACTCATCCTTTACCAGGGACGAACGTTCAAGAGCTACCGCGGCATGGGCTCGCTGGGCGCCATGGTGGGCAGCGCCGACCGCTACGGGCAGGATTCCAGCGGCAAGCTCGTGCCCGAAGGTATCGAAGGACGGGTCCCGAGCAAGGGTCCCCTGGCCGAGCTGGTCTATCAGTTAGTCGGGGGACTGAAAGCAGGCATGGGCTATTGCGGCTGCGCCACGATTCGCGAGCTTCAGGAAAAAGCGCGCTTCATACGCATCACGCCTGCCGGCCTGCGCGAAAGCCACGTCCACGACGTCATTATCACCAAGGAAGCGCCCAACTACCGCCTGGAGCCGTAGGCGCTGGCAGGGCTGCGCCCCGGCAGCCATCGCCTGGCACAACGACTAGGCGGCGCCTGGCGGGAGTTTCAGGGCCATGTCCAGCAACCACGCCGCCACCCGGCCGGGATCGGCGTTCATGTGGGTCGCCGCTACCAGTGTGTACGCCCCTTCGAACAAAGCAGTAATCCGCCACCGACCCACTACGTAAGTGAGGTACGGACCCTGGGCCGTGAAAGTATCTTGCAGCAGGTCACGAATGCCGTGCACCGCAGCCCACAACTGAGACGGGTCATCGGGCAGCACCTGGTTGACCCGTGAATCGTACGTCTGCCGATGAAGCAGTTCCTGATCGCGGAACAGCAACACCTGCATGACAGTGGGCGGATGGCCGCGGAATAGTTCTTCCAGACTCGCCGAGGCCAACGAGGAGGCCGCGGAAGGTTGACTACTCTTGGCGCCGGAGGCTAACTCGGCGGCCGTTCGTCTCAGCATGTGTTCCATCACGCTCATGAGGAATCTCCTACGCTCGCCCGCGCCGAATGATAGTATCGGCTCCGGAGCACTCGTTTGGCTGATTCTAACACTTTCCCCTTCGTGGGGCAAAAAATAAGAGGAGGCCGCCTGGCGCCCGAACGGTCCCGCTACAACCGCAGATCGTAACCCGCTGCCCGCAGGCCCTCGATGATGCGCGCCCGGATCTGACCCACTTCCTCCAGCGAAAGCGTATGATCCCAGGCGCCCACGCGAAGCCGGAAGGAGACGCTTTGGAAACCTTCAGGAATGGGCGGACCGCTGTAGGTGCGCAGAAACTCGATCGAGTCCAGCCATTCGCCCGCCAGCCGGACCAGATGTTTCTGGATCTCCCCGATCAGCGCTCGCTGCGGCGCTATCACGGAGAGATCGAATGCGCTCGTGGGGAAGCGTCGAATCGGACGATAGCGCTTCTCGATCGGCCCCATCCGGTGGATCTGCTCCAGATCCAGATCGAGCAACGCCGCCCGCCCGGCAAGCAGCGTCGGGTGCAACTCGAACAGCCGCCCTACCACCGAACCGCGCCACACCACTTCGCCCGAGCGCGCCGGGTGTTCGAAACGACGCGCCGCAGCCGGCCGCAGCTCGGCGCCCTCCAGCAGGCACTGGGCCACCCGAACCAGCTCATAGAGGCCCTCGCCTCCGTCCTGCCGCGAGTAAATGGCGGCTACCACGTGGTGGAGTTCCTGCGGCAGCTCTCCGTCTTGAGGATGGATCTCGCGCCCGATTTCGAACAGTCGGAACGACTCCAAGTGCTTGCTGTTTTCCGTCAGATTGCGGTAAATCAGCGGTACGAGGCTGCGCCGCATCAGCTTCTGCTCGGGCGAAATCGGATTGGCGACGGCCAGGTGCGCGGCAGGATCCAGATCGAACAGGCGCGCCAGTTCTTCGCTGTAGAACGAGTAATTGTGGACCTCGGTGAAGCCCTGGGCCACCAGAGCCTGGCGCACGCTGCGCAGGAACGTGCGGAAGGGATCCTGAGGCGGCACCGTGCACGCCACCTGCGGCGGCTGGGGCGTGATCGTCTGGTAGCCGATCATCCGCCCGACTTCTTCCACCAGGTCATCCTTGATCGAGACGTCCCGGGTGGCCCGCCAGCTCGGCGGCGTGACCAGGAAGACCCTCGGTCGGCCGGCCTCTACACGGAAACACAGTCGCTCGAGAATGTCGCGAACCTCCTCGTCCGGCACTTCGCGGCCCAGCTTGCGCGCCAGCCAGTCCAGCGGCAGCTCGATCGGCGCCGGGGGCGAGAAAGGACCGCGGCAGTCGGCAAGCCCCCCGACCAGCCGGATGCCCGGCGAGACCTCCTCGAACAGCTGCCAGGCCCGCACCAGACCGCGGACCGTGTTCTCCGGATCCTGCGCCTTCTC
>JAPWUP010000383.1 GCA_028275505.1 Bryobacteraceae bacterium
GCGCTTTCGAGAACGTGTACGAAGCCCCGAACTGAAGGCCGCGCGACATGCGTCGGTTGGCCGTCACCTGGAGCGAGTGGTAATTCAGGGTCGCGCCGAAGCCGCGCACGTTGATGGTGCTCATGCCCAGGTAGGGCCGGAAGAAGTTATCCGGCAGCGGGCTGTTGGTGGTGCGATCCAGATTGGCCGGGTCGAAGCGTGAATACATCGGGATGGCATTGATGTTGCGCACGTAAAGCAGGTGGCGACCCAGGCTGCCCACGTACGCCGCGTCAATCACCGTATTGAAGCCTATATCCCGCTGAATGCTGAGGCTGTAATTCATCACCTGCGGCAGGGGCTGGCGGCCAACCTGCGGTGCGTTCACGCTGCTCGGACCGTAGGTCCCTTGGGATTGCAGGAAGGTGTCCAGGTTGCCGAAGTAGACGGTGGGCGTGTAAGCGACAGGCGGCTGGCCGTTCGTGCCAGAGTACAGGTTGCCCTGGGGACGGTCATAGAAGATGCCGAAGCCGCCGCGCACCGCCATTTTGCCATTGCCCCACGGATCCCAGGCGAAGCCGAAGCGCGGCCCGACCAGCACGTTCGGCACATCGAACAGCTTGGGGTTATAGCCCTTGCCGCCCACCACCATCCCGGGCGCGGTATTGCCCGAGCCGGGGACGAACAATCCGATGTAAGGCACCGGGAAGATCTGGCCGGTACGCAGGTCCACTCCCACGCGCCGGCCACTGGCGTCACGGCCAGGCCAGATCAGCGCGGCCACGCTCTTGAGATCGTAGCGCGAGGGATCGAAGGTCGTGATGGCGAAGCGCTCGTCGTGCGCCGACGGCATGTTGTAGAAGCGCACGCCGATTTCCAGCGTCAGCCGGCGGCTGACCTTCCACGAAGTCTGTCCGTACCACTCCACCTGGGTGTAGCGGTAGTGCGAGTAGGGCCGGAAAGTACCCTCCGAGTAACTTTCGAAGTTACCCAGCAGCGCGTTGGCGAAAGCATAATTGGCGTCGAACGGGTTGTTGACGTTGCGCCCGAAGCTGAAGGCGCCACGCGTGTTGGGGCTGCCCACTTCGTCCTTGCGCATGCGCTCGATATACACGCCGAATTTCAGGTTGTGGCGGCCCACGACTTTGCTGAAGTTATCCGCGAACGTGAAGACGGGGTTTTCGTTGGTGTAGGGAATGTTCCCCAGGGAGCAGTTGATATAGTTGGGTACGCCGCCGAAAGTGACATTGGGAATGGCGCCCGATTCGTTGGAAGCAGGGAACCACTGCGGGATGTTGCCCATGCGGCTGCGGGCCACTTTGCTTTTGTCCACGGGATTGAAAGTCTGCCCGCGGGTGGTGGCGCCCATGGTGAACTCGTTTACCGTCGAGGGACCGAAGATTTTGGTGAGATTCAGCACGCCGCCGCGACCGCGCTGGGGACGGAAAATCTCCACTAAGTCGTAGTTCACGTCGCCCGTAACCCACGAGCCGTAAGGCCAGTACTCGTGATCGTGGTCCGTGATGCCGCGGACATACATGGTGAGCGTCGGCGTGATCACGTAATCCACACGATAGACGTCCTGTCGTCGCGGGTTACGCCCGCTGACGTTGGAGCGGTAATTGCGGGCGTAGCGCAACGCGGGGTCGGTCTCGGTATAGTTGGGCAAAGGATAGAAATTCAGGATCGCCTGGCCCAGCGTATTGATGCGGGCTTTGGGAACGATGTTGCCCGGGAAGGGCTGCGCGGTCAGGGGATCGCGGATGGGGATGAGCGCGCCGTTCAAGTCGCGCGTTTCCGAGAAATCGCCGTTGCGCTGCATCGCCGTGGGGGTAGTCACGAAACGCACGCCGGGATACAGGCGCCGCCGCACGTACTCCTGCGAGAAGAAGAAAAAGAGCTTGTCGCGGTTGGTGTTGAACTTGCCCGGAATGTAAAAGGGGCCTCCGATCGAGTAACCGCCGCTATTGAAACGATACAGTGGTTTGGGCGTGCCTGTGCGGTTCTGGAAGAAGCCGTTGGCGTTGAGCGATTCGTGCCGGTAGTACCAGTAAGCACTGCCGTGGAACTCGCGGGTGCCGCTCTTGGTAATCACATTGATGGTTCCGGCGCTGTTGCGTCCGTACTCAGCCTGATAGTTGGAGGTAAGCACTTTGACCTCGGCAATGGCGTCCATGTTGGGCTCATTGTGTACGCTGGTGTTCGAGCCCGTGTCCACGGCCGAGATGCCATCAAGCGCGTACATGATCGAGGTCTCGCGGCCGCCATTGATGTGCAGCCCCTGGAGAACGTTGCCCGTCATCACCACTTCGCGAGCGCCTACGCGCGTGTCAATGATGCCGGGCAAGGTAGAGAGCAGGCCGAGAAAATCCCGTCCTTTGATGGCCAGGTTCAGGATCTGATCGCCGCTGACCAATCCCGCCCGTTCGCTCGAGGCGGTCTGAATCGGCGTCACTTCTGCCGTCACCTCGATGCGTTCGGTGAGCTGACCGACTTGCAGCGTGATGTCGCCCAGCGACCGCCGCTCATTGGCGGTCAGGGTGATGTCGCGGACCTGGTAGCTTCGGAATCCGCTGGCGCTGACTTCCAGCGAATACGTGCCCGGGAGCACGCTCGAGAAAACAAACAGGCCGGCCTCGTTGGTGGCCGACTTCTGGCTTACTCCCGTGGCCTGGTTGGTCAGGG
>JAPWUP010000113.1 GCA_028275505.1 Bryobacteraceae bacterium
TTCTCGATTACGTGCTGATGCCGCACCTGATGAGCCAGGGACTGGCGCTTCACCCCGTGCTGGTGATCGCGGGCGCGCTGGCCGGTGAAGCAATCGCAGGGATTCCCGGACTGTTTCTCGCCATCCCCGTCATGGCCACTCTCCGCGTGCTGTACACGCGACTACTGAAAGCAGGCTGACCGCCCGGTCACGGCCCCACGTCGGCGCCGTTCGACTGCGGACGCCGAGGCCGGCCCTGCGCGCTACGGTCACGGCCCCGCGCCGGCGCGGTTCGACTACCGCCAATCCCCGTCCAGCCCGCGCTGAAGGCGGTTGGCTGAGCCAGGCTTGCCCGCCGCCCGATCCCTTGCTAGCATTTTCATTACCGGAGTAAACGGTCCGGCTATGCGCAAAACCCCGCTGGTCCAGTCCTTGAGCGTCATCGTGCGCGGCTCGCTCAACTACTTCACTGCGCGGCCCATCGTGGTCTCCTTCGAGGTCACAGACAGTTGCACGTGCTGGTGCCGGCACTGCGATCACGGCGGCCCCAAGGACGATTCGCGCAACCTCCAGCCCGAGGAATACCGCCGCTATGTTCGCGCCCTCCGCCCCGCCGTGGCCCAGATCTCCGGCGGCGAACCGCTGATGAGGCCGGACCTGATCGAGATCGTGCGCGCGGTGAAAAACCCCCGCACCGGGCTGCCCTATACCATCCTGGTTTCCAACTGGTCGCTGATGACCGAAGAGCGCTACCTGGCGTTGCGCGAAGCGGGGATTGATCAGTTCTCGGTCAGCCTGGACTTTCCCGACGATCGCCACGACTGGTTCCGCCGCCATCCCGGCCTGTACCGCAAGCTGAGCCGGCTGGTCCCCCGGCTGGCTGCGCTCGGCTACGACGACATTGTGCTCAATACCTGCATCACCAGCCTCAACGTGGGTGAAATCAACGCGATCGCGGACCGCGCCCGCCAGTGGGGTGTCAACATCTGCTACAGCGCGTACTCGCCGCGCCGGACTGGCAATCCGGATTACTTCCTGAACTCGCCCGAGCAACTGGCCGAACTCAACCGCCAGTTGGATCGCATCGAAGCTCGCCGCGATTCCACCAACTGGATCGTCAACGCGCCCACCACCATCGAGGCCACGCGCCGCTACTTCGAGCGCGGCGGCGCGCCAGGGTGCATGGCCGGCCTGCGTTTCCTCGTCGTCACGGCCGACGGCTACCTCCAGCCGTGCTCCATGCAGTTCCGCCGCTACCGGCTGGAGGAGCGCGACCGCATGATCGCCGAGTTCACCCGCCACAACACCTGCGACCAGTGCTACGTGTCCATCCGCTCTTACGTGGACAAGACCTGGCCCCAACTGGCCCGCGAGTATATCGGGAGTTTCTTCTCCTTCAAACGTCGCTGGGAAGGCATCCGGCGCAACGGGCGCACGGCTCGCGAGGAGCCGCTTACGGCTTCTTCGGCTGCGGCGGCGTCTCAACCGGCTCCCCGTAGCGAATCTGTACGTCAGCCTTGAACTGCTTGTAGTTCTCGTAACGGATTCGCATGCGAATGCGCTGCGGTCCGGTCTCGAAAAACAGCGTGTCGTCGGCGCCCGTCCAGGTAGGGAACCAGTATTTGCCGTCTATCTGCTCGCGGTAAGTCTCGAATTTCGGAAACTGGTTGTCGGAGCCTTTCTTCAGTAATCCCACGCCGCGGCCGTAAGTCTTCACGATCTGCAAGTCGCGGTCATCCACCCAGATCAGCCCCTGGAAGTAACGCTGGCCCGGCTCCATTTTCTTGGGTTTCACCGCAAACACATAACATGGGATCTCATCGGCTTTCTGCCGGCCCAGATAACGCACGTAATATTTGCCGATGTCTTCCTTGGTGAGAACGAAAGGCTGCACGTTGCGCACGTCCTGCTCGTCCTCAGGCGTGAGGATGATCCGGCGCAACGTGGAAACGGGCGCGCGTACCACGCGCTCGGTGCGCTTGCCTTCCGGCGAGAAAATGATGTCGGAGACGATTTCGTAGCGACCCAGCACGTTGCCGCCTTCGTCCAGCTCCTCGATGCGCACGGTCTGCCGGTACGTGTAGTTGTCCCGCGCCCGCGCGAACTCGCTTTCCTTGGCCGCGAATTTTTCAATGATCGCCTGGATTTCGGCTTCCGAAAGATCCTGGCGCTCCCCGCTCTGAGCCAGCCAGAGGCCCAGCAACGCCGCAATCAGAAAACCCATGGCGCCTCCTCTGTTATCAGGATGGACCCGGCCGCCGAGCCGTTTCAACCCGGTGCGCAGCCCGCGCTACACTACCTGCATGCCCGATTGGAGATTGCTCGCCGCCGCTCGCGGCCTCAACTTGCCGGAAGAAGATCTGCACCGCATCGAACCCGTACTGGATGAGCTGTACGCAGTTCTCTCCGACCGCGCCGCCCGGATTCCGCTGACCGCCGAACCCCTGATCAACTTCCGCTGCGAGGTCGAGGAGGAAGCCATATGACCATCCGCGAAGCTGCGGCCGCCCTGCGCGCCCGCCGCATCTCGTCTGTGGAGCTGACCAAGGCCGCCCTGGATCGCATCGCGCGCTACGACCACCGTCTCCGCGCCTTCATTACGGTCACGGGCGACGAGGCTCTGGCCGCAGCGCGCCGCGCCGATCAGGAGCTGGCCGAAGGCCGGGATCGCGGACCCTTGCACGGCATCCCTGTCGCCGTCAAGGACGTTTTCGCCACCCGCGGCGTCCGCACCACCTGCGGCTCGAAAATCTTCGCTGACTACGTGCCGGATTTCGACGCCGCCGTCGTTGAGCGCCTGCGCGCAGCCGGCGCCGTACTCGTGGGCAAAACCAACATGCACGAGCTGGCCTACGGCATCACATCGGCCAATCCCCATTACGGCGCCGTGTGCAACCCTTGGGACCCGGAGCGCGTGCCCGGCGGCTCCAGCGGCGGCTCGGGCGCGGCCGTGGCCGCAGGCATGGTCTTCATGGCCATGGGCAGCGATACCGGCGGCTCCATCCGAATCCCCGCGGCCTGGTGCGGCGTCGTAGGCCTCAAGCCCACTTTCGGCCGCGTCAGCCGCTACGGCCTGCTTCCCCTGGACTTCACGCTCGATCACGCCGGGCCGCTGACGCGCTCGGTCCACGACGCTGCCCTGGTGCTCAACGCCCTGGCAGGCTTCGATCCGCGCGACGATACCTCGAGCCGTCACCCGGTCGAAGACTACGTGCCGCCGGAAGATCCCTCACTCCAGGGGATCCGCATCGGGTTGCCCGAGAATTTCTACTTCACACGCGTGGCGCCCGGCGTGGCAGAGGCTGTGCAGAAGGCTGCGCAACTGGCCGAGCAGGCGGGCGCGACGATCATCCCCGTGCGCGTGCCGGACGTGGCGGCCATGAATCAGATCAGCCGCATCATCCTGCTGGTCGAGGCCGCCGCCGTCATGCAGCCGTACATGGAACGCTGGCGCGAGATCGGCGACGACGTGCGCCTGTTGCTCGAACAAGGTCTGCTCTTGTCGGCAACGGATTATGTCCAGGCCCAGCGGCTCCGGCGACTCATGCGCGAGGAATACCGCAAGGTCTGGCGCCAGGTCCATTGCCTGCTCACTCCGACCATGCCGATCCCGGCGCCGCGTCGCGGCGAGACCCACCTGCGGTGGGAGGACGGCACCGAAGACCTGCGGCCCGGCGCCACGAGGTTCGTTCGGGCGATCAACATGTTCGGCTGGCCCGCCCTGTCGTTGCCGTGCGGCCTGGATCCGCAGGGGCTGCCGCTGGGCGCGCAGATCATCGGTCCACCATTCAGCGAAGCGCGCATCCTGCGCGTGGCCGCGGCGCTCGAAGCCCGGCTGCCGCGGCTCGCCCCGCCCGCACTATAATCAAGCCGGAAGCGGAGGTCCCACAATGAACATCACGCGTCGCAGCCTTTTGCAAGGCGCCGTGGCGGCCAGCGCCGCCCCCATGCGTTCTTACTCGGCCAATGACCGCATCCAGGTCGGCGTCATCGGTACGGGCGCCCGCGCCCACGAGCTGATCCCCGCCCTCCTGAGTCATCCGGGCGTCGAAATCACCGCCGTCGTGGACGCCTACAAGGGCCGCGTCGAACGCGCCATCGAACGAACCGGCGGCCGCGCACGCGCCGTCAAGGACTACCGGGAGATCCTGGATGACAAGTCCATTGACGCCGTCATGATCGTTACTCCCGATCACTGGCACCGCCAGATGGTGCTCGACGCACTCAAGGCGGGCAAGGATGTTTATTGCGAAAAGCCGCTCACCTACCGCAGCTCCGAGGGCCTGGAGATCATCCAGGCGGCGCGCGCCACCGGGCGGATCGTGCAGGTCGGCAGCCAGGGCATGAGCTCCGCGCTCCAGCGTCGCGCCCGGGAGATGGTCCAGAGCGGCAAGCTGGGCAAGGTCACCATCATTCGCGCCGCTTACAATCGCAACACCGCTTCCGGGGCGTGGATCTATCCCATTCCGCCCGACGCTTCTCCCCAAACCGTCAACTGGGAGATGTTCCTCGGCCCCGCGCCCAAGCGACCCTTCTCGCTGGAACGTTTCTTCCGTTGGCGCTGCTACGAAGATTACTCGGGCGGCATTGCCACCGACCTGTTCGTGCACCTGTGCACCACGATCCACTACATCATGAACGCCAACATGCCTTCCCGCGTGGTGGCCATGGGGCAGCTCTATCGCTGGAAGGATCGCGAAGTGCCGGACACGCTCAACGCCATCCTTGAGTATCCGGAAGGCTTCGTCGTCAATCTCAGCTCCACATTCAACAATCAGGCCGCCGCCGAAAGCAGTTTCCAGTTCCTGGGCACCGAGGGCACCATCACGCTGGGCGCGGGCAGCATGAGTTTCTATCCGGAACGCGCCGTCGAGGACAACCGCTGGATCGTCGAAAGCTGGCCGCGTCACCTTGAGGAGGCCTACTATCGCGATCCCAAGGTTCGGGAGACCGAGTTGCCTGCGACGCGCAAACCCAGGGTCGTCGAGGGACCGCAGGAGTTCTACCAGGAAGGCCTGGATCCCACCATCGTCCACCTCGGCCACTGGCTGGAGTCCATCCGCACTCGCAAGCCCTACTGGCAGGATGCCGTCCAGGGTCACCATGCCGCCGCGTGTGCGCACATGGTGAACCTCTCGGCCAAACAGCTCCGCGTGGTGGAGTGGGATTTCGCCCGCGACGACATCAAGACCTGAGTCCTGGCGCCGCCTAAACCGCACGCTGCCCGCTGCCGATAAAGCAAGGCAGTGGTGCGCCTGATCACGGTATTCGCCTGCGAGTCCCAACCCATGGTGATCGAAGGCCTCCGCGTCACGCTGGAGGCCAGCGGCCAACTCATGCTGGTGGGAGCGTCGGGCCCCGAGGATGCGCCCGCTCAGGTGGCCCGCCTCCAACCCGCCGTGATCCTGGTGGGACCAGCCGAAGAAAGCCCGGCGGTTCTGGGCCTGCTCGAGGCGTTGCACGCGGCTTCGCCGTCGAGCGGTCTCGTGCTGTGGGTGCGCAATCCTCAGTGCGTGCCTGCCGCACGGGCCGCTGCAGCCGGGGTGCGCGCCATCCTTCGGCGCACCGCGCCCGCGGGCATCCTCATGGATTGCCTGACCACCGTCGGACAGGGCGGAACGTGGGAAGAGCCGGCGTCCCAGCCGCCTGAGCCCTTGCGCAAACTGGCCGCGCGGCTCACGCCCCGGGAACGTCAGATCGTCCGCCTGCTGTGCCGCGGCATGCGCAACAAACAGATCGCTCAAGCGCTGGCGATCGCTCCCGGAACCGTCAAGGCCCACCTGATGCACATTTTCGAGAAAACCGGGGCGCGCAACCGCTACGAGCTGGCCATCGGGGCGGTGCGGCTGGGCCTGGACCAGCCCGAAGGCCCGCACGCGGAGTGAACCGGCCGTGGACGCCGGGCGCAGCGTGGCACGCTGGCTTGCGCCTACGCTGCTCGATTGCGTGCTGATCTCGCTGCTCGTATGGCAGTTCGCCGCGGGAGGCCGCTGGATCACGCTGCTGGCCGATGGCGATACCGGCTGGCATATCCGCACCGGCGAGTACATCCTCGATGAGCGACAGTGGCCGCGCCAGGACCTGTTCTCCTTCAGCAAGCCTGGCGATCCCTGGTTCGCCTGGGAATGGCTGGCCGACGTCGCTTTCGCTGTCATCTTTCGGGTGGCAGGCCTGAGCGGCGTGGCCGTGCTTGCCGCCCTGGCCATCGTGCTCGCAGCCCTGATCCTGTTCCGCCGCATGCTGCGGCTGGGGGCCAACACTTTCATCGCCATGATCGTGCTCATGCTGGCGCTGGGCGCGGCCTCCATCCATTTCCTCGCCCGTCCTCACGTGTTCACGCTGCTGGCCTGGAGCCTGAGTTGGAGCTTGATCGAACGCGATCGAGCGCAGCCGGGCCGCACCGTCTGGTGGCTCGTGCCGTTGACGCTGGTCTGGGTGAACGTGCACGGGGGGTTCGTCGCCCTGCTGGCTTCGCTGGGGCTTTGGACCGTGGCTGTAGCTGTCGAGTGCTGGATCGAGGGCGCGCGCCGCCTGCTTGATTTCCGGCCCGCTTTGCGTTATGCGTCGCTCGTGGCGACCTGCGCAGCCGTCTCACTTGTCAACCCCTACGGTTGGCGGCTTCATGCCCACATCGCTGCTTACCTGCGCTCGGAATGGATCCGCAGGGTGGTGGACGAGTTCCAGTCGCCCAAGTTCCGCTCGGAATACAGCCTGTACTTTGAGCTGCTGTTGTTCGCGGCGCTGATGGCGGCGCCCGCGTTCCTGAAGCGGAGGCGGCTGGCCGAACCCGCGCTCGCCTTGTTCTGGGGCCACGCCGCACTGGTCTCGGCGCGGCACGTGCCCCTGTTCGTGCTGCTCGCCGGGCCTTGGGTGGCGGCGGAAGCGAGCCTGCTGTGGCGCCGATGGGCCAGCCGCGCGGGACCGCGGTCGGTCCCTGCCATTCTGGACAGCGTCTCGGAAGATCTGCGGGCCGGTTTTGCGCGCCTGAGCCCCTGGGCTGCTGTGGGCATCGCGGTGGTCCTGCTGGCCACGCCCACGAGTCAGTGGCCGCGGGACTTCCCGGCCCAGAAGTTCCCGGTGGAGATTGTCTCGCGCCATGCCGACCTGCTCCGCGGGACCCGCGTGTTCACCTCGGATCAGTGGGCCGATTACCTGATCTATCGCTTTTATCCTCACCAGAAGGTCTATTTCGACGGTCGCAGCGATTTCTATGGCAGCCGGCTCGGGGACGAGTATCTGAAGATCGTCCAAGGCAAGACGGGCTGGCGCGAATCGCTCGATCGCTGGGGTTTCCACTACGCGCTGATTCCCGAAGAGTGGCCGCTCGCCGGTTTGCTCGGCTGCTCGGGCGAGTGGGAGCTGGTCGAGCGCAAGGGGCCGGCGGTTCTTTACCGGCGGGTCGGAATGGAAGCCGCGCTAAAGAAATCGCCCCGGCAAGCCGAACTGTAGTTGGGATGCCGGCCGGACCCGATTCCCGGGACCGTGGTTTCGCCTCAGGCGAACCACGCCAGGCCCAATCCCTCGGATGGAAATCCACGAGCCAGCCGCCCGGGGCCGAACGCACAGCGCCCGCTCGAGGCGACGGCTTTGCCGTTCCGTTCTGTGCGGGCTGGCTGGAAAGGCGCGGGCTGGAGAACCTAGGCCGGGCGGTAGAGGGCAGCAACCGCGGCCCCGGCAGCGCCGCATGAGGTGAGGGCCATGGATCGCAGATTCCTGACCGTCGCAGGCTTGAGCCTGTTGTTCGCCTTGGTCGTGGCAGGGGTCTTCTACCAGACGGTGGCTGGCGCCAGCCGCGCTCCCAAGCCTCAAAAGATCGAAACCAAGGAAGTGGTCGTGGCGGTGAGGGCCCTGCCTGTGGGAGTGACGATCAAGCCCGAGGACGTGAAGGTCGTCAAGCTGCCGGCCGGGCAGATACCCCCGGGCGCCTTCAGTCGGCCGGAAGAGGTGTACGAGCGCCCGGTGATCAGCTCGATCCTGCCCGATGAACCGATCCGCGAAGGCCGCATCGGGGCGCGGGGCAGCGGGTTCGGGCTAGCGCCGGTGATTCCTCCCGGAATGCGCGCGGTGGCAGTCCGCGTCAACGACGTCGTGGGCGTGGCCGGTTTCGTGATGCCGGGCATGCGGGTGGACGTGCTGGTGACGGGCAGGCCTCCCAATCACCCCGACACGATGACCACGACCGTGTTGCAAAACATCCTCGTGTTGTCCGCTGGGCAGAAGATTGAGCCGGACGCCCGCGGCCAGCCCGTGAACTCGCCCGTGGTCACGCTGCTGGTCACTCCAGAACAGGCCGAGATCCTGACCCTGGCAGGCAACGAAGGCAAGATCCAGCTCGTGCTGCGCAATGCGAGCGATCAGACGATCCAGAAGACGCCCGGGCGCGCGCTGACCGAGCTCTATCCGGTGCGCAAAGCGGCGTCGGAGCCTGTGGCGCCCGCGCCGCCCCGGACCGTGCGCGCGGAAAGCAAACCCGAGACCCCGCCTGCGCCTCCTCCGCCGCCACCGGAAGAAGTCGTGGTCTTCCGCGGCTCGCAGCGCAGCGTCGAGGTCGTGGGGGCCGTGCGGCCAACCACCAGCGGGAGCAAGCCATGAGACGCTCGATTGCCCACATCCTGCTTTGCCTGGCCCTCGTCGGCGTCGCGGCTGTCGCCGGCGAGGATGCTGCGGTCAGCGCGCGCGAGGTGCGCATTCCCGTGGGCCGCAGCGCGGTGATTGACTTTCCCGCCGACGTGGCTCGCATCTCGACGAGTAATCCCGAGGTCGTGGACGCTGTGGCGGTGTCGCTGCGCGAGGTGCTGCTGCACGCCAAGAACCTGGGGACGGCCACCGTGGTCGTGTGGTCCAAGAATGGCCAGCGCGCTTTCTATCAGATCTCGGTGGAGCCCAACCTGGATCCCATCCGCGAGCTGCTGAAGAAGACGTTTCCCGGCGAAGAGATCGAAATCCAGGCCACACGGGATTCGGTCTCGCTGACCGGCAAAGTCTCATCCCAGGCGGTGGCCGAGCGGGCGGCGGCGCTGGTGGCGCCCATGAGCAAGAGCGTGGTGAACAACCTTGAAATCGCCCCGCGTGCGCCTGATCCGCAGGTGCTGCTGCGCGTGCGCTTTGCCGAGCTCAACCGCAGTGCGCTGGATGCGCTGGGCGCCAATCTGGTCTCGACCGGAGCGCTGAACACGCCCGCTTCGGTGACCACGGGACAGTTTCCGAGTCCGCATCCATCGCAGCTCGAAGGAGTGATTCCGGGGCGGATCGAAGGAACCCAGACGCGCTTCAGCATCTCCGACGCGCTTAACGTGTTCGCCTTCCGCCCGGACCTGAACCTGGCGGCTTTCATCCGGGCCTTGGAGAGCCAGGGACTGTTGCAGATCCTGGCCGAGCCGAACCTGGTGGCGACCAATGGCAAGGAAGCAAGTTTTCTTGTGGGCGGAGAGTTTCCGATCCCCGTGGTCCAGGGCGGCGCCAACGTGGGCGCGGTGACGATCCAGTTCCGTGAGTTCGGGATCCGCCTGACGTTTCTGCCCCAGATCACGCCGCTCGAGACCATCAAGATGATGGTGCGGCCCGAGGTGTCCACGATTGACATGGCCAATGCGCTGGTCTTTTCGGGCTTCACGATCCCGGCGCTGGCCACGCGGCGCATGGAAACGCACGTGGAGCTGGCGCCCGGCCAGAGCTTCGTCATCGCCGGCCTGATTGACGATCGGGTGACGGAAACTCTGGCCAAGGTGCCGGGGCTGGCCGACATTCCCTTGCTGGGGGCGCTCTTCCGGAGCCGCCAGCGCAACCGCAGCAAGACCGAGCTGGTGGTGATCGTCAGTCCGGAAATCACGCAACCGCTGGAAGCGGGCCGACCGCTGCCCGGTCCTGCCATGCCCAGGGAATTTCTGCCCCCGATCAGCCAGAAGGCTCCGGCAGCGGCTAGCGGCGCCGCAAGCCGCGCGGCAAGGAAAGGAAAGCAGTGACGGTTGCGGGCGATGGGGCCGAGCTGACCGCGCTATTGATCGCGCCGGACCGCGCTCTGGCGGAGGCGGCTCTGGCTGGGCTGCGCCAGGCGCGCGTGTTCCAGGTGATCGGCGACTTGCGAAGCTACCCGCCGCCCCAAACGCTTCAGATCCGCGTGCGCCAGTACGCGCCCGATGTGGTGCTGCTCGATGTCGCCACCGACTTTGCGCGGGCAGCGGAACTGATCCGCATTCTCACCCAGGCACGACCTCCCGTCCACGTGATCGGAATCCACACCCGCAACGATCCGGATGCGCTGGTGGGGGCCTTGCGGGCTGGGGCCAGCGAGTTTCTCTACGCACCTTTCGAAGCCGCGGCGCAACGCGAAGCAGCG
Organism: Bryobacteraceae bacterium; assembly: GCA_028275505.1. Taxonomy (GTDB): domain Bacteria; phylum Acidobacteriota; class Terriglobia; order Bryobacterales; family Bryobacteraceae; genus DTHT01. The sequence continues at coordinate 10,316 of JAPWUP010000113.1, forward strand.
GCGCGCATCCGGCGACTGCGTCAGCCGGAGCCGACTGCGGCCCGCCAGCCGGGCAAGGTCTACTTGTTTGCCAGCGTCAAGCCGGGATCAGGCGCCTCCACGCTGGCCTCCCAGAGTGCCTTCGCCTTGCAGCGGCTCACCGGCCAGCGAGTCCTGCTGGTGGACATGGATGTGATGAGCGGGACCAGCAGCTTTTATCTCCGGGCACCCGCCAGTACCGCTCTGGTGGAGCTGTTGCTCGAAGGCGACCGGCTGGATCCGGGGCGATGGGTTTCCCAAGTGGAGCGAATCCAGGGCCTGGAGGTTCTGCCTGCCCCGATGTCTCCGGGCCTCGAGCTGGTCGAGCCCGCGCGGCTCCACGAGTTTTGCGAATACGCGCGGCGCAACTACGACTTCGTGCTGCTGGACTTGCCCGCGATCTTTCATCGCGTCAGTCTGCTGGGGCTGGCCGAGTGCGACCTGGGATTCCTGGTGACGACGATGGAGCTGGCCAGCCTGCACCTGGCGCGCAAGGCCGTCCGCATGCTGGGACACCTCGGCGTGGGCCAGGATCGCTACGAGGTCTTGATCAACCGGGCGGGCGGAGGAGATGGCCTGCGATTGTCCGATATGGAAAAAGTGATCGGCTGCCCGGCGCGTGCCCGGTTCCCCAACGACGAGATTGCGCTCCAGCGATTGCTCGCCATGGGGCAGCCGCTGGATGCGACGTCCGAGCTGGGCGGCGCCATCGAAGAGTTCGCCGGGCGGCTGGCAGGCGTGGCCCAGACCGACAAAAAGCGCACGGGGCTGGTGCTGAACGCGCTGCCGGTGTTCTCCGAGAGTTCCTGAGGACTGAAGAGGCTAGCAGGGAGGAGGCGAAGCGATGCTTTCGGTGACGGATTCAGAAACGCGGCGGCCGCTGAGCTGGGATCAGCGACTGCTCCAGCACGCGGCGCGCCCGCGCGGCTCGTTGCGACCGGAATACCAGGAGCTCAAATTCACGTTGCACCGCAAGCTGGTGGACCGGATCAACATGGATGCGCTGGCCTCCATAGACAACCAGCGCATGCGGGCCGAAGTGCGCCAGGCCTTGCTGAGCCTGGTGGAAGGCGAATCCACCCTGTTGAGCGCGCTGGAAAAGCAGCAGATCTGCGACGAGGTGCTGGACGAGGTCTTCGGTCTGGGGCCTCTGGAGCCGTTGCTCGAGGATCCCACCGTCTCCGACATCCTGGTCAACACCCACAAGCAGGTCTACGTGGAGCGCAACGGCGTGCTCGAGCTGACCAACGTCACCTTCCGCGATGACGCCCACCTGATGCGCATCATTGACAAGATCGTCTCGCAGGTGGGCCGGCGCATTGACGAATCCAATCCGATGGTGGACGCGCGCCTGGCCGACGGCTCGCGCGTGAACGCGATTATTCCGCCGCTGGCCGTGGACGGGCCGCTGCTGTCCATCCGGCGCTTCGCCCGCGACCGCCTGATGCCGGCGGACCTGGTCGAGCGCAAGGCGCTGACGCCCGGGATGATGGAGCTGCTTGAGGCCTGCGTGAAGGCGCGCCTGAACATGATCATCTCGGGCGGTACCGGTGCCGGCAAGACCACGCTGCTCAACGCGCTTTCGGCGTTCATTTCTCCCAAGGAACGGATCGTGACCATCGAGGACGCGGCCGAGCTGCAACTCAAGCAGCCGCACGTGGCACGCCTGGAGACGCGGCCGCCGAACCTGGAGGGTCAGGGCGCGGTGCGCCAGCGGGAGCTGCTGATCAACAGCCTGCGCATGCGCCCGGACCGCATCATCGTGGGCGAGGTGCGCGGCGAAGAGGCGCTGGACATGCTCCAGGCGATGAACACCGGTCACGACGGCTCGCTGACCACGATTCACGCCAACTCGCCGCGGGACGCCATCAGCCGCCTGGAAGTCATGGTGACGTGGGCGGCGGCGAACATGCCTTTGGTTTCCATCCGCCAGCAGATCGCCAGCGCGGTTCAGGTCATCATCCAGGCGGCTCGTCTGGCCGATGGATCGCGCCGCGTCACCTCGATCACTGAAGTCACGGGCATGGAAGGCGAGGTGGTCACGCTGCAAGACATCTTTGTGCTGGAAAAACGCGGCGTGGGGCCGGACGGCAAAGTTCTGGGCCGGTTCGTGGCCACCGGGATCCGGCCCAAGTTTTACGAGCGGCTCCTGGCGGCAGGGATTCAACTGCGGCCGGACCTTTTCGACGAAGTCATGGAGCTGTAGCCATGTTGCTGGCGGCGATTGTCTTTGTGCTGGCGTGGCTGGCCACGATGGGCGTGGTGTGGCTGTTGTGGAAGGCCCAGCACAGCGCCCGGATCGAGCGCGTGACGCGCCGCCTGACGGGCG
>JAPWUP010000114.1 GCA_028275505.1 Bryobacteraceae bacterium
CTGGAGCGGGAGACGGGATTCGAACCCGCGACGTCCAGCTTGGGAAGCTGGCATTCTACCGCTGAATTACTCCCGCCCCGGGGAGCAATAGCGTCCGGTAATGATTGTATCAGAAAAAAGCTGCGGAGGGTAGGCCGTTGTTCGGCGCTCCCGGGTCAGCGGCGCCTCATTCACTTGTAAAAGGCCTTGCTCACCATGGACGCCAGGATCTGGCCCGGACGGCGCAGCCGTCCCGTCTCCACCTCGTAAACGTAGCCCGAAATCGAGACATCGGCCGGGATCAGGGGGTGCCGGCGCAGGTACTCGACTTGTTGCACGGTGGCCTCGTCTACGTCGGTAATCGTCTTCCACCAACGGGAGACGGATTCCGGCGGCAGTCGGAACTCAGGTAAGCCGGGATCCAGAGCGATCTCAGAAAGCTTCACCCCGGTCGCCTGCTCGATGCTCTGGGTGACTTGCTCGCCCGTGGCCCCTAACATCCCGCATTCTGTGTGGGTAACTACGATGATTTCCCTGGTGCCGAAGCCGTGGATGGTCAAGGCTGCGCTGCGAATCACGTCGTCGGTGACCAGCCCGCCGGCGTTCCGGAAAATATGAGCGTCGCCGGGCTGAAGGCCCAGAACCTGTTCGATGGGCACGCGTTCGTCCATGCAGGTCAGCACGAAGAGCCTTTTGTTGTTGGGGATTTTCTTATGCCTGCGAAGGACCCAGTTTTCCCATTGTTCCAGGGAAGCATTGATTGCGTCGGCGTGGGCCATTTCTCCTCCTTAGTTCCCATTTTCTATTGAGATTATCAGGATTCCCGGCGCGTGTCAATCGAGATTCGGTTGGATCCAAAGTCCCCCTCAAAGGCCCCCTATAGGAGGCGAGGGCAGGCCAGAACCATCCCCTGCAGGTTCTAAGACAAAACTTTCGCTCTGTTCAGGACCTGCCGCAGTCAAGTTTTCCCTGAACCCGCCGATATTGGGGCCGATGTCCGCAGCGATCATCCTCGCTTACCGAGGCGCCAGACCATGAGGTTGTTGTGGCTGGTTTCCGAGGACGATCCCCGGTTCAGCGAGCACCGCGGGGTGCTGGAAGCCTTGGAGGGCTGGTCTGTGGAGGCGGTCCACGCGGCTTGGGCGGCGCTGGATGCCGTGGCGAACTCTTCCTATGACGCCGTCCTGGTGGATTTCCCGGTGCCCGATTGGTCGGCGGAGGACTGGCTGGAGGAGGCTTTACGGGTGAACGCGGCGGTCCCTGTGCTCATTCGCGAGCGCGAGCCGTCGTTCGATCGGGCGGTGCGCCTCACCCGCCTGGGCGCCTTCCATTATTTGGGCGACCCGTTGGGCCCCGAGGGCCTGCTGAAGCTGCTCAATGAAGCGGCGCACTGGCGGCAGCGCTGGGAGCAGGCGCGCGGTGGCTCGCACTCGGGCGCGGAACCGTGGAGGCGATTGCTGATCGGGGAAAGCCGAGCCATGCGGCAGGTGGTCGAGACGATCCGGCTCGTGGCCCGCCGACGCTGCACGGTGCTGATCACGGGCGACACCGGCACGGGCAAGGAAGTAGTGGCGCGCGCCATCCACATGGCGAGCGGGCGCGGCCATCTGCCTATGGTGGCCGTGAATTGCAGCGCCATACCCGAGACTCTGCTCGAAGCGGAACTATTCGGCCACGTCAAAGGCGCCTTTACGGGCGCCATTCACCATCGCATCGGACGCTTTGAACAAGCTCACCGCAGCACGCTGTTTTTGGACGAAATCGGCGACATGCCGCTCGACCTGCAGGCCAAGCTGCTACGCGTTTTGCAGGAGCGCGAGCTGCAGCGGCTGGGAAGCTCCGAAGTGATCCCGGTGGACGTGCGGGTCCTGGCGGCATCCAATGCCGATCTTCAGGAGCGCATCCGCCAGGGCCGCTTCCGCGAAGATCTGTATTATCGCCTGAACGTGGTGCCGATTCATCTGCCCCCGCTGGCTGAGCGCGCCTCGGACATTCCCTTGCTGGTGGCCCATTTCCTGGAAAAGGTCTGCTCGCGCGAGGACATCCCGCCCAAGCGCATTTCCGCCGAGGCCATGGAAAGGCTTGCCACGTACAGTTGGCCCGGCAATGTACGGCAACTCGAGAACGCCGTGGAGATGGCCGTCATCCTCAGCGGCGAGCGGGAGCTGCTGGTTCCTTCCGATTTCCCGCTTCCTTCACCGGCGCAGTGGAAGGCGCTGAACGCCACCTCGTTGCCCTCGATTCGCCTGCCGGACGAGGGCATGGATTTCGAGGCCACCATCGCGCGGATCGAACGCAGTCTGCTCGAGCAGGCGCTGCGGCGTTCCAACGGCAACAAGAAGCAGGCCGCCGAACTGCTGCGGCTCAAGCGCACGACCTTCACGGCCAAGCTCAAGAGCTTGCAGGCCGCCGCGAATTGGTGACGACCCTCTTCGGTCTTGGGCCTCGATCGGGCGTCCCGGGATGGCATAGACTGAGGGAAAAGGAGCGAGCTTTGGAATTTCCGGCGCGTGCGCGGCCGGATATGGGCCGCGTCCTGAAATGGTCCCTGGGGCTGACGGTCGCCTTCGTCGCGTTGGAGATTGCAGCGGGTCTGGAGGCGCGCAGCCTGGCGCTGCTGTCGGACGCCGGGCACAATTTCACGGACGCACTGGCGCTGTTGCTGGCCTGGTTCGGCTATTACGTGGCGCAACGGCCTGCCGACGAGATCAAGACCTACGGCTATCACCGCGCGGGCGTGCTGGCGGCCTTCGTGAATGCGCTAGTGCTGCTCGCCCTGGCGGCCTACATTTTCTACGAGAGCTACCGGCGGTGGCTGGCCCCGCAGCCGGTGCACGAGATCACCATGCTCGTGGTCGCCGGACTGGGTTTGGTGGTCAACCTCGTGATCATGCACGGGCTGGCGTCCGAGCGGAGACGCGACCTGAACATACGCGGCGCGTGGGCGCACATGCTGGGAGACGCGTTGGGTTCGGTCGGGATCCTCGTGGGCGCTGTCGTGATCCGCTGGACGGGCTGGCACCGCGTGGACCCGTTGCTCTCGGCATTGATCGGGCTGCTCATTGTGTGGACCGCCTGGGACATCGTACGTGAGTCCCTCAACATCCTGCTGGAGGGTTTGCCTCGCGGCCTCAAGCTGGAGGACGTCGTACAAGCCCTGCGCGAGATCCCCGGCGTTCTCGACGTGCACGACGTGCACATCTGGAGTCTGGGCTCGACGACCCATGCCCTGAGTTGCCACGTGGTGATCGAGGATGTGCCGCCCTCGGAAAGCGAAGGGCTGCTGCGTCGCCTGAATCAGGTGCTGGCCGAGCGATTCATGATCTGCCACACCACGATTCAGTTCGAACACGTAGCATGCCCGGGCTGCACCATGCCCAATCACCGGGAGCGCAGCTTCAGCGCGACTTGTTAGGGGGATCGGGCGGCTGGCTGGCCCGCTTGTGAAGCTGCCACGCGCGGACCAGCAGAGTCAAGGCGATCCACAAGCCGAGCACGGCTGCGGGGACGGTGACGGCCCAGGGCCACAGCAACGCCACGAGGCTCAGTGCCAGCAGCAAGGCCGCCGCGGCTGCCAGAACGCGAGCTTCGGCAGGTCCCAGCAGGCGCAAGTTGGCGATCGAGGCGCCCACTGCGCTGCTGATGCCCAGGGCGCCCACGGCCATCCGGCCCCTCCGCCGACGACGCGGGCGCGGGGGACCGCTGGGGCGCACGCGATGGCGCGGCGTGAGCACGATTTCGGTAGCGCGCTCCAGATCCTGCAAGTACATCTCTTCCATCTGGCGGGCGAACCCTTCGTCTTCGGCAACGATGTCGAGCTCCCAGTTGCCCAGCCAGCTCGAAAGATTCAGGTTGGTCGAACCCACGCGCGCCCAGTAACGGTCGGCGACGGCGGTCTTGGCGTGGAGCATCGAACCGTTCCACTCGAACACGCGGACACCGGCCTCGAGCAAGGGACGGTACATGGCGCGCGACAGGAAAGCCACCAGCGGGATGTCGCTGGAGCCCGGGGCGAGAAGGCGTACGTCCACGCCGTCGCGCGCCGCGGTGCAAAGGGCTTGTACGTAGGAGGTGGTGGCAACGAAGTACGCATCGGTCAGCCACAGATAGCGTCGCGCCGCGGCGGCGATGAAGTGATCGAGCCGGTACAGGCCCGCGGTGTTGGGGGTCCCGGCGATCACGCGCAAGCGAATATCGCCCGCCGGGCGTATGGTGTGGCGCCGTGGAATTTCCTCGTCCGGAAGGGGATCCCCGGTGGTGGCCCAGATCTGGGCAAAGGCTTGCTCGATGTCGGCGACGGCCGGACCGCGCACTTCCACGCCGGTGTCGCGCCACGGATCCAGGCCGCGTTGCGGATCCCCCAGCCACATGCGTCCCAGACAGACGCCCGTCACGAAAGCCACCTCGCCGTCCACGCCGATCATCTTGCGGTGGTCGCGGCTGATCCAGGCAAAGGGGCTGACGAACTGGGGTGGGTTGAACAGCCGGGCCTCCACGCCGGCTTCGCGCAGAGCTCGCCAGAAACGCCGCGAGGTCCGGCGGGCGGTGCCTACCCAATCGCACAGCAGGCGCACGCGCACGCCCTCGCGCGCTTTGGCCATCAGGATGGCGGCGAACTCGCGACCCACCTCGTCGTCGTGGATCAGAAAAGTCTCGAAATGGATCCAGCGGCGGGCCGCCAGGAGAGCTTCGCGCCAGGCGGCGTAGTTTTCGGCGCCGTCCTTGAGCAGTCGCAGGCTGTTGCCCCCGATCAGGGGAGCGCCAGTGACGCGGGCCAGGACCTCCTGCGAAATCAGCGTCCGGCCAGGCATCCGCTTGCCTCCGCCAACTGCTAACACTTACCATACACTCCCGCCGAGCTTCGGCAGGGAGCGTTACGATGCTAAAGTAGAGCCATGGGCAGCGGGTTTGCATTTCCGATTCTGGGGGAAGGGCCGGGGACCACGCCGCGCATCAATTCGCTTCTGATCAAACCGGTGTCGGCGGTCTGCAATCTGGACTGCGCTTACTGCTTTTACCTTGACCGCGAGGCCGATCCTTACAAGGATCTTCCCGGCCGCGCCATGACGCTGGAGATACTCGAGCGGCTGGTGGATACTTACCTCTTTTACTCTTATCCGAACAGCGTTTTTGCCTTCCAGGGCGGGGAACCTACTCTGGCCGGGCTGCGGTTTTACGAAAAACTGGTGGAATTTCAGAAACAATATGGCCGTGATGGCCAGGCCGTATCCAACGCGCTGCAAACCAACGCTATCTTGATCAACGAGGACTGGTGCGGCTTGTTGCGGGAATATAACTGGCTGGTCGGCGTCTCCATTGACGGCCCCGAGGCCATGCACGATCGTTACCGGGTCAACCGCGGAGGACAGGGGACCTGGCGGCGCGTGATGCGCGGCATCGAAATCCTCCAGAAGCACAAAGTCGAATTCAACGTCCTCTGCGTGCTGAGCCAGGCCAACGTGGAACACCCGCGGGAGGTTTATCGCTTCTTCCGGTCCATCGGCGTGGACAACATCCAGTACATCCCGCTAGCTGAGTTCGACGGGCAGGGCAATCCGCTTCCCTTCACGATCACGCCCCAGCAGTACGGGCGCTTCATGCTCGAGACCTTCGAAATCTGGTGGCCGGAGAGGCGCCGGGTGCGCATCCGGTTGTTCGACAACATCGCCGAAGCGCTGGCCGGACACAAACCGGGCAACTGCACCATGCACGAGACCTGCGACAGCTACGTGGTGGTGGAATACAACGGCGACATCTACCCGTGCGACTTCTTCGTGGAGCGCGACTGGAAGCTGGGCAACATCATGGAGGACTCGTGGCCGGAGATCGCGCGGCGCCAGCGTCGCCTGAGTTTCGCTTCCAAGAAGACGCTGCCCCGGCCGGAGTGCCGCGCCTGCGAGTATGATCCGATTTGCCACGGGGGTTGTCCCAAGCTTCGGCACGGTCCCAACCGGCGCTTCGAGGATCTGGACTATTTCTGCGAAGCTTACAAAATGATTTACGCCCGCTGCCTGGAGCCTCTGCGCAAGGAAGTGGCGCGCCTGTGCGGGCCTGAGTCGGTGCGCGAGCTGCATCCGGTCAGCCCGTACTGAGCCCATCGCGCCGTCTGTTCAGCTCCCGACCGGCGGCTCCGGAGCGGGCAGTTTTTCGATCCGCACGCGCGCGATGCGCCGTCGGTCCATTTCCAGGATGGTGAAGCGCCGGCCCTCGTATTCGACGGTCTCGCCCCCTTGGGGGATGAATCCCAGCCGGTGGAGCAGGAACCCGGCCAGCGTCTCGAAGCCGGCGTTGGCGGGCAACTCGATCCCGTAGCGGGACGCCAGATCGCGGATGCTGATGTTGCCCTCCAGCTCGAGCACGGGCGCCTCCAATACGGGCTGCGGCGGCTGAACATCGTGCTCGTCCTGAATTTCCCCGAAAATCTCTTCGAGCACGTCCTCGAAAGTGGCCAGCCCGACGATGGTGCCGAATTCGTTCACCACCAGGGCCATGTGCCGGCGAGCGGTGCGGAACTCCTCGATCATCTGGCTGAGCGGCTTGCTTTCGGGCACTACCAGCGGCTTGCGCAGCAGGGGCCGCAGAGAAAAGCTGCCGCCGGCCAGACGCTGCCGCGCCAGCGCCGCCAGCAGATCCTTGTAGTGCAAAATGCCGATAATTTGTTCGGGATCCTTCTCGTAGACGGGAAAGCGCGAGAAAGGGTGGTGCAAAGCCGTGCGGAGCACCTGCTCCAGAGTGGCGTCCACGGGCAGCGAAACGATGTCGTGGCGCGGCGTCATGATCTCCCGCACGGCCACCCGGTCCAGCTCGAGCATGCGCAGGACGGCCTCTTCCTCGGTGCGTGAGATCCGGCCCGCAGCGCGTACGGAACTGGTGATCATCTTGAGTTCTTCCACCGAATGCGTGCTCCGCTCCCCACGGAGTCCGAACGCCCGGGACAAGACCGTGGCCGATGCCTCCAGCACGCTCACGAACGGCTGCATCAGGCGTGCGAAAACCAGCAGCGGCGGGGCGATCAGCACCGCAAACCGGTCCGCATTCTGGATGGCCAGGTTCTTCGGCACCACTTCGCCGGCCACCACCATGGCGAAAGTCAGAATCAGGAAAGCGCACAGGAAGGCGGCCGCATGGAGCAGGGAAGTCGCCAGCGGACCGTCCACTCTGCCCGCGATGTGGAGCAGGAAGCGGGAGAGGGTGTCCTCCCCGGCCCATCCCGCACCGAGGCTGGCCAGCGTGAGGCCGACCTGCACCGTGGAGAGCAGGCGTGCCGGGTTGGCCAGCAGACTCAGCGCGGCCTGAGCTCCCAGTTGGCCGTCTTCGGCGAGCTCGCGCAAGCGCGATTGCCGGACTGCGATGAGCGCCGCCTCCGCCGAGGCGAAAAACGCATTCAGTCCCACGATGCAGGCCAGCAGTAGCAACCGGTAACCGAAGTAATGGTCACTCATGAGATGCGGCCCTCCCGCCGCAGCCTGTCGCAGCGGCTCGAGTACAATTTTGGGGTGTTGCTCAAGAAAATCCTTCGCTATTTCAACATAGTTGCAGCCGTGGCGGCGATCGCGGCGCTCGGCCTGGTCTACTGGTACGGCTGGCGTCCGTTGCCTGAGACTTCCGGTAGCCTGCGCGCTCCCGTTTCCGCGCCCGCCACGATCGCGCGCGACCAGCAAGGCATCCCGCACATCACGGCGGCCTCCATCGAGGACGCGCTGTTCTTGCAAGGCTTCGTCACCGCGCAAGACCGCCTGTGGCAAATGGACGCGCTGCGGCGACTGGCGGGCGGCGCGCTGGCCGAGATTTTCGGCCCCCAAGCGTTGGAATCCGACATTGCCGCCCGCCGCTTGCGATTGCGGAAGCTGGCGCAGCAACAGTACGCGGTCCTCGCCGAGGCCGAACGCCGTGCCCTGGACGCCTACGTGCGCGGCGTCAACTTCTTCGTTTCCACGCACCGTGATCGCCTGCCGGTTGAGTTCCGTCTGCTCGGTTACGAGCCGCGGCCGTGGTCGGGCGTGGATTCGCTCCTCATCGGCCTTTATATGTTTCGCTCCTTGACCAGCACTTGGGAACAGGAGCGGCAGAAGTTGCGGTTACTGGAAAGCGGCGACCGCGCGCTGGTCGAACGGTTGTACCCGCTGCGCAGCGGCCTCGAACCGGCGCCCGGATCCAACGGCTGGGCCGTGACTGGCCGCCTGACCGCTTCGGGCAAGCCTATCCTCGCAGGCGATCCCCATCTCGAGTATTCCCTGCCTTCCATCTGGCACCCGATTCATTTGCGCGCGCCCGGCCTCGACGTGATTGGCGCTGCCATCACGGGAGTCCCTTGCGTCATCATCGGTCACAACCGCGACATCGCCTGGACGATGACGAACCTCCAGTACGACGTGCAGGATCTTTACGAGGAAAAGCTGGACCCGCAGACCGGGCGCTATTTGTTTGCAGGGCGGCTGGAACAGGCGCAACTGGAAACGGAAGTGATCCCCGTGCGGGGCGCGCCCTCTTTCGAGTTGAAAATCTGGGTGACGCGACACGGGCCGGTCGTGGCCGAGGAGAAAGGTCGCTATTGGGCCTTGCGCTGGACCGGGGCGGATACCGCGACCTTTGGATTTCCGTTCCTGGAGATCAACCGGGCCCGGAACTGGACGGAGTTCCGGGCTGCACTGGCGCGCTTCGCGGGCCCGGCGCAGAATTTCGTGTACGCGGATCGCGAGGGCCACATCGGCTACCAGGTGGCGGGACGTTTGCCCATCCGTAAAACGCATCGTGGCGACTTGCCCGCCGATGGCGCTTCCGGCGAACAAGAATGGCAGGGCTATATCCCTTTCGAAGATCTGCCCTCGGTGTTCGACCCGCCCTCGGGCATCATCGTCACGGCCAACCAGAATCCTTTTCCGGTGAATTACCGCTATCCGGTCAACGGAAGCTTTGCGCCCCACTACCGGGCTGCGCAGATCCGGGCGTTGCTCAGTGCGCGGAGCGGCTGGCGGGCTGAAGAAATGCTGGCCATTCAAAAGGACGTGTACTCGGCGTTCCATCATGCCCTGGCGCGCGCTGCCGTCGCCGCGTGGGATCGCAGTGCGAAGCCTGATGCGGGCCTGGCCGACGCCATCGCGATCCTGCGAGCCTGGAACGGGCAGATGGAGAAAGATCAGGCGGCGCCCTTGCTGGCCGTCTTGCTGGAAGGGCATTTTCGCAAGGCGGTCGTGGAACGCGCTTCGCCGGGCAACAGCCTGGTCTATCGTTTCGAAATCGCGCCTGCCGCGCTCGAGCAATTGCTGCGGGAACGGCCCAGGGAGTGGTTTGCGGATTGGGACGAGGTTTTGCTCAAGGCCCTGAGCGGCGCTGTAGAGGAAGGCCGCCGCATGCAGGGCAGGGAGGTTCGCCGCTGGCGCTGGGGCTACGCCAACCGGCTGGTGATCGCGCACCCGGTTCTGAGTCGCCTGCCGCTCATCGGAAAATACCTTCGCATCGGCCCGGTGCCCATGAGCGGCGCCACGACCACCGTGAAGCAGACCACCACGCGCATCGGGCCATCGCTGCGCATGGTGGTGGACTTCGCGGATCTGGACGGCGCCTGGTTCGTGCTTCCGACGGGGGTTTCAGGACATCCCTTGTCGGGCCACTTCAAAGACCAGTGGGAGGATTACTACGTGGGTCGGGCTCGCCGGCTGGCATTCGATCGGATCGAGGCTCGGCGCGTACTGAATGTGCTGCCGTTTGCGCAATGACTCAGCCGCAGCGCGAGACTCGCAAGCGCGGCCCGAGGGAGCGTCGAAGGGCTTTCAGGAGCTCCTTGCAGTAGAGGTCTACGGCGCGCAGGCGGACGCCGCGGCGCATCAGGGTGGACAGAAGTTGCCGTCCCGCCTCGTCCACGGCCGTAACCTGCCTGAGTAACACCTGCACCCGCTTGCCGGCGGCGAGGGCTTCCAGGCAGCACCGCTCGGCCAGACGAGCGTACTCGCCCACCAGCCCGCCGCTCATTTGGATCTTGATCTGCGAGCGGCCCTCGGATTGGCTAAGGCGCAACACGGTTCGAACTCTCGCTTGCTTTTGAGCATTTGGCGGACCAAAGATGAGGGCAGCGCCAGCGCTCAAGTGGCAACTGGATTGCAAACTGAACACGATTAAGGGAGGTCAATTCGAGCATGGGAACCGCTACTCAACCGTCCGCGCAGCCAAGTGGTCACTTTCGCCTGGATCCGGCGACCCACGAGCTCTTGATGAGCGGGCCGCCGCCCAAGCCGCTGGAGGTCAAAGGCGAGCCGCTGACCTTGCCCGAACCGGTGTTTCCGCAGTACCCTTCCAAGTGCGGCGATGTAGATCCACCCGCGAAGTATCTGCCGAAGCCGGGGAATCCGTACCGCTCGCGCTATAGCTGGCAGGCAGTGAGCCGCGCCCTGCGTGGCTGGTTGATCCCTTATTTGCGCTCTATCACCCTGCCCGGGGAATTTCACCCGATCATCGCTTACCTGTTCACCGAATACAAGTGCAATATCGACTGCCATTATTGCTGGGCGTTCGACAATCGGGTGAAGGGCATGACCGAGGATACGGCCCGTCGCGCGATTGACTGGCTCCACGGCACGGGTTGCCGCGTGCTGGCGCTGATGGGCGGCGAGGTCCTGCTGCGCCCGCAGTTCGTCCACAAAGTGGTTTACTACGCAGCCAAAAAGGGATTCTGGGTTTACATTCCCACCAACGGTCGGCTGATGCGTCCGGAGGTCATAGACCGGCTGGCCGACGCCGGCGCGGCGGTGTTCAATCTGGCAGTAGACGTGTTCGAGGAGCGGCCCGAGCTGCCGAAGGCTCTCAAGCCCATCTGGCCGTACTTCCAGTATCTGATCAAGAAGCAATACGTTTACGATTACGCGGTTTTCTTCAACATCAACATCACGCGGATCAATCTCGAGGACGTCAAGCAACTCACCGAGATTGCGCACGATCACGGCATCGCCACCGATTACCACATCAACGAATCGCCCATGACCGATCAGCCGCATTTCAAGCACCGCGAAGGCAACAGCACGTTCATCACGCCGGAGGACTGGCCGCGCGTGGACGAGCTGATTGACTGGCTGATCGCCCGGCAGCGCGAGGGCTACAAGATGGTGAACTCGGTGCGGCGGCTGGAACAGATGAAGCAATTCATGCGGGGCCAGCTCCAGGAGTGGGATTGCCGGGCTGGGCAGAACTCGCTGGTGATCCGTGTGGACGGGACGCTGTGCCCGTGTTTCCCGCTGTATTCGGCGACCTACGACTGGGGTCGCGTGGAGGAACCCAAATTCGATCCTGCGCAACTGCAGCAAATGAAACGGGTTTGCCAGCGGTACTGCTATTCGACGCTGAACCACAACCTGGCCTATTGCTACAAGCCGAGCCGGGCGCTGAAGTGGGTATTGCGGCAGGCGGCGCGTGGGTTCCAGGGCACGACGGGGGCGTTCCAGGACTGAGCGCCGAATTTCGGCAAACGCCGATGGCAAGTGACGAAATTCGTCTGCTACACTCGCTACTGGATGGCTTGCTCCACCAGTCGTGACATGCAGCCTTCCCCCCACGAGCTGCTCCGCGAACGCGACCAGCTCAGTGTCCTGTTCGAGATCACCAACGCCCTCGTCTCCAAGCTCTCCTGGGACGAGCTGCTGCCTTCAATCTCGCGCGTGCTGGCCCGCGTCCTGCCTCACGAAGGCGCCGCCATCACGGTCCTGGACCGCGACAGCGGCAAGTTGCGCCTACATGCTTTGCACGTGCCCGAAAACGTCTGGTTCGACGTGGATCTCGAGCCCCGCTCGCCCGACGAGCTGCCCTCAGGACAGGCGCTCGAATCGGGCCAGCCCGTTCTGACCACGGCAAAGGACTTTCATCGTTACGACGAACGGATCCGCCAGCAATTGGTGGCGCGCGGCGTGCAGGTGATCTGTTCGATCCCGCTGGTGACGGCCAATGGTCCGATTGGAACTCTCGAGCTGGGGCGCACCAGCCGCCCGGATTTTGCGCCCGACGAACTGGAGTTTGCCGTTCAGGCGGCGCGCCCTATCGCCATTGCGCTCGAAAATTCACTCGCTTTCCGGGAGTTGCAGGAAATCAGGCAGCGGCTGGCGTTGGAGAAGCTGTATCTGGAAGACGAGATCCGGCTGGATCAAAATCCGGGCAACATGGTGGGGCAAAGCCTCGCCTTCCAGGCCCTGCTCGAACGGATCCGGATCGTGGCGCCCACGGACGCAACCGTGCTGATCGAGGGAGAAACAGGCACCGGCAAGGAGCTGGTGGCCAGGGCGATCCACGAGGCCAGCGCGCGGCGTGATCGTGCTTTTGTCAAGGTCAATTGCGCGGCCATCCCGGCCACCCTGCTGGAGAGTGAGTTGTTCGGTCACGAGAAGGGAGCCTTCACCGGCGCGCTGACCCAGAAAATTGGCCGCTTCGAGGTGGCTGACGGCGGCACGCTATTCCTGGACGAAGTAGGCGAGATCCCGCTGGATTTGCAACCCAAATTGTTGCGGGCCATCCAGGAGCAGGAGTTCGAGCGGCTGGGCAGCAATCGCACGATTCGCGTCAACGTGCGGCTCATCGCTGCCACCAATCGCGACCTCAAGGCGATGATGGAGGAGGGCAAGTTCCGCAGCGACCTTTACTACCGGCTCAATGTCTTCCCCATCCACGTGCCGCCGC
>JAPWUP010000309.1 GCA_028275505.1 Bryobacteraceae bacterium
GTCAGCAGCTCGAACAGCAGGATGCCGAAGGCGTAAATGTCGACCAGCGGCGTGAGCTTGTGCCCTAACACCTGCTCGGGCGCCATGTAGTGCGGCGTCCCCAGCGTGAAACCGGCCCGCGTGATGGACATGTCCTCGGTCTTGGCGATCCCGAAGTCCATCAGCTTGACCTTGCCGTCCGGGCTGATGTTGATGTTGTCCGGCTTGATGTCCCGATGAATGATGCCCTGGGCGTGAATGCACTCCATGGCGCGCGCGATCTGGATGGCGATGCGCAGCCGCGAAGCCAGATCCCCGGTCCGCCCGTGCTCGATCGCCGAGCGCAGCGTCTCCCCGCGCAGAAACTCCATCACCATGTAAGGGCGGCCCTCGGCTTCCCCGAAATCGTAAATGGCCACGATGTTCTCGTGCGTCACGTTGCGCGCCATGCGCGCCTCGCGCAAGAAGCGCGCCCGCGCGTCGGGATCGCGATTGGCCGCCTCGCTGAGGATCTTGAGCGCTACGGTCCCGCCGATCAGCGTGTCGCGCGCGCGATACACGTGCGACATGCCGCCGCCCAGAAACTCTTCCAGCTCGTACTTGCCGATCCGTGCCGGCAACGATGGCTTGTCCATCAGCGCGCCACCTCGCTCACGCAGTTCCAGCCCGCGAAATACCCTTTGCGGAACACCGGCGGGGCGCCCATCATGTCCAGGTCCAGCCGCACGGAAACGGGCTGGCCGCTCGCCGTCGTCACCTGGCGTCCCGTCGCCCCCGTGCGTAGCGTCCACTCCAGCGTGTACACCGAACCCGACACCTGGGCCTTCTCCTCCCCGTCAGCGAAGAAATCGAACGCCGCCCACAGGCCATCATACCGCGGCCACTGGAAGGGCTCGCCCCCGAACCGCACCGTCATGCGCACGCCGCCCGGCTGCTTGCCCGGCCAGCGGAATTGCTGCGTCACCGTGCGCCCCGGACCGTTGGTCAGCGTCTGCCCGTCAATCGTCAGCTCGATCGTCTGATTCTGCCCCGCCAGATTCGAACGCAGCGAGTAAGTGAGCTGCGGCTCCTGCCCGCCCTTGTACACCGCTTCGCTGAACGCCGCCGCACGGTTGAAGAACGCCAGAAACGCCGGCGTCACGCTCATCGTCCCGCCCGGCTTCGCCACCCACTGTGTGCCTTCCTTGACGATGAGGTTCTGAAGGTTCTCCTGATAGAAGCGCCACAGCGCGCCATCCTGCGGCCGGAACAGCCGGTTCACGTCCTCAAGACTAGCCTGCACCGTGCCCTTGGGATTGAACGGATACCGCGACATCAACTCCCGGAACTGCCCGCAGAGCACCTGCGCCTTGGCCCGCAGCTCGGCCGGCCCCAACCCGCGCAGCAGCGCCTCCAGATTCGTGATCGGATCTTCCATCAGCGTGCGCGTCTTCACATCCACCTGACCTTCCGGATCGGGACGAAAGCCCAGCGCCATCTGCCGCGTCACGCTTCGCGCCTCGGCGGCTTTCGCCAGCGTCTGCTGCGCCACTGAAGGATCCGTCGCTCCTCCGGGACTCGCCAGGGCCGCCTCCAGCGTCGTTTGCAGGTTCATCAGCGCACTCATGTACGGCTGGTTGGAAGGCTGGATGAACACGCCCTTGGTCCCCGGCGGAACCAGCGATTGCGGCGGCTGGAAGGCTTCCGCGATTTCCGGAATCCCCGCCGTGTTCTCCGAGACCAGCCAGAACAACGCCATCAGCGGCGCCTGGTTGCCGGCCAGCAAACCCAGTTTCCGCGCAGCGTCCTGCAAGTTCGCATACCGCGCAATCGAGGTCGCCTTCAGGAATTCCCGCCACTGCTGCCGGTAATCGTTCCGGTAGAGCTCGCGCAGCTCCTTCTCCAGTTGCACGATGTCCGTGGGCGAGGCGGCCTGCTTGCCCAGCACCCACTCTTCCCCGCCGAAATATTTGGGCACGTTCTTCAGCGCCTCCTGCATCGTCGCCCAGCCCGCCTTCGTGAACGCGCCCTGGATTTCACGGTTGTTGATCACCACCTGCGAGAAACCCGGAAACAGGCGGTTGTAACTGACTGGCGGATTCTTCGCCGAAGCCTCCGCCAGCATCAGCCGGTAGACGCGCTCGCGCGCGCCGAACTGCGCCAGATACCGCCGCGCACGCTCCACCGCGGCCGTGTCGCTCTCCGAAGAAAACGGATTGGCCCGCTTCAGCTCCTCGCTGTAAAAATCAAACTGCCGCTGGGCCAGCGTCGCACGATCGGCGCCCACGTCCCTGCCCGCCGCCCACTGCTGCATCAACACCGGCGAAAGGAACGCGCGCGTGCTCTTCTCGTGGTGGGACGTCGTGATCAGATACGCTTTAAGAATGTCGTACGTCCGACCGTACTGATCGTTCGGTCCCGGTGCGGGCGGCAAGCCGGAAAGGTGCTGCAACATCGCCCGCTGCGTCTGGGCGAACAGGAGCTGCTGAAACCGGCGGAAGTAAACCCGCCGCACCGCAGGAGACAGCTCGTCGCCCACGTAGAGTCCCCAGCGCAACCTGAGCGGCGGACCCTCGCGTTCCCATCGCGACAAAGTTTCCGCAATCTCGCGCAGCGCGTCCAGCCGCCGCAGGGACTCCACCGAAGCCAGCTCGCCCGCGCCTTCCGCCGGTACCGCCGAACGCGCCGCCGCCATTGCATCCCGCACCAGCGCCCGGTTCCCGAAGTAGGAAACCACCAGCGCAATGCTGTACAGCCCCAGCAGAACTGCAGCCGCCCCCAGCGCCACTCGCCTCCAGAAACTGGCGTGCAGGCTGGCCGCGCTGGCGCTCAACGCCGCACGATCCTGAAGAATCACGCTGTGGAACAATCGCGTCAGAAACAACCACTGCGGAACCCGACGTGTGCCCGTCGGCGCAGTCGGCGCCGCCGCGGTAGGCAAAGGATGCAGAGCCCCGGCGCGAAACATCCCCGTCGCCCCAGCCACCGCCGAGGGCTTCTCCGCAGGACGAGGCGCGGCCGCGGCCGGCGCCGCTTCCTGCACCACCACGGCACGCACACCCGAAAAATAAAAGCCGCGCAAAAACGGATTCGCGCGCAACTGGCTCGGTCGGCACAGATCCACCAGGAACTGCACCACCAGCTTGCGCAGCTTGGCGAACTCCCGCGGGAACTCGTAGGCGGCGCACGCTTTCTCGCCGTCGCTTTCGCGCGGCAACAGATCCAGCCGCCGATCCGCCAGTTGGTGGAACAGGCGATTGAAAGCTTCGGTCAGCCGCTGCGCTTGCCGTTCCGCGTACACTTCGCTCGCCGAGGGCGCCTCCATGGGCAGCGTCACGCCGAAAACCTGCCCCACTTCTTCCTGCGTCAGGTTGCGGACAAATTCGGCAAAGAAGTTGATCCGGTCCAGCTTGGTGAAAAGCACATAAACCGGAAAACTGATCCCCAGCGTCTGCGAGATCTCGCCCAGCCGCGCCTGCAAGTTGCGAGCGAGGGCGGCAATCTGCTCGGCCGCATCCGGACGCAGGAAACGCTCGCAGTCCACCACCACCAGCGCCGCCCGCGGCGCCTGCTGCGCTCGCCCCACCGCCGCCAGCCGCGCCGGCCTCAAACGTCGCAGCAAACGCAGCCAGCGCGGACCTTCCGCAAGCAATCGCCCGCCTGCTTCCACGAACAGCGTCTGGCCCGCCAGCCAGATATTGACCGCCCGCGTCGGCACGACAGCCGTTTCCTGATACACCTGCCCGGCGAGCAGCTCCGGATCCAGCCCCGAATGCACCACCGAGCTGGTCTTGGCCGCGCCGCTCTCCCCGACCAGCAGCACCACCGGCAGGTTGCCCACGCTGATCGAGCGACCGCGCGCCGCCCCCAGCCGCTTCTCCGCCTCGCGGA
>JAPWUP010000020.1 GCA_028275505.1 Bryobacteraceae bacterium
AGCCCCGAATGCACCACCGAGCTGGTCTTGGCCGCGCCGCTCTCCCCGACCAGCAGCACCACCGGCAGGTTGCCCACGCTGATCGAGCGACCGCGCGCCGCCCCCAGCCGCTTCTCCGCCTCGCGGACCAGCAGCTCGACTTCATCCGCGCCGGCTTCGCCGCTCTGCGCCTGTTCCGCACTTGCCGCAGCACGCTTGCGACGCGCCACCCACAGCAGCGCCAGCGCCGCCAGCAGCACCAGAAGCGCCAGACCGCCCCGCAGCACCCACAGGTCCAGCGTGGGCAAACCCAGCCAGGAGGGCACGAACCAGGACAACAGCCACCCGACCGTCAGCGTCCCGCCCGCCAGAAGGTACCAGACGTCACGCAACATGCCCGCACCCTCCCTAGGCCAGCAAGCCCACTACTTCACGAGCGCCCGAGGACAGCAGTAACTTGAAGAGCACCAGCAAAGCCACCGCCAAAACCAGGCTCCCGGCCGCTGCATACGCCAGCCTTCGCACCCACGGATCCCATCCGCCCGTCGGCGTCGCCTCCGCTCCCGGCAGCCACGCCGGCGAAAATTCCGTTCCCCCGCCGCGAATCCGACGGATCTTCTCGCCCACCGCCTGCGTGATGGAACGCAATTCTCCCCGGCCTCCCGCCCCGTAACGTCCGGCGAATCCGAGCAGCAGGCAGAGATAGTAAATTTCCAGTAAATCGGCCAGCTCCTGGGAATCTTTCAATCCCAGCAACGCCTGCAAATTCTGGAAGAAAATTTCGCCCGCGATATGATGCCCGAATAATTCCTCCTGCATCGGCTTCCGCGCCCAGTGCGCGAAAACCGGATTCCGCGTGGTCAGAATCGTTTCGTCCAGAAGAGCCACGATGGCGAAGATAGCCAGATTGACGTCTTCCGACGAGTAACCGCGCAGACGCGCCTGCTGATCCACCTGCCGCAGGGCCTCCCGTATCTGCGCGCGAAATACCTCGGCGTCCGGAACCGCCTGCCGGCCTGAGCGCAGGCGGACAATCACGGTCAGAATTTCCTGAAACAAATAAGCCAGATTTTCCGCACGGCGTTGCGACGCAAGGTCGCCTGCTGCCTCACCGCCCCGCGTGCGCGGCGTTGCTGTCATCGAAACGCCCTCCTCCTCGCACTGGAACCTCTTCCTCGCCGGACAAAGCCGGCCTCAGCTTGGGTTTGCCCCAGCTTACGACTCCAGAATGACGAGTAACTCCAGTTCCGGTTCGGGTAACTCTCCCGGCACGTAAATCCCCACCTGCCTGGTTTTCACCATGTGCTCCCAGCAAGGACCCGCCTTGGTCAGGCTGAAATATTGCCACTCCAGCCGCGCCGAAATCGCCGACGGAGGCACAGGCAGGTGAGTTAGCGTCAGCCCGGGTAACGCCCTCCGCACCAGCTCCGGCACGAACTGCTGGGAGCAGATCTTGACCAGTTGCGGGGTCTTGGCGATCAATTCCGCCTCGCCCATCCGGGCATGGATTCCCAGGATCCAGCGCGAGGGCCCCAGGCAGCGCGTATCCGTGATCTCGCCAAAATAGAAATACTTCGCGGCTGGCCGCAGCGCGATCGTCACCGTGCGGGAGGGCACCATTGCCTCCAGGTGAAAGCGGATGTGCCGGTCCAGCTCGCCGAAACACTCGTCCAGATGCAGATGATCGTATAGCGGCAGATCGCGCGGGTGGCTTTCCAGACCGAACGTGCACAACGCCCCCGCCAGCCGCGCCATCTCCACATATAACTGCTCCGGATGCCCGCGCCGCGTGTAGTAAATGTGCCGCAAGGGCGCCAGCGCCGAGTTGATCGCGTGCAAGAACCAGAAGGAAGCGATTTCCTGCGCCGAGTAACCTGCCGAAAAACCCGGCCTCGCCCGCGCCGCTCCCGCCAGCGCCGAACTCTTGACTTCCAGAACCTCCACCAGCCTCTTCAGAAGTAACATCAGTTTCTCGCTGGCCGTAAGTTCCACGCACGGCGGGATAAATTCGGGATCGTACACGAAATGCCCCGCCCCGTCCCGCATGATCCGCGCCAGCGGCAACGTAACCCAGTCTTCCAGCGGCTCGGTCTCAGCCATGATCCGGATGTTCTTGCGCCCCAGCCGCACCGTCTTCTCGTCCCGCCCCGTATTCTCGTCCGCCAGCAGCCGCGGCTCGGCCAGATAGCGAACCAGCTCGCCGTTCTGCTGCTCGACCGGCAGGCAGTTCAGCCGGTCGGGACGCCGCGGCGGCACCGCCAGCATGACCGTTAGCCGCTCCCGCGTGGGCGGAAACAGATCCGCGATGTTTCGCGCCGGCGGCAGGGGATCGCTGTCCGGCATGTCGAAAACCAGCCCGTCCGGGAAAATGCCCCGCGCGTGCAGCACGGAAACGGTCCCGTTCAGCAGCGCCTCGGCATCCAGCCGGCAGCCGCCCAAACCCCACGGCTCGTACCACAGCGCGCCCGTCGCAAACTGGATGGCATCCTCGAAGTACCGCGTCTGCGCCTGGAAGTGATGCGGCCCGAGGTACATGCCCTCAGACCAGACCACTCTCGAGAGGTTCTTCATCGCTCACCGCCGCTGGCCAACTCGTGCCGCCCCCGCATCGCCCTCAATCGCATGGATGCCCGAAAGCCTTCCTGTGTATTATAGTCGCCACCCGCCTCCCTTGCCAGCCTCACCAGGCCCGCATCCGCCACTGCGCTATAACCACCCGCAATACCTCCGCTCCCGGCAGCGCCCCGCTCGCTGCGATATACTCGTATTTCGCGCGGAACGCAGGCCCCAGGCATGGCCAGGCGTCCCGCAGCGAATCAATTTCGATTCCCAAGGAAGGTTGCCCGGCATGGCCCAGAGCCCCAATTTGAATCGTCGTGATTTTGTCAAGGCGGCCGGTGTCGCGGCCGCTGCGGCCCGGCTGGAAGGCGCTCCCGCCATTCAGACCGTCAAGGCCGCCAACAACGTGGTGCAATACGGCGTCATCGGCACCGGCGGGCGCGGCCAGTATCTGCTCCGCCACTTGAACACCCTCGACGGTTGCCGCTGTGTGGCGGTCTGCGATATCTACCAGCCCAACATGGAGGCCGCCATCAAGATCTCGCGCGACAAGCCCAAAGGCTACCTCGACTACCGCGAGCTGCTCGCGCGCACCGACGTGGACGCCGTCATCATCGCTGTCCCCCTCTACCTGCATTTCCCCATCACCCGTGACGCCTTGCTCGCCGGCAAGCACGTCTTTTGCGAGAAAAGCCTCGTCTTCAAGCCCGAGGAGGTCCACGCCCTTCGGGCCTTGGCCAAAGAACATCCCAAGCAGGTCCTGCAAGTCGGCTTGCAGCGTCGGTACTCCAAGTTCTACCAGACTGCCAAGCAGATGATCGAAAAAGGCATGCTCGGCAAGGTCACCCACATCTACGCACAGTGGCACCGCAATCCCGGCTGGCGGATGCGCAAGGCGCCCGACCCCAAGCGCCAGCGCGAGTGGAACTGGCGACTCTTCCGCGAATTCTCCGGCGGCCTCACCGCCGAGTTGGGTTCCCACCAGATTGACGTCGCCACCTGGATGTTCGGCGCTGAACCCGAGTTCGTGGTGGGCGTGGGCGGCCTGGATACGCACAAGGACGGACGCGACGTCTACGACAACATCCAGCTCATTTTCACCTACCCCGGCGGCCGCAAGCTGATGTACAGCGCCATCAGCACCAACAAGCACCTCCCCTTGTTCCAGGGTACCCGCACCGAGTTCGGCGAAATGATCATGGGGACCGAAGGCACCATCGAAATCACGGTCGGCACCGACGAGGAACCGGCTATCGGCCTCTGGTATTATGAACCCGGCCCGCCTACGGTCGAAAAGGCCGCAGGGGTGAAAGAAAAGCCGGTCATCGCTGGCGCCACCCTGGCCACCACGGGCCGCGGTCAGATCGGCCTGCCCCTGTTGTTCGAGCGCGACCAGATCACCGGCAAAGAATCCTTCCTCGCACGCGAACTCAAGTACGCACGCCTGTGGCTGTACAAGCGCGGCATCATGGTGCCTGAGGAAGACCGAAATCCGGTGGACGTCCAAATGGACGAGTTCTTCCAGTGCTGCCGCACTGGCGCCCGGCCTAAAGCCGATCTCGAGGTAGGTCTGGCTGACTCCACCGCCGTCATCCTCGCCAACCTGGCCATGGACGAGGGCCGGCGCGTGTACTTCCACGAAATCGAAAAGATGGGACGTTCGCCCGAACCGAAGGGCAAGAAGGCTTGAGGCGCCTGCGGCGGCGCCAGAAAGCGGAGCCGCCATGGATAACCGCGAAATCGCCCGCTTGCTGGCGGAAACCGCCGACCTGATGGAAATCGCCGGCGAGGACGCCTTCCGCGTCCGCAGCTTCCGCAACGGCGCCGCCGCCGTCGAGAATTATCCCGAAAATCTTTGCGAAATCGCGGCAACCAATCCCCGCCGCCTCACGGACATCCCGGGCATCGGCAAGAGCCTCGCTGCCGCAATCCAGGAGATCTGCCGCCGCGGTTCCTTCGAGCGCCGCGACCAGCTCCTGGCCAAATACCCACCCACTGCGCTTGAACTCCTCAAAATCCAAGGTCTGGGACCCAAAACCATCGCGCTGCTCTGGGAGCACTACCGCGTCAGCACGGTGGACGACCTCGAACGCCTCTGCAAGGAACAAAAACTCCGCGTCCTGCCCCGCATGGGCCCCAAGCTCGAAGAGAAAATCCTGCGCTCCATCACTCACTACCGCCAGAGCGCCGGCCGCTTCCTGCTCAGCTTCGCCGACGAGACCTGCCGGCAGATCCTCGAATTCCTCGCCCCCGTGGAAGGCATCGAGCGTATTACGCCCGCCGGCAGCCTTCGGCGCGGCAAGGAAACGGTCGGTGATCTCGACCTGCTCGTCACCGGCCCCAACGCCTCCGCCGCGCTGGATCGCTTCACGCAGTATCCCGACATCGTCGAGCTGCTCAGCCACGGTTCCAATAAAGCCAGCGCCAAGATCGGCCCCCAGGCCATCCAGGTAGACATCCGCGCCCTGCCCTCCGACAGCTACGGCGCCGCCCTCCAGTACTTCACCGGTAGCAAGGAGCACAATATCGCCCTGCGCAACCGCGCCCTCAAGCTCGGCTACTCGCTCAGCGAGTACGGCCTCTTCACTCTGAAGGATGAGCGCAAGGTCGCCGGCCGTACGGAAGAAGAGATCTACGAGCGATTGGGACTGGCCTGGATTCCTCCCGAGCTGCGCGAGAACCAGGGCGAAATCGAGGCTGCCGCGGAAGGCCGCCTGCCCGATCTGGTCCGGTTCGACCAGATCCGCGGCGACCTGCACGCCCACACCACGGAAAGCGATGGCCGCGCCACGCTCGAGGAAATGGCCCAGGCCGCCCGCGCCCTCGGTTACTCCTATCTGGCCATCACCGACCACTCCAAGGCCCTGGCCATGGCCAACGGCCTGGATGAAACCCGCGTCATTGCCTTCGCTCGCAAGGTGCGCGAACTCAACGCCCGCGGCGATCTCGGCATCCGCCTGCTGGCCGGCATCGAATGCGACATCCGACGCGACGGCACCATGGATCTGGCCGACGACGCTCTGGCCGAACTCGACATCGTCATCGGCAGCATCCACAGCTACATGAATCTCGAACCCGCCGAGATGACGGACCGCCTGCTCCGTGCCCTTGAATCACCTTATCTCCACGTGCTGGGACATCCCACCGGGCGCCTGCTGCTGGCCCGCGAAGGCTACGCCTACGATTTCGAACGCGTCGCCCAGGAAGCCGCACGTCGCAATGTGGCCTTTGAAATCAACGCCAGCCCCGAGCGGCTCGATCTCTACGACGTGCGCCTGCGCGCCGCCAAAGCCTTGGGCTGCCGCTTCGTCATCGCCACGGACGCCCACCATCCCCGCCACCTCGAATACATGCGCTACGGCGTCATGATGGCCCGTCGCGGATGGCTCCAGCCGTCCGATGTGCTGAATACGTTATCTTGGGAAGAGCTGGCCCGTGCGCTGCGCCGCGGCTGAAGCGGGCCGGCCAGAACGTAAATTCGCTATTTTGTTCTATTGATTCGAGCGCCCATGTCTTTGGCGCCTGCCCTGAAAATCCCCATCGAACGCCATCGGCTCGCCAACGGCCTGCGGCTGCTGCTGCTCGCCCAGCCCGGGGCCCCGGTCGTCACCATCTACATCGTTTACGGCGTGGGCGCGCGCGACGAACGCCCCGGGCGCACCGGCTTCGCCCATCTCTTCGAGCACATGATGTTCCAGGGCTCCGCCAACGCCCCCAAAGGCATGCACTTCCGCCTGGTCGAATCCAACGGCGGCGCTCTCAACGGCTCCACCCATCCCGATTACACCGACTATTTCGAAGTGCTGCCCTCCAACAAGCTCGCTCTCGGCCTGTGGCTTGAAGCCGACCGCATGCGCGCCCTGGCCATCACCGAAGAAAACCTCCGCAATCAGAAGGAAGCCGTCAAGCAGGAACGCCGCCTCTCCTTCGACAACCAGCCCTACAACACCGCGCTCGTCGAGCACTGGCCCCGCCTGGCCTTCCGCAACTGGGCCAACGCCCACTCCCTCATCGGTTCCTACGAGGATCTGGAGGCCGCCACCGTGGAGGACGTCGCCGCCTTCTTCCGGACTTACTACGCACCTAACAATGCCGTGCTGGCCATCGCCGGCGCTTTCGATCCCGAGGAAGCGCGGCGCCACGTGGAATCCTGCTTCGGCGACATCGAACCGCAACCTCGCCCGCCCCGTCCCGATCTCAGCGAACCCGAACAAACCGAACCGCGCTGGGAAACTTACCACGATCGTCTCGCCAAGGTTCCTGCTGTGGTCATCGGGTATCCGGGACCTGTCCGGCGCTCCGCCGACTACTACGCTCTCAGCCTCCTCGACATCGTCCTCACCGCCGGTGAAAGCTCCCGGTTTTACCAGAACCTGGTCAAGGGCAGGAAATCCGTGATTCAGTACGAAGCCAACCTGGGCTGGCCTTTTGCCGGTCCGTACGATTATCTGCATCCCGGCCTTTACGCCATGTTCCTGCTTCACCACCCGGAGTTCCGCGGTGAGCAAATCGCCACTCACGTCGAGGAAGAGATCGCACGGATTCAGAATGACGGCGTGCCCGACGCCGAACTCGCGCGAGCTCGCGCCTACCTGCGTTCTTCCCGGCTCCGCCAGTTGGAAAGTTCCCGCAGCCGGGCCATGCTCGCAGCCCTCTATGAGCTGCTGGACGGCGACCCCGAACTGCTCAACACCGAGCTGGCTGCCTTCGCCGAGGTGACAGCCGAGCAACTGCGCGAGGCGGCGCAGCGCTACTTCGTCCCTCGCCGCCGCTCGGTGCTGGAAATCGTCCCCGCCGCCGAAGCTTCGGAGTCCTGATGATCGCGCGCCCGCCCGTCACACCCGAACTGCCGCCCTTCGCCCTGCCGCGCTGCCTCGAGGCCCGCCTCGACAACGGCCTCGAAGTGCTCGCCGTCCCGGACGATCGCTTGCCCCTTGTCCATCTCCGCCTCGGCTTCCCGGCGGGCACGAAGTTCGATCCTCCGGGGCTGAGGGGCCTTTCGGAAACCACAGCCTTCTTGCTGACCCAAGGCACGGCGCACCGCAGCGCACGCGAGATCGCCGAGCGGGTCGCTGAGCTGGGCGCCTCTCTGGCGGCTCACTCCGGCGCAGATTCTCTCGTGCTGGAAGGCAACGTCCTCTCGGAAAACTTCGACGCCTTCCTCGAACTGGTGGCCGACGTCACCCGCAATCCGATCTTCCCCGAGGAAGAAATCGCACTCCGCAAGCAGAACCGCAAACAGGAACTGCTCGCGCAGCGTTCGCTGGCCGATTTTCTCGCGCAGGAAAAAACCGCCGAGCTGGTCTTCGGACCCCATCCTTACGCCCGCCAGGAACCAACGCCCGAATCCATTGACCGCCTGGATCGGCCCGCCATCGCCGGCTTCGCCGAGCGCCATCTCGCCCCTGCCGGCAGCGTCCTGGTTTTGGTCGGGGACTTGCCCCCGTTTGATGAGCTCCTCGATCGCCTGAACCGCTACCTGGGAGACTGGTCCCGCAGTCCCGCGCCGACGGGCGAAGCGGTCTCCCCGCCTCCGCCTGCTCGCTCGATCACCCTCGTGGACCGCCCCGGATCCGTTCAGGTGGATCTGCGCATCGGGCGCCTCGCCGTCACGCGCACCGATCCCGATTACTTCCCCCTGCTGCTCGCCACCACCGTGCTCGGCGGCGGCGCCAGCTCCCGCCTGTTCACCGACATCCGCGAAAAGCGCGGCTACGCCTACGACGCGCACAGCGCCCTGACCGCCTACCGCGAAGCGGGCATCGTGGAAGTCGTCACGCAGATCCGCAACGAGGTGCTGGCGGACGCGCTCGCCGCCCTGCTCGAACACATGGAGCGCATCGGGCGGGAACCCGTCAGCACCGAAGAGCTGGAAACGGCGCGCAATTATCTCTGCGGCGTGTTCGTGATTCGGCTGGAAACGCTGCACGGACTCGCCTCGCAACTGGCCGCGACCCGCTTGCTCGGCTTGCAGCTCGATTATCTGGAACAGTACATGAGCCGGGTCCGCGCGCCGGATGCCGGCCAATTGCAAGCCGCCGCAGCCCGCTATCTCGATCCCGGCAATGCAGTCATCGTCGCTGTCGGCGACGCCGCGCGGGTCGGACACGCTCTCGAACACTTCGGCCCCGTTCAGTACGAGAAAGCCCCATGAAGCGCACTTCCGTCAAGGTCCTCGCATCGCGCACCCTGTGTCGCACCCGGATCTTCGAGGTCACCGAGGACCACGTTCTCGAACCCGGCGGCGTGGAGGCCCGCCGGGCCGTCGTGCGGCATGGTCCCTCCGCAGTGATCGTCGCTGTGGACGCGCATGACCGGGTCTTGCTCGTCCGCCAATACCGTTTCCCCGCGGGCGCCTTGCTGTGGGAGCTGCCCGCCGGACGCGTCAATCCCGGTGAAACTCCCCTGGCCGCGGCTCGCCGCGAATTGCTGGAGGAGACCGGCTACCGCGCCCGCCGCTGGAAGAAGCTGCTCGCTTTCTACCCGAGTCCTGGCTACGTCACCGAGCGCATGCACCTGTATCTGGCCACCGATCTCGAGGCCGGTGAGGCTGCCCCGGACGAGGACGAGCGCATCCGTTGCCGCTGGTTCAGCCGCCGCGAACTGGCCGCCTGGCTGCGCGCAGGACGTCTCGTGGATGGCAAGACTCTGGTCGGCCTGCTCTTGTGGGAGCGCACCCGCCGCGGCGAATCCTGAATCTCGCTACAACCCCTCCGCATCCATTGAACCAGAAGGTCCGTGAAAGGCGGCCCGGGTGACCAAGCTGAATTGCGGTTACCCAGCGCCGCCGGGCTTCACCGAGGGGCGGCGGCTGGTCTTCTGGCCCGCCGCCGGGGGAGATTTCGGGGTGGGATTGCGGGGCCGCAACTGCGGCCCCCTTTTCATTTGGACAGGGATGCGCGGCCCCTCACCCGGCCGACTGGAAACGCTGGTGCCGCTGACCTGCTGTACCTGTCTTACTTGGCGCCCGGCGCCTTCGGAGGCGTCGCCGGCTTTGCTGACGGCGTGGCAGGCGCCTGCGCCGAGGGCGCGTTCTTGTCGTAAAGCTCCACAATGGCCTGCGTGATGTCTATGGAGTTGGCCGCGTACAGCACCGGCGTCTGCGGGGAACTCACGTCCAGAATCAGGGCGTACCCGTTATCACGCGCGTACTTGTCGATCACCTGCATCAAGCGCCCGCCCAGCTCCTGAAGGATCTTCTGCTGCTCCTGATCGAACTCCGCCTGGGCGTCTTCCGTCTCGCGATTCAGCGCGCGCGTCTTGGCGTCAATTTCCCTCATCAGCTTCTGCCGCGCCTCTTCGCTCAGCGTATTCGCCCCGCGACGCAGTTGCTCCTGCAACGCCTGAATCTCGTTTTGTTTGTTCTCCAGTTCCTTCCTCTTCGGTTCGAACTTTTGTTGCAGCTCCGCCGCCGCCTTTTGCCCGTCCTTGGTGCTGATGATAGCCTGCTGGATGTGAATGATTCCCACCTTGGTGGGCTGCTGGGCGGCCAGCGTCGAAGCCAGTCCGCAGGTAAGCGCAGTAACCAGAAAGACCTTGGCAGTCACGGAAATTCCACTCCTTGTTGCGGGCTCGTTACCATGATAGCGAAAAACCTCGGCCCGTTCTGCCCTCGCCATCAGAAGGTTCGCCCGATCGTGAAGCGGAAGGTGCTCCGCCGCTCCCAGAACGGAACCGCCTGCCCGAACAGAACCACCGAGTTGACGAATGTCGCCTGGTTGGGGAAGTTCGACCGGTCCACCACCACCGGCGGTTGCAGGAACCGCCGCACGATGGTCGGGTTGTAGGCCCAGTAAACGCGGAACGGCGCGTTCACCACCGGCAACAGGACCTGGATCTCCAGCCCGGTCGAAGTCCGGATCCGCTGCGTGCCCGGCGCGATCCGCACCCGCCCGTCAAAGCCCGCCTGCGGGAACTTGCTGTTCAGTTCCGCCAGCCGGTCCGGGTTCAGCGTGAGCTGCCCGGGTCGCAGGATCTTGTTCAACCCGGCGTCGAAGAACAACGCCAGATTCACCGGCCCCACGATCGGAATCCGATATTCGAAGTTGCCGATTCCCTGCGCGTCCCCGCCCGGAAAGATCATCTGGTAAATGGGGATCGTCCGCGTCACCGGCACGAACTGCTCGACCCCGTCCACGATTACCTTCTGCTGCCGCGCCGAACCGTCGTCGTTCAACACATTGATCAAGGCCTCGCTCGGCATGTACGCTACCGGGCTGATGCCCCAGATCTCGAAGCCGCGCACGTCCTGCTCGCCGCCGATGTACCAGCGGTTGAACGGCGGCGCCACCCGCCCGCCATAGCCGCTCACGAAGGCGCCCAGCAGGTGCAGGCCAATCACGTGCCCCCTCTTCAAGCCGGCCCGGAACCACTTGAAATCCACCGAGGGCTGGATCATGTTCACGTTGCCGCCCAGAAACGAACCCGCGATCCCCATGGAAAGCGCAATGCTCTTGCCCCGGGTCGGCGTGATCGGGTGATCCACCGTGTTGTAGATGTAGGACGGAATGATCTGGCTGGTCCGGATCCCGGTCAGCGTGTTCGGCCCGCCCAGGCCCTGGAAGTTGATGTAGTCGAAGTAGGTCTTGGCCGCCGTCGTGAGCACCGTGTACCTGGACCAGCTATAGGAGTAAGTCAGGCTCACGCGCGCGAACGTCCGTCTCAGCGGGTAACTCGTAAAGACCGTGAAACCGTGTCCGGTGGATACGTAATTGAGCAGGTTATCCTTGCCCAGCGCCTCGAAATAGGGCAGAAGATTGCGGCCTGTGAACAGCGAAACTTCGCGCCCCTGATCGTAATTGAACCGCTGCGTAAATACTGTGAACCCGAGCTGGATGGGACGGTCCAGGAAATACGGCTCGGTGAAACCGAAAGTAACCGCGCGCAGCCGGTCGCCCAACTGCGTATCTATGGAAAGCGTTTCGCCCAGCCCCAGAAAGTTGTTTGTCGAGTAATTGAATCCCACGAAGCTTCCGGCGATCCCCGACACCCCGCCGGTCATGCCCACCGAGTTCTTCCCGCGCTCCTTGACCTTGAGCGTGATGTCCACCGTGTTGGTCCGGGTGTCGCGCTTGATCTCCGCCGCCTCGTTCTCCTTGAGCTGTTCGAAATAGCCGAGCTGGTTCAGCCGCAGGATGCTCAGCTCCCACAGCCGCGTGTTGAAGATATCGCCTTCGTCAATCAGCAGCTCGCGCCGGATCACTTTGTCGCGCGTGGTCGTGTTGCCCACGAAGTCAATCCGCCGTACGAAAAACTGCTTGCCCTCGTCGGCGTGGATGATTACGTCCAGTTTGCCCTCGTTCGGATAGGGCTGGAAGTCCGGCTCGGGCACGAAGTCTATGTAACCGAACTCCCCGTACAGCTTCCGCAGGTTCTCCAGCCCCTTGCGGAACTTGGCCGTGGAAAACACGTCACCCGGCCCCATCTGGAACAGCTCGCGCGTTAGCCGCTCGCTGCCCGCACGGAACAGCTTCACTCCCACCAGATTGAACTTCGCGATCCGGTACTGCCGCCCTTCCTCGACCGGAATTACGATGTCGGCCCGCTTGCCCGGCCGGTTCATGTAGAACAACGGCACCCGGAACTTTCCGCCGCCCACGTCACGGATCGTCACCTGATGATCCAGCGCCCGCGCCAGAAAGTATCCCCGCTGCTGGTACCAGTCGCGAATCCGCTCCTTGTCCTCCTCCAGCTTGCTCACATCGTAACTCTTGGCGAACAGATTCTCGAACAGAATCGAGTACGGGATGCCTACCGGGCGCAGGTTCCTCATCGCACGCCGCACCGCCCGGTCGCTGAATACCTGGTTGCCCTGAATGTCTATCTTGCCGACCTTGACCTTCGGCCCCTCCTGCACCCGGAAGATGATCTCCACCGACGACGGCGGTATGCGCCGCAACTCCGGCTTCACCGTCGCAAACTGCCGCCCCCGCTCCGCCAGGTAATCCCGCAGCACCGTCACCGCCCGCTGCACTTTGTTCGGATCGTACTGCGACTCCACGCTCAGCCCCACCCGCCTCTCCTTGAACCGGTCCAGAATCTCCGACGTGGTCAGCGATTTCACGCCTTCGTACTTGATGCTCCGGATCACCTGCCGCTCGACCACCACGAAGCGTACGATCCAGCCCGTCTTGCCCGGTTCCACCTCCAGCCGGATGTCGTCGAACCGGCCCATGTTCCACAATTGCATGAAGTCCCGCCGCAACGTTTCCTCGTCGTAGCGGTCGCCCTTGCGCGAAAAGATCATGCTGCGCAGGGTGTCCACAGGTACGCGACGCGCCCCTCGAAACTCGATCGCTTCGATGACGTCTTGGGGAGGCTTTGCCGGCGGGACCTCCTCCGCCTTGGCAGGTGAAACCGGCGCCGCGGGCTTGGGCGCTTCCGCCTTGGGTTGTTCGGGCGCTTGCGGCACTGGCTCGAACGGCGTGGGGCGTCCCGGTTGCTGCGCAGGCTGTTGCGGGGCGGGCTTCTCCGCCTCAGGCGCTTGCGGGATCGGCTCGAAGGGACTCGGCTTCTGCTCGCGGGCTGGCGCTTGTCCCACCGCCGGCGCCGCCCAGATCAAGGCAGCCACCAGCCCGACCACCCAGCCCGGGCGGGCAGATCTGCTCACCCTCATCCCAGCCAATTTCTCTGCCTCATTGGGTTGCTGCCGGGCTCGCAGCTGCGGCCCGGCTCCGCACCCGGCTTGCTCCGCTCCCCCGGCGGGCCTTTCGCCCTGCGCTCTACGTTCGACGCCCCGTGCGGGCGTCCGGTTTCCGTCAACCCTCCGGGGCCGGGCGCAATCCGAATTCTCATTCTAGCCGAACCGATCAGCCTCATCCCGATCCGGCGATACCTCTACACGGCTCGGAACTGACTCGCTGGCTTCCCGCCCGCGCCAGCCCAGCACCGCCCCCATCAACAAGTGCGCCACCAGCAAAGTGCGCGGCGAGACATACACCCACGCCAGCGCGCCCAGCCTCCGGAAAACCAGCGCGTTCGTCGCCCAGTAAGTGAGTACGCCCGTCACCAGCCCAAGCAACAACAAACGCCGGCGACTGCGCAGTGGCGCCGTGACCACTCCAAACGCCGCACCCACCACTCCCGCTCCGCAGATCGCCAGCGCCACTCCCACCACAGAACCCCAACCAAACCCACGCCGCAGCACTACCTCCTGGTTCACCAGCGTGGCCAGCAGATTGGGCACGGTCCACGTCGGCTGGCGCAGCAGGCTCGACGCCAGCAGAAACCACCCCACCATCGCCAGCCCTCCCAGCACGCCCCGGTGCAAACCCATCACCGCGCCCCACGCCATCTTCGGCTCCCTGCCGCCCGCTCCGTTCATTCCTTCGTTCCCCGAACCGCCTGGCCGTGGCCTTCAGTCCCTCTCATAGGCCGCCACCGGCTTCTTCCTCACGTGCGCCTGCCACATGCGCACGAACAACCGGAAAGCGTGCGGCTTGCGCTTGCCCATCAACATCCGGATGAACGCCAGGGCCGACCAGCCCAGATAGGCCAGCGTCACCCACCAGTGAATGTGTCCGGCAATATATCCAATGCCCGACTCCGCAGGCGGAAACGGCGAGAACAAAAACTGCGTGAACCACAAC
The DNA here is from genome assembly GCA_028275505.1 of Bryobacteraceae bacterium. Taxonomy (GTDB): domain Bacteria; phylum Acidobacteriota; class Terriglobia; order Bryobacterales; family Bryobacteraceae; genus DTHT01. The sequence continues at coordinate 14,127 of JAPWUP010000020.1, forward strand.
GCGAACAGCGCCCCCGCCTCCCACCACGCCAGCTCCATGTTGATCAGGAAAAACATCCCTACCAGGGACTGGCCCAGCGTCATCAACAATTCCAGACTCTGCCGCTCATCGAACGGAATCGTCGAGGGCGTCCCTCGACTGACCGAGTACACGATGGGCAGCATCGCCGCCAGCAACGTCCACTGGTTGATGTTGCTGGAGACCATGTTCATCAGCCCCATGGACGCGCGGTCCACGGTGTGCGCCCAATAGAAAGCCGAAACCTTCTCCGGAAACTCCGAGATGAACGGCGCCACCCACTGCACGAACACGAAATACGGCACCCCAACCAGCGTCGCAATCGCCAGCAGGCTGGCCAGGAACGGCTCCGCGCTGAAGTAAATCAACAGGCCCCCGCCCGCAAAGAAACCCACGATCAGCGCGTTGCGCACCGGACGCCGCGCCATCACGATCGCCCGTGGAATGCGGTCCAGCTCCTCCGCCTTCTCAGCTTCCTGCGGGGGCATCTTGCGCAGCACCCACAGATACGCCACGTAAATGCCGATCAGCACCGCCGCATCCACCAGGTTCAGCGAACCCTTGGCCCACACCCAGAACATGTAAATCAGCGGCACGAGCAGCCCCACCACTTCCACGCAGTGCTCGTCCTCGAGCCGGATCCGCCGCAGCGGACGCCCATGGCGCCGCCGGTAACCCGTCGCCGCAATGAAGTAAATCCCCGGCCACGCCAGGCCCGTCAGCAGCCGCAGCGCCCCCGTCAGATTCGCCATCAGCAGCTCCACCTGCTGCTTCCAGGCCAGCACGAATTCCACCGCAAACTCGGGCAGCGTCTGCAACCAAGCCAGAATGGCCAGCGCAAAGCCTTGCGCCACGAAGAACTGCGCCGATTCCGCCGCCCACGCAATCAGCATGGCGGCGATCAGAATCGCCGGCGTCGCCCACAGCGCCGTCCACGGGCTGACGGGATGAATCGGGATCGCAATCCACACCAACAGGCAGGCCATGGCAAGCGGCAGGCCCGCTCTCGCCACCCGCCTGTCCTCAGGCGAACTCCACGTCATGTCGCTTGCTCACCCGCGAATGTTTCTGGAAACGCGGATCTTTGTGAGGAAAGTCGGCCCGGTAGTGCGCTCCGCGGCTTTCCCGCCGCGCCAGCGCACAGCGCGCAATCAGCCACACCACCGTATGCATGTTGCGAATCTCGAACAGCTCTCTGCGCGGTTCCACGCCCCGCAGCAGGGGCACTCTCTCCAGAATCTCACAGGTCCCAGCCAGTTGCTCGCCCGTGCGCACGATCCCGCAGTTCTCCCACGCCAGCCTGCGCAGCTCTTCCGCTTCAATCGCGGGAAACCCGTCCTCCGGCGGCCGCCCTCGTCGCGAGGTCCCGCTCGAGGGAAGCTCGCGCATCGCCCGCCCCGCGCGCGCCCCAAAAACCAGCGCTTCCAGCAGCGAATTCGAAGCCAGACGATTCGCCCCGTGTACTCCCGTGGCCGCCACCTCTCCCGCCGCGAACAAACCGGGCAGCGACGTGCGCCCGTCCAGATCCGTCCACACCCCGCCCATCGCGTAATGCGCCGCGGGATGCACCGGAACCGGCTCCCGTGCCGGATCCACGCCGTAGCGCAGGCAGGTTTGATAAATCCGCGGAAAACGTCGCCTGAGCAGCTCCTCGCCCAGCGGCCTCATGTCCAGCCAGACATGCTCGCTTCCCGTCCGCGCCATCTCGGAAACAATCGCCCGCGAAACCACATCGCGCGGCGCCAGATCCGCCAGCGGATGGTACCGCGGCATGAAACGCTCGCCCTCGGCGTTGATCAGGTACGCTCCTTCCCCGCGCAGCGCTTCCGAAAGCAGAAACGCCGGCGCGCCCTCCAGATGCAGCGCCGTAGGATGGAACTGCACGAACTCGAGATCGCCCAACTCGGCGCCCGCTCGCCAGGCCGCCGCCACGCCATCGCCCGTCGCCACCTCCGGATTTGTCGTCACCCGGTAGACCTGCCCCAGCCCGCCCGTCGCCAGCAGCACCGCCCGCCCATAGATCGGAATCGAGCGACGACTCGCCGGATCGCATACCATCACGCCCGTGACTTCGCCGTCCGCCAGCAGCAGGTCCGTCACCGCAGCGTAGCTCTGAAAATGCACCGACGGCAGCGAGGAAGCCTTCCGATAAAGCGTCCGTGCGATCTCCCTCCCGGTTGAGTCCCCCTGCGCATGCAGGATCCGCCGCCGGCTGTGCGCGCCCTCCCGGCCCAGCGCCAGCCGCGAGTCCTCCCGGTCGAACTGCGCCCCCCACTCGATCAGCTCCGAGATCGCCGCCGGCGCCGACCGCACCAGCACTCGCACCGCCTCTGGATTGCAAAGTCCGTCGCCCGCCGCCATCGTGTCCTGAGCGTGCAATTCCACAGAATCGTCCTCGCCCAGGGCCGCGGCGATCCCTCCCTGCGCATATTCCGAGGAGGACTCCCGCAGGCTTTCCTTCGCGATGACCAGAACCTGGCCGGCAGCGGCGAGCTCGATCGCGGCGCGCAGGCCCGCGATGCCAGCTCCTACCACGATGAAATCAGGCATCGAATTCAGCGATTGTAGCACCCCGCCGCCTCCGCCCATCGCGCGCGTCACCTGCGCGCTCGCGCTTCGTCCATACATAGTGGGTGACGCCTGAACCCGAGCCCGGTTCGGCCACGGAGGCTTCCGGCGTCAGCCGTCCCCTGGCGGACTGGGTCCGCGCGGCGCAGCGCGGCGACCCTGACGCCTTCGAGCGGCTGGTGCGCGCCTGCGACCGTGGTGTCCTTCGCCTGGCCTGGAACATGCTCCGCTCCGTCGAAGAGGCTCAGGAGGTCTACCAGGAAACGTTCTTGCGCGCCTACCGCAACCTCCACTCGTTTCGCGCCGACTCCGACTTCCAGACCTGGCTTTACCGCATCGCCTCCAACGTCTGCCTCGACTATCTGCGCAAACGCAAAACCCGCCGCGAGGCTACCCTCGGCGCTCCCTCGGACGACGGCGCCCGCCAGCCCCTGGACCTCGCCGTTGAGGCCCGCCCCGAAGCCGATCCCCAGCGGCTCCTTCTCAACCGCATGATCGCCGACCGCATCCGGCATGCTCTCGACCAGCTGACCCCACGCGAACGCCTGGTCTTCGAACTCCGCCACTTCCACGGCATGCGACTCAAACAAATCGGCCAGATCGTCGGCGCCAGCGAAGAGGCCGCCAAAACCTGCCTCTTTCGCGCCACCCAGAAACTGCGCGCCGCGCTCGCCGATCTCGTCCAGCAACGATCCCCGGGAAGCGCAGGAGGACAACATGAACTGTGAAGCCGCATCCCGTCTCCTCGATCTTTACCTTTACGGTGAATTGCCCTGGGAACAGGAGCAGGTCCTCGAAGAGCATCTGGCGAACTGTGATGCCTGCCGCCGCCAGCTCGAGCAGGTACGCGCTCTCCATGACCTGATCCAGCACAGCCAGCCCGATCTTCCCGATACGGTCCTCTTCGATTGCCGTCGCCACTTGCATGAGCGGCTGCAAGCCGCCGCGCCGCCGCAGCGCTCCTGGTGGGTGACGGTGCTCCGGCCCGCCTGGGGTCTCCGCATCGCCGCGGCCGCTGCCCTCCTCGTCCTCGGCTTCTTCGGCGGACGCTGGACCGCATCCCGCCCGGCGCCGCCCATCCCGCAGCCCTCGCCGGACACCCTCTCTGCACGGATCCGTTTCATCGAGCAGGAACCCGGCGGCCTCGTACGCATCGGCATCGAAGAACGGCATCAACGCACTCTGCGCGGCAGACTCGACGAGGAACCCATCCAGCGCTGGCTGCTCGCCGCCGCCCGGGAAGCCGCCGACCCCGGCCTGCGCCTCGACTCGCTCGACCTGCTCCGCGCTCGCGCCCAGCACGAACCCGTCCGCCGCGCCCTCCTCGATGCCGTCCAGCGCGACCCCAACCCCGGCGTCCGCCTCAAAGCGCTGGAAGCCCTCAAGCCCTTTGCCGCCCACCCCGAAGTCCGTGAGACTCTCGCGCAAATCCTGCGCTCGGACGAAAACCCCGGTGTCCGCATCCAGGCCATTGACCTGCTGATCGAGCAGCAGCGCCGCGAAGATCTCGTTGGCCTGCTCCAGGAAATCGTCCAGCGCGAAAGCAACGACTACGTCCGCCTGCGCTGCCGCCAGGCCTTGCAGGAACTCAACGCCTCCGTGGGGACGTTCTGATGCGCCTGCTCCGGATCGCCTGCACCGCGCTCTCTGCATCGCTCCTCGCGGCCCAGCAGACCGAAGCCCCGCGCCTCGAGCACGGCTACTGGAGCCAGACCGTCACCCGCTCCGTCCCCGCCCCCGGCGCGGTGCGCTTGCGAGTCTCCTCAGCCGGCGATCTCACCCTTCGCGGCGATCCGCGCCCCCAACTCGACTACCGTCTCCTTAAGCGCATCCGCGCCTCCCGGCATACCGATCCGCGCCACGCTCTGGACCAGATCTCCGTCCAGACCAGCCGTCGCGGCGAGTGGCTCGAACTCTCGGTCCGCACTCCGCGCGACGTGGATGCCCGGCTTTCCCTTTGGTTGAACGTTCCCCGATCCTTCCGCGAAGTCCGCCTGGCTTCTCAGTCCGGCGCCATCCAGGCCTCCGGCCTCCAGGCACGCCTCGATCTAGAGAGCGCCGGCGGCCCGGTCTCCATCGAGGATGTCATCGGACCCGTCGCGCTGCGCGTGGGCGGCGGAAGCGTCCGCCTGGCGCGGATCCGCGGACCGGTCCACTGCGTCTCGGGAGGAGGCAGTATCGCCGCTGAAGAGATCGAAGCCTCCGCGGAGTTGGTTACCGGCGGCGGCGACATCGTCGCTCGCAAGATCCGCGGCGCCCTCCGCGCCACCACCGGCGGCGGCAACATCCGCATCCAGGGCGCCGGCGCGGTGTCGGCCTCCACCGCGGGCGGCCTCATCGAGATCCTTGAAGTCGCCGGCCCGGCCGTCGCCCACACCGCCGCCGGGAACATCCGGATTCGCAACGCCGGCCGCGTCCAAGTCCAGTCCGGCTCCGGGAAAATTCAATTGGAGAACGTCACCGGCCCCGTCCGCGCCGCCACCAGCTTCGGCGACCTCGTGGCCCTCTTCAGCCCTGCTGCCGATCTGCGCGACTCCCGGCTCGAGACCGCCGCAGGTGACATCACCGTCTTTCTTCCGTCCAATATATCGGTGAGCCTCGAAGCCATCGCCGGGACCGGACACGCCGCGGTGATCTCTGAGTTCCCGGGCATTGCCATCCGGCGGCTCGCCGCCGGCGTCGAAGCCCGTGGCGATCTGAACCACGGCGGCCCCAGCCTGCGGCTGTCGGCCCCCGGTGGCGCCATTTACCTGAAACGAGCCCAAAGCAGTGCGCCGGGCAGCTCCCCGGCTCGCTGAGCCGCCCGGCCAGGAGGATTCGCTCATGAGAACCGCGCGATTGCTACTGGCGACTCTCGTTGCCTGCGCCCTTGTCCTCGCTCAACCCGCTCCGGGCGAAGAGAAAGAAGTCGAGCAACTGATCGTCATTGCGCAGCCCGCTCCGCCTCCGCTGCCACCCGAACCGCCCGAGCCTCCCATCCCTTATCGGAGCTATCTCGGCGTCGGTGTGGCTGAGATTAACGCCGAACGTGCCAAAGCCCTCAAGCTTTCCGAAGAACGCGGCGTCGAGATCACCCGCGTCGAGCCGGACAGCCCCGCCGAAAAGGCCGGCCTCAAGCCCGGCGACGTGGTGCTCGAATACAACGGCCAGCGCGTCGAAGGCACCCAGCAGTTCATCCGCATGGTGCGCGAGACCCCGCCCGGCCGCCGCGTTACGCTGTTGATCAGCCGCGACGGCGCCACCCAAACCGTCACCGCCACCCTCGGACGTCGCCGCGCCGACGACTGGCCCCTCGGCCCCGAGTTCCGGGCCAACATGGAGCGGCTCCGTGAACACCTGCGCAACCTCGAGATTGACGTGGACACCCCGCGCGCCTTCATGTCCTGGCGCAACACCCTGCTCGGCATCGAGGCCGAGTCCCTCAGCGATCAATTGGCCGAGTTCTTCGGCGTCAAGGATGGCGTGCTGGTGCGCAGGGTCCTGCCGGGCACGCCGGCCGAAAAAGCCGGCCTGAAAGCGGGCGACGTGATCACGAAAGTGGATGGCGAAGCGGTCCGTACCCCCACGCAGATCGCCAGCCGCTTGCGGAGAGTGCGCGACAAAGGCTCCGCGCAGCTCACCGTCGTCCGCAACCGCCAGGAAATCACGCTAACGGTAAAGTTCGAACCCCCGCGCGAGCGGGGTCGCGAGCAGTTGCCTCGCCCGCGCACCATCTCGGTCGAACGCAGCGTGCGTCTCTGACCGCCGCTCAAACGCCCCGGCGCGCCAGCGCCACGGGGTCAATTCGCCGGGGACCGAATTGCACGATGTGCGGCGGACAGCCGTCCATCATCAGCTTGAAGTTTTCGATGAAACGCGCCGCCAGAGCGTCGTACTTGCGGTAATATTCCTCGCGATTGCCCCACGTGTTGACCGGGTTCAGCAAATCGCTCGGCACCCCCGGGCAAGCCTTGGGCACCTCGAAGCCAAACACCGGATCCTCGTAATACTCCACCTGGTCCAGTTTCCCGTTCAAGGCGTCGTTCAACAAAGTCCGCGTGTGCTGGATCGAAATGCGCTTGCCCACGCCGAACGGCCCGCCCGTCCAACCCGTGTTCACCAGCCACACCCGCGCGCCGTGCTTGATGATCTTGGCCTTGAGCATCTCCGCGTACACGTACGGGTGATGCACCATGAAAGGTCCCCCGAAACAGGCCGAAAACGTCAGCTCGGGCTCGATTCCCAACCCGATCTCGGTGCCCGCGATCTTGCTCGTGTAGCCCGAAATGAAGTGGTAAATGGCCTGATCCGGCGTTAGTCGCGCGATCGGCGGCATCACCCCCGTCGCATCGCAGGTCAAAAAGATCACGTTGCGCGGGTGACCCGCCATCTTGGGAGGCCAGTAGTTCTCGATGTACTCCAGCGGATAGGCGCCCCGCGTGTTTTCCGTGATGCGGTCGTCGTTGAGATCCAGCCGCCGCGTCACCGGATCGTAGACCACGTTCTCCAGAATCGTCCCGAAGCGCCGCGTCGTGGCGTAAATCTGCGGCTCGGCCTCCGGCGACAGCCGGATCACTTTCGCGTAGCAACCGTCCTCGAAATTGAAAATCCCGTTCTCGGTCCAGCCGTGCTCGTCGTCGCCGATCAGATGCCGCTTCGGATCCGCCGACAGCGTCGTCTTCCCCGTGCCCGAGAGCCCGAAAAAGATCGCCACGTCGCCTTCGTCGCCCACGTTCGCCGAACAGTGCATGGGCAGGACGCCTTCCAGCGGCAGCAGAAAATTCAACACCGTGAAAATCGTCTTCTTGATCTCACCGCCGTACGCCGTGCCCCCGATGATCGCCAGCCGCTGCGCGAAGTTGATCACGATGAATGTCTCCGATCGCGTCGTGTCTATGATGGGCGAGGCCTTGAAGCCCGGCGCGGCGATCACCGTGAACTCGGGCACGTGCTTCTTCATCTGTTCCTGCGTGCGCAGCCGCATGAACATGATGCGCGCGAACAGGCTGTGCCAGGCGTACTGGCTGATGATCCGGATCGGCATCCGGTAGTCGGGATCGTTGCCCACGTAGCAGTCCTGCACGAACACGTCCCGCCCCTGAAGATAGCCCGCCAGCCGCGCCATCAGCGCGCTGAATGCCTCCGGGTTGAAGGGACGATTGTACTCGCCCCACCAGATCCGGTCTTCCGTAGTCTGCTCGCGCACGATGAACTTGTCCGCCGCCGCGCGCGCCGTGTGCTTGCCCGTGGAGACCACCAGCGGTCCCATGTGCGCGATGATTCCCTCGGAGCGGAAGATCGCCTCCTCGTAAAGGGCCGCCGTGGGCAGGTTCCAGTAAACCCGGCGCAGGTGGGTCAGGCCGTGATTCTCCAACCCGTACTGGCTCGCGTTTTCCGCCGCCTGCGGCGCGGCAGGTGAGTACAAATCCAGATAAAGCCTCATAGCCAGTCCCTCACCAGCTTGCGCGTACCCAGGTACAGCTCGTTCGGCGCCTTCGGGTCCAGCGCCCACTGGATCCGCTCGATCCCTTCCGTGATCTCCTTCACCGTGCCGCAGAAGCTCAATCGCAGGTGCCCTTCCATGCCGAATTCCTTGCCCGGCACCGTCACCACCCGCACCTTCTCCAGCAGCAGGTTGGCCAGCTTGTTGGAGTCTCGCATGTAAGCGCTGAAATCCGGGAAACAGTAAAACGTGCCGTCCGGCTTCACCACCTTCACCCCGTCAATCGCCCGCAACCGCTCGATCATCACGTTGCGGTTGTTCTCCAGCGTCATGCGCAGGCTCTCGATGCTCGACTGCACGCCGTTCAGCGCCCCGACCGCCGCCCATTGCGCCGGCGCCGACGGCCCCGAGGTCTGCTGCGATTGGATGTTGATCATCGCCCGGATCACTTCCCGGTTGCCCACCGCCCAGCCGATCCGGAATCCCGTCATCGCATACATCTTCGATACGCAGTTGATCAGGATCAGCTTCGAGCTGTCCAGCGGCTGCGTCACGAACTCGTAACAGTTCACCGGCGTCTTGCCGTCAAAGACCAGCCGGTTGTAAGTGTCGTCCATGATCAGCCAGATATTCTTCTTCTCGCAAAACTGAACTACCTCGGCAATGAAATCGCGCGAGTACATCACCCCCGACGGATTGTTCGGGCTGTTAATGATAATTGCCTTGGTATACGGGCCGACCGCTTCCGCGATTTCTTCGATCCTGGGATGGAACGAGCCGTCCTCCGGCGTCACCGGAACCGGCACCCCGCCCGCCAGCTTGACCATCTCCGGATAACTCACCCAGTAGGGCGCCGGGAACACCACTTCGTCTTTCGGCTCCAGAATCGCGTACAGCGCCACCATGATCGCCTGCTTGGCGCCGTTCGATGCGATCACATTGTCCGGCGATACCAGCTTCCGGTAATGTTCCTCCGTGTACCGGATGATGGCCTTCTTCAAGGCAGGAATGCCGTCCGGCGGCGTGTAACGGATCTCGCCTGTGTTCAGCACCGCCGTGCAGCTTACGATGGCGTCAATCGGGGCGCGACTCTTCGGCTCGCCGCCCCCCAAATGGATCACCGGCTCGCCCTTCTCGCGGAGCAGGGCTGCCGTCTCGTTCAACTTCAGGGTTACCGATTCGGATATGGATCGGGCTAGTTGGCTGATGCTCACTGCTTCTGTTTACTCCTTGGTCGTGTTGCGCTCGCGCCCGGCGGCTCCTGCGCTGAACCGGCCGCCGCGAGATCCTTGGCTTTCACCCACGGGCGGCCACGCTCCGCGCTGACCTGCACCCGGTGCGCGCGCTTCACCTCGGGTTTCTATCAAGTATAGGCGAGCCACCGCCCCGCCGCAATTCAATGCCCGCCTTGCCTCCGCGACCCCCCGAATGGGCCGAAACCTGACAGGCTGGAATTTCGCCCCCGCGAGGACGTTCCACCCGCGTCAATGAGGCTTGCGGGCGCCAAGGAACGCGCTCAGCAAAGCCCCCTTCGCCTGCGCGGCGATAGCGTCCGCATCCAGTCCGGCCGCCGCCAGAAATTCTCGCTGTAGAATCTGCCGCAAACCGGATCCACCGCAAAACCGCCGCAGCAGGATGCAACCCCTCCGCCCAGCACGCGAAGCGCCGCCTCACCGTAGCGGCTGCGGATCTGCTCTTTCACCTTTTCCTCGCCGGCCACGTCAACCATTCTACAGCCGGCGCGCCCTGAAAGCTCAGTTCAGCGGCTCTCCTCGATGACTGGCGCGAAATTCTTCGTCAATCGGCTTCCGCCCCCGATACCCCTCGTCTACCTCGTGCCAGAATTCGATCCCGGGCTCGCCCAGCCTCCAGCACATCAGAACTTCGCGCCCCTGATACCAGGTGGGAAAATCAATCAGTCCGACATCCAGGTCTTTTACCAGGCAGCCGTAGCGCTCGATCGCCTCTACCAGCTCACGCAACCGCGAAGCCAGAGCGTCACGCCGGCCCTGCTGCGCCAGCAACTGCCGCCGGTTCACTTGGGCGCCGCCCAGCATCGCGATCCGCGAAGACGCCTCGTGCAGATCGGAGTCGGCTCGCTCGAAACGGCGCTTGGCGTCCACCGCCTCGCGCAACAGCACTTCCAGCTCCGCCAGCAGGCTTTCGGCTTCTTCCAGACGAAAGCGACGCGCCAACGCCTGCCCCCCGTCTCTCTTCACACCCCGAGAACCTGCACCGCCACCTGCCGCGTCCGCGGACCGTCCAGCTCCGCCAGAATGATGCTCTGCCAGGCGCCCAGCAATACCGCCGCATTCCGCACTTGCAGGCACAGCGCCTGCCCCAGCAGCATTCCCTTGAGGTGCGCGTCGGCGTTGCCCCGCTCGCAATCGGAGTAGCGCGGATCGTTGTGCCGCCAGTCCCGGTCGCGCCCCACCAGCTCCTCCAGAAGCCGCCGGATGTCCGCCAGCAGCGCCTCCTGCCATTCGTTCACCAGCAGCGCCGTCGTCGTGTGCAGCGACTGGATGTGCACCAGCCCCTCGCGAATCCCGCTCCGCCGCACCACCTCCTGGATGCGATCCGTGATGTTCAGTAACTGGAACCGCTCGCTGGTCAACCAGTCGAGCACGCGCTGATAGATGCGCACCGGCGCGCCGTTAGCCGACTCCCCGGCTTCCATTGCAAAACCAGCCCCTCTCTGAGTTTCTGTGATTGCCATGATTCAACCCCAGCGACAATTCCGATTATAGCAGGCAGCCTTCACGGACCCCCGAAACGCGCCGCCACGTACTCCTCCAGCATGCGCAGGAATCGCTCCGTCATCTCCTCGCCTTCCAGCGTCGCCACGCGCTTGCCGTCCACGAACACCGGCGCCCGCGGTTCCTCCATGTTCCCCGGCAGCGAGATTCCGATGTCGGCGTGCCGCGACTCCCCGGGACCATTCACCACGCAGCCCATCACCGCCACTTTCAGGTTCTCAATGCCCGGATACTTGCTGCGCCACTCCCGCATCCTGCGCGCCAGATACTCCTCCACTTCCGCCGCCATCTGCTGAAAACGCGTGCTCGTCGTGCGACCGCAGCCCGGGCATGCCGCCACCTGCGGCAGAAAGCTTCGCAACTCCAGCGCCTGGAGGATCTGCTGGCAGACGCGCACCTCCTCGGCACGGTCCCCGCCCGGCGCCGGCGTCAGCGACACCCGGATCGTATCCCCGATCCCTTCTTCCAAAAGCACCGCCAGCGCCGCCGTGCTGGCCACGATCCCCTTCGTCCCCAGCCCCGCCTCCGTCAGTCCCAGATGCAGCGGGTAATCGCACCGCGCCGCCAGCTCGCGATAAATCGCAATCAGATCCACCGGCGCGCTCACCTTCGCGCTCAGAATGATGCGGTCGTGCGGCAGCCCGTAACTTTCCGCCGCCGCCGCCGATTCCAGCGCGCTGGCCACCATCGCCTCCCGCATCACGCTGCGCGCATCCCGCGGCTCCGCCCGCCGCGCATTCTCGTCCATCAACCGCGCCAGCAACCCCTGATCCAGCGATCCCCAGTTCACCCCGATCCGTACCGGCTTGCCGTACTCCAGCGCCGTCTCAATGATCGCCCGGAAATTCTCGTCCGAGCGACGACCGATATTCACGTTGCCAGGATTGATCCGGTACTTGGCCAGCGCCCGCGCACACTCCGGATAGCGCTTCAGCAGAATGTGCCCGTTGTAATGGAAATCTCCCACCAGCGGCACGCGCACCCCGCGTTTCTCCAGCTCTTCCGCGATCCGCGGCACAGCCGCCGCCGCCTCCTCGTTGTTCACCGTCACCCGCACCAGCTCCGATCCCGCCGCTGCCAGCTCCGCCGCCTGCCGGACCGTCGCCTCCACGTCTGCCGTGTCCGTGTTCGTCATGGATTGCACGACAATGGGATGCGGATAGCCGATCTTCACTCCCCCCACGTCCACCACCGTCGTGCGCCGCCGCCCAGTGCTCTTCATCACCACCAGTTTAGCCGCTGCCCGGGCGCCCGCTCCTGCCGCCTTCCCTCCTCCACAACTGCGTTACACTGGCGCCATGACGCCGCGCCAGAAATGGCTCGCCCTGCTCCACGGCGTACCCTGCCCCGGCCCCGTCTGCGATTACTGGGCCACCCCCGAAGTTACTCGCCTCCTGCTCGCCGAGTTACACTGCCCGGACGAAAAAGCCCTCTGGATGAAACTCGGCGTGGATAAGTGCATCTTTCTCGCTCCCCGCCATCCCCGCGCCCGCGAAGATACCTGGCACATACCTTCCCTGTTCAGCGTCTGGGGAGTACCCACCCGCAAGGTTCCCTATCTCGACGGCCTCGGCACTTACGAGGAAGCGGTGGACCCGCCGCTGGCCCGCGCCGCCTCCGTCCGCGACATCGAAACCTACCCGTGGCCCGAGCCTTCGGAATGGGACGCCTCCGAGCTGCGCGGCCAATGTCTCCAGTGGACCGGATATCCCATCGTGGGCGCCAGCTACGAGCCTTTCTACCCTTACTGCCGCCTGCGCGGCATGGACCGGCGCGAGCTCGCCGCCGAGTTCGGACACCGCGTCATCTTTCACGGAGCGTTGGACAACCAGATCACCCTGCCCTTCGGAACCCCGGAGGACGTCAAACGCGAGGTCCGGGAAAACCTGGCGATCTTCTCCCGGGGCCGCGGTTATATCGTTGCCCCTTGCCACAACCTTCAAGCGAATACGCCCACGGAAAACATCCTCGCCCTTTATGAAGCGGTGGCGGAATTCCGGCCGCAGTGAACGTTTTCCCCACCCAGCTGCCTGCGTCTCCCCTTCCACCGGTCGTCCCCGGGTAAGTTCTCGCCCTCGATCTAAGTAACTCAGGCCGCCCGCCTGCGGCTTTTCCCCGATTCCCCGCCCCCACTTTTCCCGTTACCATCGGGCTGAGGCGCATGGCGGCGAAGGTGTCCCCTCACCTGGTACTCCAGCGCCGTCTCGACCTCAAAACAACAGCAGAAAAAAGGTGCCCAACGCCCACCAAATCTTTGAAGTGCTCCATCAGCTTGCTCCCGAGGTCTATTTATGAGCGTCGCTCCTGATTCTGCATCCGGCTCCGCGGCCCCTGCCGCCTGCTCTCATCCCCTGCCCGATCGCACCGTCCGCGTCCTCGCCGTCAGCTCCGCCGAAGAGGATCTCCGCTTCCTCCGTCACCTGTTCGCCCATTCCAACTGGGTGATCTACACCGCTCGCGGCTGCGCCGAGGCCGCCGACTTCCTCCGCCGACACCCCATCCCCGTCATCCTCTGCGATTCCGAACTGGCCGACGGCACCTGGCGGGACCTGCTGCGAACGGCGGGCGCCTCCGCCCCCGACTCCCTCGTCATCGTTACTTCCCGCGCCGCCGACGACTTCCTCTGGGCTGAGGTCCTCAACCTCGGCGGCTACGACGTGCTCATGAAACCCTTCGACCCCGACGAGGTCATCCGCGTCATCAGCCTCGCCTGGCTCCACTGGAAAAACTTGCGCGAACGGATCAAAATGCGAGAGGCGTTGCTGGCCGGCCAGGTCTGAAACTTACTGGCCCCCAATCGTCGGCAACGGCGTGCGAAACCGACCGGCAAAAATTTCCCCGAAAAGCTCCAGTAATTCCTCGTGCACCCGCCCGTTGTCCGCCATGACGTGCGGCGACTTCAGCGTCGCCGGCCCCCCGCGCATGTCCGTCACCTTGCCCCCGGCTTCCTCCACCAGCAGGATCCCCGCCGCCATATCCCACGGGTTCAGGCCGAACTCCCAGTAACCGTCCAGCCGCCCACACGCCACATAAGCCAGATCGAGCGCCGCCGAACCCGCCCGCCGGACTCCGTGCGACACCATCGCCACCTGATAGTAAAAATGCACGTTCACGTTCAGGTGCCGCTTGCGGCTCGGAAAGCCCGTCGCCAGCAGGCTGTCCGCCAGCCGCTCCCTCTCCGACACGCGGATCCGCCGCCCGTTCAGCCACGCCCCCGAGCCCCGTTCCGCCTCGAACAACTCCTGGTGCAGTGGATCGTAAATCACCCCGCACACCACGTTCCCGTCCTCGGCCAGGGCGATGCTCACGCAAAACGCCGGAAAGCCGTGCGCAAAGTTCGTCGTACCGTCCAGCGGATCTATGTACCAGCAGTAGCGCGATCCTGAATCCGCCCCGCCGCTTTCTTCCGCCACGATTCCGTGGCCCGGAAAATGCGACCGCAGGCGCTCCACGATCAGCGCTTCCGAGGCGTGATCGGCCTCCGTCACAAGATCGAACTCCCCCTTCAGCTTGTATCCCACCCCCCGGTCGAAGTAACCCAGCAACAGCGCGCCTGCCTCCTGCGCGATTTCGCGGGCCGTCTCCAGATAGGATCCCATTCCCTGCGGACTAACTTTCTTCGTAGAGATACTTGATGTCGTGCTTGAAAATGAAAAGATTGGGCGCCCCCTGGCGCGTCAGACGGATGAACGAGGCATCGTAATATTCGATCGTCCCGGTTACTTCCTCGTTATCGCGCAGGCGCACCCGCACCGGGATCTCATTATCAATCAAATGCCGCAAATAACGGACTTCCTCGAACGTCTGCTCGGGAGCGCGCGCCTTGGCCGATTTTTTCTTTTTCTTCTTCTTTTTCTCCGCGCTCACGCCTCACCTCGGCGTCCCCGCCCGCTGCGCTTACGGCGCCTCACGCCAGCCGCGTCCTGCGGGCGCAGACTCCTCATAATAGCCGCTTCGCGCCGACACCTGCAAATCCGGCCGCCGCACCCGCACCTCCAGCCGGTGGAACCCGTCCTTGCTCCGTGGCACGCCCCGCGGATAAAAGCCCAGCAAATACTGCGTCCTCAGCTCACGCAGAATCTCGCTGAAGGCCTGATCCAGCGCCGGCCCCAGACTGGGCGCGAACACCCGTCCTCCCGTGCCCAGCGCCAGCCCCGTCAGCGCGTTCTCCCCGCGTATGTTGCGCCCCGGATCGTTCTTGATCGGCATCACCAGAATGGGATAAATCACCGCATCCGCCAGGTGCGCCGCGCGCAAGGCTTCGTGGTAACCTTTCACGCTGGTCGTGTCGCCCCCGTCGGTAACCACCACCACCACCCGCCTTCCTTCCCGGCTTTCCAGGTCCTGACAGGCCAGGTACAGCGCATCGTAAAGGCTTGTGCCTCCCTCAGGCTTCAGCCGCTTCAGCGCCGCCTCGATATTCTCTACCCTTCTGGTGTACCCCGTCCGCCGCGTCACCTCGTAGTTGAACGTGTACAGGGCGATCGCATCCCCCGGATGCCCCTCGCTGAAGAATGCCTTCAAAAACTTCCGCACCGACTCCACTTCGTAGCGCAGCTCGATCGCCGTCGAAAGGCTTGTGTCCAGCAACAACGCGACCGAAAGCGGCTGCTCCGTCCGCCGCTCGAACACCGCAATCTGCTGCTCCACCCCTTCATCCCGCACCACAAAATCGTCCTTCTCCAGCGCCCCCACCAGCTCGCCCGCCACGTTCCTCACCGTGGCCAGAATCCTGACTAGCCTGACGTCCACACGATACACTGGCTCCTGCGGCGCACTTACTGCCGCCGCAAGCAACGTCAGCCAGAAACGTCTCGACAATCCCGCCACTCGGCCCCATCCTAGCAGACCCCAACCCCTCTCTACCGCTTCCCGGCTACAATGAGCTTTCCATGCTCAGCCGCCGCCAGTGCCTGCTCATCCCTGCTCTCATGGCTTGCCGCCGGCGGCGAGCCTCCGCCTTCCCCGGTTACGCTCTCGTCGCTTTGCCCGAAGCCCGCGCCGTCGCCGCTGTGGACCTTCGCAGCTTCTCACTGGCCCGCCACATTCCTCTGCCCGCATCCCCAAGCCTCCTGCTCTCGCATCCCTCCCGACCCCTCGCCTGGGTTCTGGCGCCCGAAGCCGGGCTGCTCTGTGAGCTCGACCTCGCCCGCCTGCGCGTTGCCAGGCAACTCCAGATCGCTCGCTCCGCTCTCTCCATGCGCCTCACTGCCGGCAGCGACGCGCTCTGGATCCTCTGCCGCGAACCCTCCCAACTGGTCGGCGTCAGCCTCGATCGCTTCCAGCGCTTTGTCCAGATCAGCCTGCCCTCCTCCGATCCCCTGGACTTCGATCTCTCCCGTTACACCCCTTGGGCCGCCGTCAGCTTCGCTTCCACGGGCGCGGTCAGCTTCGTAGACCTGGAAGCCCGCCGCAGCCTTCCGCCCGTGCACTTCGGACGCCGCGCGGCCACCGTTCGCTTTCGCTCCGACGGGCGCCTGCTCCTGGTCGGGAACGCCGATCAGCCCGCCCTCACGTTCCTCGAAGCCCCCTCCGGCGCCGTCGTCGTTCACCTGCCGCTCGCCATCCTCCCGCGCAACTTCTGCTTCAAAGCCGACGGCGGCCAGCTCTTCCTCACCGGCCCTGGTTCTGACGTGGTCGTCATCGTCTACCCCTACCGCACTGAGGTGGCCGAGACTATCCTCGCGGGCCGCGCCCCCGCAGCCATGGCTGTCTCGACCCAACCCGAATTCCTCTTTGTTGCCAGCCCGGAAACCGGCGACGTCAACATCGTCGAGATCGAGACCCGCCACGTGGTCGCTGCAGCCACCGTCGGCGCTGGCGTCCAGGCCCTCGCCGTCACCCCCGACAATCAGTTCGCTCTCGCGCTCAACGAACGCGCCGGCGCCCTCGCCGTCATCCGCATCCCCACTACGGTCCGCCGCCGCCTCCGCCTCGCGCCCCTGTTCACCGTCGTCGCCGTCGGCCCTCGCCCCGCTTCCCTCGCCATCGCCAGACTCTGAACCACACCCTTACAATGAAAGTCATCTCCGGGGCATGCTCGCTCTCCGCCGCCGTTTGGCCGCTGTGAGCCGCCGCTGGCGGGAAGCCCGCCTCTTTGCCCACGCGATGACCCGCCCGTACGCACCCGTCGTCGCCCACCTCATCCCCATCCGTCGGTGCAATCTCGCCTGCACCTACTGCAACGAATTTGACGACCACTCGCCGCCCGTGCCCCTGTCCCTCCTCCAGGCTCGCGTGGACCGCCTCGCCGCCCTCGGCGTACGCGCCATCACTCTCAGCGGGGGCGAACCGTTGCTCCACCCTCACATCGCAGAAATCGTCGCGCACATACGCGGCCGCGGCTTGCTTGCCAGCTTGATCACCAATGGCTACCTCCTCTCGCAACGCCTCATCGAGGCTCTCAACGACGCAGGTCTCGACTACCTCCAGCTCAGCGTGGACAACCTCGCGCCGGACGGCGTCTCCATGAAATCCTGGCGCCCCCTCCAGCCCAAACTCCGCTGGCTTTCGCGCCAAGCCCGTTTCGCCGTGAACGTTAACCTCGTGCTCGGCATTGGCTCGCCTCGACCCGAGGACGCTCTCACCATCGCCGAACAAGCCCGTGCGCTGGGCTTCCACGTCACTGTCGGACTCGCCCACGACGGCTGGGGCCGCCTGCGTCCTCTCACCGACCGCGAGCGCGCCGTCCATGCTCGGCTCACCGCGCTCCGTCGCGCCTCCTTCGCCGACTTCGCCTCCTACGGCCAGTTCCAGCAAAACCTCATCGCCGGACGTCCCAACGACTGGCATTGCCCCGCCGGCGCTCTATACCTCTATGTGTGCGAGCGCGGCCTCGTCCACTACTGCTCCCAGCAACGCGGGCGGCCCGGCATCCCCCTCGAGAACTACTCGCTGGAAGACTGCCGCCGCGAATATCACCGCACGAAACCCTGCGCTCCCTTCTGCACCATCTCCTGCGTCCACCAAACCGCCATGCTCGACCAGTTGCGGCGCCAGCCCCTTCAGGCCTTCGAACGCTGGTTTTCGAACTCCGACGGATGCACCCGCCTGCCCGTCGGCGTGCGCGTCCTGAAGGCCCTCTTCCTCCCGCCCTCGCTCGGCGGTAAACGTCCGCGCCTCACCCGCTTCTTCACCCGCCTCGCTCTGCGCGCCCTCGGCCTGCGTTAAACTGCCAACTTATGTCAGCCCCTCAGTTGTCAGCCCCTCAGTCTCCACAAGCCTGGGAAAACCCCGTCCGTCGCTCGCTGCGCGAAGGCCGGCCCGTTATCGGCATCACCATCACCACGCCCTCAGTCGAAATCGCCGCCCGCGCCGCCACCCTCGGCTTCGACTTCCTGTGGATCGAAATGGAGCACTCCCCCATCACGCTTGAAACCTTGCGCGCCATGGTCCTGGCCTGCCGCAACCTGCCCGCCGTCCCCTTCGCCCGCGTCCCCGTCAACGAACTCTGGACCGCCAAACGCGTCCTCGACATGGGCGTCCACGGCGTTATCTTCCCCTTCACGAGCACGCCCGAACTCGCCCGCCAGGCCGCTGCCGCCTGCCGCTACCCGCCCCGCGGCCGCCGCGGCTCCGGACCCTCGCTCGCCATGCTCACCTGGCCCGAACCCCAGCGCTACCACGACTCCGCCGACGAGCACGTCATGGTCATCGCCGTCATCGAGGAACAGCGCGCCGTCGAACACATTGACGAGATCGCCTCCGTCGAAGGCATTGACGTCCTCTTCATCGGCACCAGCGACCTCTCCTTCTCCCTCGGCCTGCGCGGACGCCAGGACGATCCCCTCCTTGAGGACGCCATCGCCCGCGTCCTCGACGCCGCACGCCGCCACAATAAAATCGCCGGCCGCCCCGCCCGCGACGCCGATCAGCTCCGTCGCTTCCTCGACCAGGGTTTCCTCTTTTTCCAGGCCACCACCGACCTGAATTTCATGGCCGATGGCGCCCGCCAGTTACTCGCTCCCTTCGGCAAATTTATAAGTTCCCTGCCCGGAAGGACGATTTACGGATGAACCTGAGTAAGAGCCCTTACTATAAGTGGTACGTGGTCGGCATGCTCTGGTGGATTTCTTTCTTCAATTATGCCGACCGCCAGGCCATTTTCTCCGTCTTTCCCTTGCTCGAAAAAGAACTGCATCTGGACAGCGTCCAGCTCGGCCTGCTCGGCTCCTCCTTCGCCTGGACTTACGGACTTACTGCGCCCTTCGCCGGCCTCATCGTGGACCGCGTCCGCCGCAAGGCCGCCATCCTCACCGGCCTGCACGTCTGGAGCCTCATCTGCATGGCCACCGCCCTCTCGCGCAACTTCTACCACCTGCTGTTCTTCCGCGCCGCCGAGGGCCTGGGCGAAACCATCTACTACCCCGCCTCCATGTCCATGATCAGCGACTATCACGGCAGGGCCACGCGCTCCCGCGCCATGGGCCTCCACCAGACCTCCGTCTACGTCGGCACCATCGGCGGCGGCTTCTTCGCCGGCCTCATCGGCCAGTACTACGGCTGGCGCTGGTCTTTCATCGTCTTCGGTGGACTCGGCATCCTCCTCGGCGTCTTCCTCAACCGCTTTCTGGTCGAACCCGCCCGCGGCCAGGCCGATTTGGCCGAACTCGGCCCTCACGCGCGCCTCGCGACCCGCATGCCCCTGGGCCGTTTTCTGAAAACCGTCTGGGGCACGCCCACCGTCCTCATCCTCATGTGCGCTTTCATTTGCGCCAACTTCGTCGCCACCGTCCTGCTTTCCTGGATGCCCAAGTTCCTCTACGACAAGTTCGGCTTCAGCCTCGCCATGGCCGGCTTGATGGCCACTCTCTTCGTCCAGCTCGCCAGCATGCTCGGCTCGCCGCTCGGCGGATGGCTAGCCGATACTCTGCGGCGTCGCTACGCCGGCGGTCGCATGATGGTGCAGGCCGGCGCGCTCCTGCTCGGCGCCCCCTTCGTCTTCCTGTGCGGCAGCACCCACTCCGTCGCCGCTCTCATCGCCGGCCTCATCTGCTGGGGACTGTTCAAGGGCTGCTACGACGCCAATATTTTCGCATCCGTCTACGACGTCGTCCGCCCCGAAGCGCGCGGCACCGCCGCAGGCTTCATGAACATGGTCGGCTGGCTCGGCGGCGGCACAGCGCCTCTGATCATCGGCTTCCTCGCCGCCCGCATCGGCCTCAGCGCCGCCATCTCCTCGGCCGCCCTGGTCT
>JAPWUP010000115.1 GCA_028275505.1 Bryobacteraceae bacterium
GCGCCCAGCCCCCCGCCCCTCCCCCGCGCCCCAAGACGCCGGAAGAGGAAGAAGAGGAGCAGATGCTCCGCATGTCCTTCCTCGAACACCTCGAGGAGTTGCGGGCGCGCATCATCAAGGCCCTCGCCGGCATTGGCGTGGCTTTCCTTTTCAGCCTGATCTTTGCCAACCAGCTCTGGCTCATCATCAGCGAGCCCGCGGCCGATGCCCTGCGGCAGATCGGCATCCCAGATCCAAGGCTGGCCCAGATCAAGCCCATGGAGGTCTTTTCGATCGTCTGGGTCAAGCTGCCCATGCTCACAGCCATCTTTCTGGCCTCCCCGTGGGTGCTCTACCAGGCATGGGCTTTCATCGCGCCGGGCCTGTACCGGCGCGAGCGGCGCTGGGCCGGTCCGTTCATCATCTGCTCGGCCGGCCTGTTCATCCTGGGTGGCCTGTTCGCTTATTTCGTGGCCTTCCGTTACGGACTGGTTTTCCTGCTGGGCATCGGGCGCGACATCCGCATCCAGCCCATCGTTTCCGTCACCGAATATTTCGACCTGTTCGTGAACGTGATCCTGGGCGTGGGCCTGGTGTTCGAACTGCCGGTGCTTATCTTCTTCCTGACCCTGCTGCGCATCGTCAGCCCGCGCTTCCTGCTGCGCCACAGCCGCTACGCCATCCTGATCATCGTCATCATCGCCGCCGTGATTACGCCCACACCCGACGTGTTCAACTTGATGCTGTTCTCCGTTCCGATGGTGTTGCTGTACTTCGTCGGGGTGTTCGCCAGCTATTTGCTGGTGCTGCATCGCGAGGGCCGGCGCTTCCCGTGGAGAAAGATCCTGTATGTGACAGGGGCCATCCTGCTAGCGGCCGCTGGCGCCCTGGCGCTGGCGGTGACGCGCTACGGCTACCACCTGGTCCCGCGCTGGCCGTTCCTGCTGCGATGAAGTTCGTGCGCGTGGACCCTTCTGCCCGGCTGCTATCCTGAAAGTTTACCCATGGCGCGCGTGTTCCCGTTCCAGCCCTATCGCTACAGCGCCGAGGCCGGACGCCTGGAAGACCTGCTGACGCAACCTTACGACAAGATCACGCCTGAGATGCAGGCGCGATACCTCGGCCTCAGTCCCTACAATCTGGTCCGGGTCGAGCTGGGACCCGTGCTGCCCGGTGATGACGAGTCCAACAACGTCTACACAAGGGCCGCGGCTTACTTGCGCGAGTGGATCGAACGGGGAGTGCTCGTGCGCGAGAGCCGGCCTGCGCTTTTTGCCTGCTACCAGGAATTCGATATGCCCGAGGGCGAGGGCCGGTTCCTGCGCAAGGGCTTCATCGGCCTCGGCGCCCTGGAAGACTACGGGGCGGGCGTGGTCTACCGGCACGAGCAGACGCTCTCCGCACCGAAACAGGATCGCATGGAATTGTTGGAACGGACGCGCACCGTCTGCGGGCCGATCTTCATGCTCTACCCCGACCCCGAGGGCCGCGTCGAAAAGCTGCTGGACGAGGCTTGCCAGGGACCGCCGGTGGCCGAGGTCCGCGACGAGTACGGCGCCCTGCACCGGCTCTGGCGCATCGCGGAGCCAGAGCGTATCGCGGCCATCCAGCGCGCGATGGCCGACAAAAAACTGCTGATCGCCGACGGTCACCACCGCTACGAGACCGCCCTGACGTTCTGGAAGCGCCACCCGGAGCTGCCCGGGGCCGACAAGGCCATGATGATGTTCGTCAATCTCTACTCGCCCGGCCTGAAGATCCTGGCCACGCACCGCCTGGTCGCGGGTCTCGCGAATTTCGACCGCGCCGCTTTGCTGGCCCGGCTCCGCGAGCATTTCGCGCTGCGTGAGCTCGAATCGTTGGAGCAGTTGCGCGCCGTCTGGTCGCAACCCGAGCCGTCCCGCGCCCGCATCGGACTCAAGTTGGCGGGTGACTCGAAGGTCTATCTCCTCCAGAAAGAGCGCGGCGAGCGCCTGACGTTGGAAATCCTCCACGCAGAGATCTTCCGCGACCTGCTCGGCATCAGCGAAGCCGACGTGCGCGAGCAGCGATTCATCCGCTACGTCCGCGGGATGGAGCCGGCGGTGGCGGCTGTGGAACGGGGCGAAGCGCAGATGGCCTGGCTGGTGGAGCCGGTAGCCATCGAAGACGTAGCGCGCATCGCTTTCTCCGGCGGTGTCATGCCGCAGAAGTCCACCGACTTTTATCCCAAGCTGCTCTCGGGGCTTACCATTTACCGGCTGGGGGAGTGACCCGGGCTGGGCCACTCAAGTTTTCGGCGGGACGGCCGATAAGCAAACCGTGCACGTGCAGCCAGCGCCGGGTTCGTGTGCCGTCGCCAGCCCCTGGGAAGGGCATTGCCGCCGCGTAGCCGTCCTGGCCGGCGAACTGGCGCGACGCCTGCGCCTGCCCCCTGCCGACGTCGCGGCGCTGGAGGAAGCCGCCTTCTACCATCACGCGGAACTCGCCTCGGGCATGGGCACGAGCTCCCCTCAAGCAAGCAGCCGCAACCTGTCCCCGCGGGCCGCTGCCATCCTGCACTCCTTCCGAAATCCGGATCACCCAGCCGGCGGGCGCGCAGCCGCCATCCTGCGCGTCGCCGAAGCGATGACCGAGCGCATCGAGTTTCTGCCCTTTCAGCCCGCCGCGCTGGAACAAATCGTGGACGAAATGAACTGGCTGGCCCAGGAGGGTCTTTACGATCCCGTCGTAACCGCCACGCTGGGAGCTTTGGTCTCGATCCGCCTGGAGGATCTGCTCGCCACCGTGCAGCGCCTGCCTGTGTTTCCCGCTGTGGCGCTGCGCGCGCTCATGATCGCGCCCGACGAGGACACCAGCTTCGAGCAGATGGAAAGTCTGCTCAGCTCCGATCAAGTGCTGGCCGGCGCCGTCATCAAGACCGCAAACTCGAGCCTGTTCAGCCCCACCCGTCGAATCAGCACCATCGCGCAAGCCATGGCGTACATCGGCGTGGAAGGAGCCCGGCGCGTGGTTCTGGCGCACGTCTTTCGCCCGCTGTACGCCTCCCCCGCGCTTCAGAAACTCTGGAAGCACGCCGTCGAAACGGCGGTCAAGGCGGAGCGGCTTGCTTGCCTGTCGGGAAAAGTCAACGGTCAGGAGGCCTTCCTGGCAGGCCTGGTCCACGACGTGGGGAGGCTCGCGCTCCACCGGCTGGGCGGCGCCGAGGGTGAACGCTACGCCCGGCTACGCGAGCGCGGCGCCGACGCGGTGTTCGTCGAGCTCATGCTCTGCGGCTTCGACCACGGTGCGGCGGGCGCCGAAATCCTGCGTTCCTGGAGCTTCCCGGCTACCCTGGTCGAGGCGGTGCAGCACCATCACCGCCCCGAAGCCTGCCCTTCCCCCATGGCCGCCCTCCTGCACGCTGCGGAGAGCTGGAGTGACACAGCGGGCGACGAAGACCTGCCTTCGCCGCGACGTCTTCAACGGGCTTTGCGGCAATTGGGCCTCACGCCGGAGACGCTCAAGCCCGGCGCCGAACCCGAACACTGGTTATTGACCTGCCTGCTCGAAGCCGCCTGAGGCCACGGAAGCCTGTCTGCGAGCCTGCGACTCGGACTGAGCGCCGACGCGCTTGCGCGACGGAACCTGCGCAGAGGGCACGTTCTCGAACCACATGAGCAGGCTCCCTCCGATGCATGCCAGATCGAGGCGACGGTCCCGGTTCAGGTCCGCCACAACGCAACTGGAGGTCGCCATCTTGCCAGAATCGAGCGATTGACGCAGCCATCGCTGGCCTCGCTGGTCCGCCGTCCGATACAGGTAAAGACCGCCGCCCCGCGCCCGGAAACCTGCCACAATTTCATCGCGCCCGTCGCCATCGAAGTCCGCCGTTTCCAAAGCGTGCCCTTCGGCCAGCGAATCGTCAATGACCACGCGTTTCCAGACGCCCGCCTCTTGCAGGTAAACCGCGACCAGGTTCCCATGCCAGGGCTCGATGGAAGCCAGAAACCGCGAGTTGCGCAGTCTGCCCACAGCGACCTCGCTGGCCCCGCTTTTGGGCCAGGGATCCGGATTGCCATCGGCCAGGTGCGTGCGGCGCCAACCCGCGCCCGTGTGGGTGAACAGGTCAAGCCCCCGAAAGCTCGCCGTCAGAACGTCCTCGCGCCCGTCGCCATCAAAATCCGTCACCGCGATGCCGTGAAGAACCCCCTGGAGTTCTTCGCTGATCGTCTCGCGCTTCCACTGGCCCGGACGATACAGCACGAGAGGAACAGGTGCCTGATAGTCAGGAGGTTCGGCCACAGCGCCCGCCAGCGGAGCGTTGATCAAGACGCCGGGCCGCTTGCCTTCGATGGCCGCCCAGCGCAGTCGGTGAGAAGTGGGCAGCCGATCGAACTCCTGGAGCGACCACGGCTGACGGGGATCCGCCGGAGCGCGCAGCAAGCCGACCCGTCCCTGGCTCTGGCTCGGTCGCATGGAAAATTCCCACGCCACGGCGATCTCGGGAATCCCGTCGCCGTCCACGTCGCCGACGGCGATGTTGATCAGGCCTCGCAGGTCGCGGGCGATCACGTGCCGGGTCCAGCCCGGATTCTCGAACCAAACCAGTTCGCGCGAAGCGCTGGACAGCGCGATCAGATCCGGCCGCGCATCGCGATTCAGATCCGCGGCGGCCACCTGATAGCCTCCCTTCAAATCGTCCGCCAGAACATGTGCGCGGAAGGCCACAGGCGCCGCAGGGCGCGCTTCGAAGACCCCGAGCAGGCAGAACAGCGAGATGATCCGGATTGCCAATTCAGTTCCTCCCCAGCCAGCGTATCCGAAAGTTGAGCGACCGGGACTGGCCGCCATAGAATCGCAGGAAGTTGGGTGAGCCCGTGTTATTGTTCACCGTATCGTAATTGCGGTGGTTCGTAATATTGTTGAATCCCGCCCGAAGCGCCCAACGGTGACCTTTGAGGAAGAACCGCCGTTCGACGTGCAGGTTCAACTCGAAGAAAAAGGGGAAACGCCGCTCGTTGATCTGGCCCACGAGCCTCCCTTCATCGTCCTGGATGGAAAACGGGTAGCCGTTGCGCGCCTCGAGCAAATACGCCAGCGCCCAGTTGCGGCGAAACAGCGGCAGATAGCCCCAACTGATCCAGCGGTTGGGCGCATCCCAGGGCATGCGCCCCACGTTGCGCGAAATGATCATGGGGTCGTCTATGCTGAGGTCTACGACCGCGTTGGAGAGAGCGCGGGAGCGCGTATAGGAAGCCACCCATTCATACTGCTGGCGAAAAACTTGGCGCCAGGCGATTTCGAAAGCGTCGTATACGTCGCGGCGCAGGTTCTGAAGCCTGTAAATCGCGTCGAAGGGCAGACCTCCCAGCGCTGCGCACAACTCAGGAGGGGGCGTCTGACCTTCGGCGAGAACATTTTCGTAAGTAAGTCCGCGCCGTCCCCGTCGGGAAATCCAGCCGGCCCGGACGTACAGTCCCCCTCCCAGCCTTTGTTCCCAACTTAAATTCCAGTTATAGTATGCCGGGCGCCGCAACGGCTGATCAGCGAACGCAAACAAGGAAACAGCCGGCCCGCGAGTTACAGTGCCATCGCGCGCATAGTAAGTCGTCAAAGAGTACTGATCGAGCGGACGCGTGAACACGCGCAGACTGGCCGTTTCGTAAACCACCCCAAAACCGGCGGAAAGTTTCGCCGCATCAAGGCCAGGCGGCGTCCAGGCCACGCCCAATCGCGGGGCTACGTCGTGCGTACCGATCAACCGGTCCCAGTCATGGCGCACGCCAGCCTCCACCAGCAGGCTGGGCCGAACACGCCAGGAATCCTGCACGTAGGAACCAGCCTCGAAGTTGGAACGCGACAGGCGTCCGCTGCCCCCGAAACCCACGGCGCGCAGGACGGTATAGTCGGGGCGGTAGTGCCGGTACACGGTGCGCCTGACGTCCTGCCAGTAATGGACCCGATCCAGGTCCAAGCCTGCCTTCAGTTGATGCGTGCCGGCAAGACCGAAAGACGGCAGGAAAACGTTAACGAGATACTGGTCGCGCCCCGCTTTTCGCACCGCGTTGGCGAAGTAATTCCCCCGCCTGCCTTCGGGAAGAATATCGAGCGGCTGATCGCCTTGGGGAATTTCCCGCCCGAACGTGCGCGTAAACGAGTAACCCAGCTCAAGCAACAAACCGTTTGCCAGGTAAGCCTGGTCCTTCACATAGAAAAACCACTGGCGGGAACGGCGGTCCACGGTAGTTTCCCAGGGATCCAGCGCCGTCAGGCCGGTGCGCGGCGCCGTCCAGGCATTGACGAGGAAACCGGTGTAAAGAATGTTCGACGGGGCGAGGTTGAACTGATTCCGCAGGAGGTTGCTGCCTCGCCAGCTCGAAGTGCGATCTTCGCCTTTGGGCAGATCCTCGACCACGTGCTTCATATAATGCAGGTCGAGGCTCTCGGAAAACCAGGCGCGACCCTTGCGGATAGGCCCGGAAACGCCCAGGCGCGGCGTCCAGCCGTCGAGAATCAGCCCCTTGCGATTTTCCACGCTGGGAATGAAGTTCGTGGCGGAATAGCGAAAGCGATCGTCGCCCGCGCTGGTCTTGATCGCCAGCACCCCTGCGGCGCCTTTGCCGTACTCGGCGGTCAGCGCGCCGGTGGAAACTTCCAGGGAGCGCACGCTATCCACGCTAAGGCGCGTTTCGAAGCGGCCGCTCAGCGGATCGTTGAGCTGGAAGCCGTCCAGTGTATAGTAAGTCTGCTCTTCGGGAGCGCCGCTCAGGTGCAATCCGCCGCGGTTGTCCTGCACGATGCCGGGAAAGGCGCGCATCACGTTGCGCAGGTTGTTCGTGGTGGGATAGGGGATGGCCTGGATCTCGGTCCCCGTCATCCGTTGCTGCGGCGCCGCTCGGTCCGGATCCACCGCGGGTGGCGAGTAAGACACCGTGACGCGCTCGAAAATTTCCTGCTGATGATTGAGGACGAGGACGACCTCCTGTTCGCCTTCCTCCAGCTCGAGGGAGCGCTCGGCAAGCCGGAAAAACCCTTCGCACTCGGCGCTGATCCAATACTGACCGGGACGCTCCAGGGAAAGGACAAAGTTGCCGCGCGCGTCAGTGACGGCCTGGCGGGAGGAACCGGCAAGGGAGGAATCCGGGCGCAGTGTCACGCGCGCCCCGGCTACCGCGGTGTTGTTCTCGTCCACCACGCGCCCGAGCAAACGCACATCCGCGCTTGCCGCTCGCGCCAGGGCGGCGCACACCGCCAGCCACGCCAGCAACATCTTCACGATGCCGCCACCGATCGCCAATATACAATGGGTTGGTTATGCGAATCCAGGCACGCAGGCTTGTGGCGATCCCGTGGCTGGCGCTGGTCGCCCTCGCGCAAACCTCCCCTCATCTGGCGAACCTCCGGCAACTGACCTTTGGCGGACAGAATGCGGAAGCCTACTGGTCTCCGGACGGCCGCCGCCTCATCTTCCAGTCTACCCGTGAGCCGTATCGTTGCGACCAGATGTTCATCATGAATGCCGACGGCTCGGACGTCCGCCTGGTCTCCACCGGCAAGGGCCGCACCACCTGCGGGTATTTTCTCGCTGACGGCAAGCACATAATCTACAGCTCGACGCACGAGGGCGGCGCGGAGTGTCCGCCCCCTCCCGATCGCAGCCAGAGCAAGGTCTATGTCTGGGCCATCTATCCGGATTACGACATTTACCTCGCCACCGAGGACGGGCGGCTAGTGAAAAAACTCACGGACACGCCCGGCTACGACGCTGAGGCCACCGTGTGCTGGAAAACAGGAAAAATTGTCTATACTTCGCTGGCTTCCGGCGATCTCGATCTGTGGGTGATGAACACCGACGGCTCCGGCAAGCGCCAGATCACCAAGCGCCTCGGTTATGACGGCGGCGCGGTATTTTCGCGCGACGGCAGCAAACTGGTCTGGCGCGCGCACTACCCGCAGGAGCCGGCCGCCGTGACCGAATACAAACAGCTCCTGGCGCGCAATCTTGTCGCGCCCTCGCGCATGGAAATTTTCCTGGCCGATGGCGAAGGTCGCAACCCGCGCCAGCTCACCCGTTTCGGTTGCGCCGCCTTCGCCCCCACCTTCACGCCTGACGGCAAGAAAATCGTTTTCGCCTCCAATCACCACGCCTGTGACACCCGTAATTTCGAGCTCTACATGATGAACCTGGACGGCACCGGCCTGGAGCGCCTGACCAACTTCGGCGGCTTCGTTTCCTTCCCCGAATTTTCGCCGGACGGCAAGTATCTGGTCTTCGTGTCCGATTACGGAGCCAAAAGTCGGTTTGAATTCAATATCTTCGTCGCCGAGTGGAAGTAAGACCCGCGTGCCCTGCTAAAATTGGAACGAATGACTTACGACGTGATCATCCTCGGTAGCGGGCCGGGTGGTTACACGGCGGCTGTGCGGGCGGGCCAGTATGGCCTGCGTACCGCTCTGGTGGAGCGGCAGCCGCGGCTGGGCGGCACCTGTCTGCTCGTCGGCTGCATTCCCACCAAAGCCTTGCTCCATGCCGCCGAGCTCTGGCAATCCTTGCGCGAAGCCTCCGCCGACGGCATCCACGCCGACAACTTCCGCTTGGATTTCCCCCGCCTGATCGAACGCAAGAACGAAATCGTCAACCAGCACTCGCGCGGGATCGAATTTCTGATGAGGAAAAACAAGGTGGACGTGATCCGCGGCGAGGGCTCGCTCAAGGGCGGCGGGCGCGTCGAAGTGCGCGGCGAGGACGGCGTAAAGACGCTGGAGGCGCGAGCCATCATCGTGGCCACCGGCTCGGAGGCCCGCATGCTGCCCGGCCTCTCGCCCGATCCCGAGCGCATCCTCACCAACGTCGAGATTCTCGAGCTACAGCGCGTGCCCGAATCGCTCGTCATCGTGGGTGCAGGCGCCGTGGGCGTCGAGTTCGCCTCCATGTTCCACCGCTTCGGGACGCGCGTGACGTTGCTGGAAATGCTGCCGCGCATCATCCCGCTGGAAGACGCCGAGGTCTCGCGTGAACTCGAGCGCGTCTTCAAAAAATCCGGGATCCGCGTGGAAACCGGCGCCCGCGTGGAGCAGGTGGAGAGCCTGGATCAGGGCGTGCGCGTGCGCGCTTTGTTGAGCGACGGGCGGGTCGAAACGTTCGAGGCGGAAAAAGTTTTGATCGGCGTAGGCCGCCGTCCCAACACCGAAGGCATCGGCCTGGAAAACACACGGGTGGAGCTGGACCGCGGCTACATCCGCGTGGACGAGCGGCAGCGCACAGCCGAACCCGGCATCTACGCCATCGGGGACATCGTGGCGGGGACGCCCCAGTTGGCGCACGTGGCCGCACGGCAGGGTCTGGTGGCGGTGGCTGACATCGCCGGCAAGCCCACACAGCCGGTCAACCCGCGCCTGATTCCCAGTTGCGTATACTCCGAGCCGGGCGTAGCCAGCGTGGGGCTCACCGAAGAGCAGGCCCGCGCCCAGGGCTACCGGGTGCGCGTCGGGAAGTTCGGCTTCCGGCCCAACAGCATGGCCACCATCCTGCGCCGGCACGACGGCTTCGTCAAGGTGGTCAGCGACGAGCGTTACGACGAGATTCTCGGCGTGCACATCATCGGTCCCAAAGCCTACGAGCTGATCGGCGAAGCGGTAGCGGCGATGGCCGCAGAGGCTACGGTGGAGACCATGATGAACACCATCCACGCCCATCCCACGCTTTACGAAACCCTGGGCGAAGCTTTCAACGCGGTCTACGGGCTGGCGATCAACGCCTGAGCAGGCTATGCGCATCTGCGAGTGGCGCGAGCTGGGACGCATCGGTTACGGCGCTGCCCTTGAGTTGCAGCGCGAGCTGGTGGAGAAGCGCAAGCGCGGTCTGATCCCCGACCAGTTCCTGCTGCTCGAGCACCCGCACGTGATCACGCTGGGCCGCAACGGGCGTCTCGAGCACCTGCTGGCTTCGCCCGAAGTGTTGGAGCGCGCCGGGATCGAATTCTTCCACACGGATCGCGGCGGCGACATCACTTACCACGGCCCCGGCCAGGTCGTCGGCTACCCCATCCTCGACCTGCGCGGCTGGCGCAAGGACGTCGTGGCTTACGTGCGCGGCCTGGAACAGGTGATCATCGAGGCCCTGGCCGAGTTCGGCCTGCGAGGCGAGCGTGAGCCGGGCCGCACCGGCGTCTGGATTCAGGGCCGCAAAATCGCCGCCATCGGCGTTCACGTCAGCCGCTGGGTGACGTCGCACGGCTTTGCTTTCAACGTCTCGACCGACCTCAGCTACTTCCGCTACATCGTCCCCTGCGGGCTGACGGCACCGGTGACCTCGATGGCGGAGCTGGGCGTTCCAACGGATCTCGAGCGTGTGCACGCGGCGCTGGTCAGCGCTTTTTCCCGCGTGTTCGAATGCGAGATGATAGGACCGGTAGTCCCGGTGGAGCAGGCAACATGATTGACGTAGTCATGCCCCAAATGGGCGAAAGCATCGTGGAAGGCACCCTGACGAAGTGGCTCAAGAAGCCAGGCGACAGGGTCGAGCGCGACGAACCGTTGTTCGAGATCTCCACGGACAAGGTGGATACCGAAGTGCCCTCCCCTGCCGCGGGCACACTGGCGGAAGTGCTCGTGCAGGAAGGGCAAACCGTGCCCATCAACACGGTGGTGGCGCGCATTGACGAATCCGGCGCCGCACGTGTGGCCACGCCGCGGGAGGAACCAGCGGTTCAGGCGGCCGCGCCCGTCGAAGCCGCGGCGCCAGAGCCGGCCAAGCCTGCTGTGGAGGCTGCCCCAGAGGTGGAAGAACCCGCGGCCGCTGAAGCCGTAGGCCCGCTTTCTCCTCTGGTTCGCAGGATGCTGCGCGAGCACAACCTGGATCCGCGCCTTATCAAGGGCACCGGCGCCGGAGGCCGCATCACCAAGCAGGACGTGGAAGCCTACCTTGCGGCGCGCGCCCAGGCCGCCGCCGCAGCAGCCCCGCCGGAAACACCGGCTGCCGCCCCGCCTCCGTCTGCCCGTCCTGAGGCGCCCGCCCCGCCCGAGACGCCGCCCAGCCCGCCCGAAGCGGCACCCCTGCCGCGCCCGGAGGCCGCCAAAGTGCGCATCGAGCCCATGAGCATCATGCGGCAGAAAATCGCCGAACACATGATCATGAGCCGTCGCACTTCGGCCCACGTCACCACGATTCATCGCGTGGACATGACGCGCGTCGCGCGCATGCGCGAGCGTTACAAGGCCGAGATCCAGCAGCGGTACGGCTTCTCGCTCACCTACCTGCCCTTCATCACGCGCGCTGCAGCGCAGGCCCTGCGGGCGTATCCCCTGCTCAACGCCTCCATTGACGGGACCAACATCGTCTATCACAACGAGATCAATATCGGCATCGCCGTGGCTCTGGAAAACGGCCTCATCGTTCCCGTCATTCGCAACGCCGACGAAAAAAGCGTGATCGGCTTGCAGCGCGCCATCGTGGACTTGGCCACCCGTGCGCGCTCGCGCCAGCTCAAGCCGGACGAAGTACAGGGCGGCACCTTCTCGATCACCAACTTCGGCAGCTACGGCAGCCTCACCGGCACTCCCATCATCAACCAGCCGCAAGTGGCGATCCTGGGCGTCGGGGTCGTCGAGAAAGCGCCCGTGGTGGTGGATGACGACAAAATCGCCATCCGCTCCGTGTGCCTGCTTTCGCTGAGCTTCGATCACCGCCTGATTGACGGCGCCCTGGCCGACCAGTTCATGCTCAAGATCAAGTCCGTGCTCGAGAACTGGTCGGAAGAAGTGCTCTGAGGCGCGCCGGCCTGGCGTGAGCGCAGCTCAGCGGCGCGCCAGCAGCCACAACAGCAGCGTCAACACCACGCTCAACAGGATGGAAGTGCCGAGCGGGAAATAAAACACCCAGTTCTTGCCGCGAAAAACCAAGTCGCCCGGCAATCTTCCCAGAGGAATGGGCAGACGCGGCAGGATGCTGATAATGGCGCCCACCAGGATCAGAATTGCGCCAAGAATGATCAGGAAGCGCCCAATGCCCATACGACTCTATTTTCGCGAGTGGCGGTCGGCACGGTAAAGCAAGGCGCTTTCAGCGCGGGGCCGAGCCGCCCGTCTGCCACAGCATGAACGCGATCTCGTCGGCCAGATCCCTCGCCCGGCGCGTAACGGGCAACCCGGCGGAGTGTCCCGCCTGCGTGTCATAGCGCAGCAGGACGGGCTTGCCCGAAGCGCTGGCCGCCTGCAAACGCGCCGTCATCTTGCGCGCGTGCAGAGGATCCACGCGCGTGTCTGCGTCTCCGGTGACGAGCAACACCGCCGGATAGCGGACGCCATCGCGCACCCGATGGTACGGCGAATAGGCGTAAAGGTACCGAAACTGCTCCGGATCGTCGGAGGAGCCGTACTCGGAAACCCAGTAACGTGCCACCAGAAAGCGGTGATAGCGCAGCATGTCGAGCAGCGGATAGCGACAAACCACGGCCGCGAACAGCTCCGGCCGCTGCGTCATCGCCGCGCCCACCAGCAAGCCGCCGTTGGAGGTCCCGTAAATGGCAAGTCGGGAAGGATCCGTGTAACCGTTCTGGATCAGCCACTCGGCGGCGGCGAGAAAGTCATCGAAGACGTTCTGCTTCCGATCGAGCATTCCCGCCTGGTGCCACGCTTCGCCGAACTCGGCGCC
>JAPWUP010000384.1 GCA_028275505.1 Bryobacteraceae bacterium
CAGGTGCGCCGCGCCGCCCGCCCCGGCGATGATCACTTCGATGCCCCGGTCGTGTGCTGCGCCGGCGTATTGCATGGTCTGCTCCGGGGTGCGATGCGCCGACAAAACGCGACACTCGTGCGGCACACCGAACGAGGTCAGCATTTCGCTGGCATGCCGCATGGTTTCCCAATCGGACTTGCTGCCCATGACGATGGCCACCAGAGGTCGTGGGTCTTGCGCCATAGAAGATCAGGTTAGCAGCGAGCCAATGTTGTCCGGAGGGACTCATCGCCTCACACGCCCGCGGCCAGCGCTTCGTTCCGTTCCGGAGGCGCTACGCTGGACCGCAGCCGGGGTCGCGGCCGGCCACGGCCCCACGATCAGAAACAAGCCCAACAACGAGGCGGGCCAGACCTGCAACCAAAGGCGATTGCATGAGGTGTCCAAATGCCAGCGAAGATCGGCTACCGTGAGCAAGTAAACCAGAAAGTCCGCTGCCAGCATCGCCGCCGGCAGCACCAGCACCCAACCCTCCTTCCGCTGCTGTCTGTCTGCCAGGCCTGCGCCCCACGCCCATAGCGCTAACAGGAGCACCGGGTGCGCCCACCACGGAGAGATCTCCCAGAACGTCCTCGCATAGGCGCGCGCGATCGTCATCCAACGCGCCGGATCGGACAGCTTCGCCAAGGCCTCAGAGGCGGTAGCAGGAAACAATCCTACGGTGAACGGCGCTACAACGAGTTTGAAGATCCCCACTACCAACAGCACCGGCGCAGCGCCGGCCAGAAGCCTCAGCAAGGCGCGCCCGCCATCGCGCACCGCAGTCCAGGCGAGCACGAGCAGCAGGAAAACGATGCCTTCGTTCTTAGTCCATGCCGACAGCGCTGCCAGCGCGCCAGCGAACATGAGCGGCGCGGCGCCCCAATGCTCCCGCGATGCGGCCACCAACATGCAAACCGAAGCCAGCATGTAAAAGGCGAGCGGGATGTCGGCGTACTGCGCCGCTACCTGCGAGCCGAACAGCTCGCTGGAGGCCAGAAGCAGGGCGGCCAGCCAGCCCAACGTCTCCTGCCGGAACCACGTGAGCGCCCCCACCAGCACGCCGAGAGTCAACAGGGCGAACAACAAGGCCAACGCCGCAGGCGCCTCGGGATCCAAACGTCCGTTCAAAGCCCAAACCTCGGCCACCGTGGCTGAAAGCAGCAACGGGTAATCGGGGTGCGCCGCTCCGAGTTGGCCGCCTCCGATCTCGGGCGACACCGCATAACGCCAGGCGGGTTGGCCACTGGCGAGAAATTTGGCGCGCAAGTTCCAGATCGAGAATGCATCCCAATCGCCGTGCGGCGAAGCCCTCGTCGCAACTGCCCACCCGGCGACAATCAGCGCCACGGCCACGACGCCCGCTGTACGAAAGAGCCACAACCAAGGTTGCGGATGTTCAGCCTGCTTCGGCGCTCCGCTTTTCAACTCTGCATTGCCCCGGCGCCTCCAGACCCGCGCCCCAGTCATCGCGATCACGAGACTGGCGATCCCGGCGCACCATCGTACGGGCAATCCCGCCCATAGCAACAGTACGAACGCACAGGAGGTCAGTCCTATGCCCAACCCCGCGCCCAAGGATGCGCGGAAACCAATCCCCAACCACGCAGGACCCGGCCAGCGTGACCACTCCAAGCCTGCGAGGAGGCCGTAACCACCGAGCGCAGCCGCCAGCAGAAAAATCCAGCCAGTCATTGGACCGCTTTGCGATACAGCACCACGCCGTTGCCGAAATCCTGCTCGACCACGTAACCATGCCGCGCACCCGCCTCGCGGACGTCAAGTGGGCGAGAGAAGTTCCCGACTGCCCACTGCGGAGGGGTCCGGGCAGGCAAAGGATCTAGCAGCCTGGGGGCCAAGGCGTATTGTGCTTGCAGGAACGCCAGAGTGGCCCGGTTCCCCGGCGGCAAGTCACTCATGTAACCCACGACCGCATCCGCAGGCAGACGCGCCCCAAGCCCGGAGAAGCGGAGCAAAGCGATCCCGATCTGAAAGGGGTCGGGAGAATGCTGCGCCAGTTGTCTGGCGATATCGAAGGACTGAAAGGCGGCCGCCACGGAAGCGAGGAGCGCAATGGCGGCCACAACACGCACTCTGGCAGCGCGAGACTGACTCTGATCCGAACCGCGGCGCAACTCTCACTCCGGCACGATGAGCAATTTGCCGCTGGTGGCGCGGGACTCCAGCGCGCGATGGGCTTCGGCCGCTTCCTCGAGCTTGTAAACCCGCTCGATGCGCAGTTTCAAACGCCCGTCCTGCACCCAACTAAGCACGTCGCCTGCCCGCCAGAGCAGTTCTTCGCGGGTCGCTGTGTAATGCCCCAGCGTCGGACGAGTCAGGAAGAGCGATCCTTTCTGGCTCAGGATGAGAGGCTGGAACGGCGGCACCGGGCCACTGGCGTTGCCGAACGACACCATCATGCCGCGCGGCCGCAAACAGTCCAGGCTCTTCTCCCACGTAGCCGCGCCCACCGAGTCATAGACCACGTCCACGCCACGCCCGTTCGTCTCCCGGCGCACCACCTCGAGGAAATCCTGCTCGGTATAGAGAATCACCACGTCGGCGCCGGCCTGGCGCGCCAGCTCGGCCTTGGCCGGCGTAGACACCG
>JAPWUP010000385.1 GCA_028275505.1 Bryobacteraceae bacterium
CGACGTCAATGTTTTTGAGGTTGTGCTGTCGCGCCCCGCGGACGCTGATACGGTCGAGCATGGCACGCCCCGGCAATGAACGCCCAGTATGATATTTTCGCGCCGGGGCGAGAGCGCGGGCAACGACACGCTCACGAGCACGGGCGCACGCCGAGCTTCTTGAGTACGGCCACCATCGGGCACCAGTTCGTGAAAGCCGATTGCAGCAGGTTCAATCCCACGAAGGCGGTGAGCCAGTGGAACCGCGGATCCACCAGCCAGCCCAACCACAGACTCAGCAGAACGAAGAACCCTGCGATCAGTCTCAGGTAACGCTCCAGCGTCATCGGCGAAACACCTCCTCGCTCATGGATGCAATCGGGCGCGCGCGGTTACAGCATTGCCGTTAGTGTGTGCCGCTCGAGACCGCCTCCGCCCGCACCCCTTCGGCAACGCGGTGCCGGTTGGCCATGAAGTAAACGATGGGCACCGTCATACGGGAAAGCAGCAGCGAAGCAACTTCGCCGGCCATCAGGGAGATGGCCAGGCCTTGGAAAATGGGATCGAACAGGATCACGGCCGCGCCTACGATCACGGCGGCCGCGGTCAGCAGCATGGGCCGGAACCGCACCGCACCTGCATCCACCACGGCGTCCTTAAGCGGCATACCCTGCTTGAGCCGCAGCTCGATGAAGTCCACCAGAATGATCGAATTACGCACCACGATCCCCGCGCCCGCAATGAAGCCGATCATGGAAGTGGCCGTGAAGAACGCGTTGAGCAAGCCGTGGGCAGGGAGGATGCCCACCAGCGAGAAGGGAATCGCGGCCATGATCACCAGCGGCGTCAGGAAGGACTGGAACCAGCCGACCACGAGCACGTAAATCAGGATCAACACGGCCCCGAAAGCCAGCCCCAGATCGCGAAAGACTTCATAGGTGATGTGCCACTCCCCGTCCCACTTCATAGCGTAGCGGGATTCGTCCGAGGGCAGTCGCGCCGTGTACTGCTCGATCGTGTAGCCCTCGGGCAGGCGGATCCGGGAAATTTCGCGACCGAGTTTGAGGATGGCATAGACCGGGCTTTCAATGGCGCCCGCCACATCCGCCGTGACGTAGGTCACGGGCATGAGGTTCTTGTGGTAGATGCTTTTTTCCTGGACCGTTTCCTCGACGCGCACCAGCTCGGAGAGCGGCACCAGGCTGCCGTCGCGGGCCTTCAGGCGCAGTGTCTTCAGCCGCTCCACGTCCGAGCGTGCGGCGCGCTCCAGCCGGAGCACGATGGGCAGGTCTTCCTTCTCCGAATCCACGTGAAGCAGGCCCGCCGGTTCGCCGGCCGAAGCGATGCGCAGCGTGCGCGCTACCTCATCCTGGCTGATGCCGTGCAGAGCGGCCTTCTCGCGGTCCACCAGGAAGCGGATCTTGGGCTGGTCGTCCTCCACGTACCAGTCCACGTCCACCACCCCCTCGGTCTTTTCGAACAGGTCGCGAATCTGTCGCGCGATGGCGAGGCGGCCTTCCAGCGAGGGGCCATAAACCTCAGCCACCAGAGTCTGCAAGACGGGCGGGCCCGGCGGCACCTCGGCCACCTTGATGCGCGCCCCGTAGCGTTGCGCGATGGGCGTCAGCAGGTCGCGCACGCGCTTGGCAATGTCGTGGCTTTGCAAATCCCGTTCGTGCTTGTTGAGCAGGTTGACCTGGATGTCGGCCACGTTCGAGCCGCGGCGCAGGAAGTAGTGACGGACCAGACCGTTGAAGTTGTAAGGAGCGGCCGTGCCCGTATAGGTCTGGACGTTCACCACTTCCGGCTGCTCGAGCAAGGGCAGCGCCAGCGCACGCGTTACCCTCTCCGTCTCTTCCAGCGTCGTTCCTTCCGGCATGTCAATGATGACCTGGAACTCGCTCTTGTTGTCGAACGGGAGCATTTTCACCTTGACGAAGCCGGTAAACAGGAGCGCTACGGATCCCAGCAAGAGCACCACGACTCCCGTCAGGAAGGCCCAGCGCAGCGGCGTGCGCTCCAGCAGCGGCCTCATCACGTGACGGTAAAGCCGCGTGAATACATCCTCGCGCTCGCCTTCGTGATGGCCTCGCCCGAATTTGAGGATCCGGACGGCGGCCCAGGGCGTGACGAGGAACGCCACGATGAGCGAGAAGATCATCGCCGCCGAAGCGCCGACCGGGATCGGGCGCATGTACGGACCCATCAGGCCGCCCACGAACGCCATGGGCAGGATCGCCGCGATCACAGTGAGCGTGGCCAGGATCGTAGGATTGCCGACCTCGTCCACCGCTTCCACGGCCACGGCCATCAGAGGCCGGTTGCGGTTGATGGGCAGCCGCGCATGGCGCGCGATGTTCTCCACCACCACGATGGCGTCGTCCACCAGGATGCCGATGGAAAAGATGAGCGCGAAGAGCGTGATCCGGTTCAGCGTGTAACCGTAAAGGTAAAAGACGGCCAGCGTCAGCGCCAGCGTCACCGGGATGGCGATGAAAACGATGAGGGATTCGCGGCGGCCGAGTGTGACGCCGATGAGCAGGCTCACCGAGATCACCGCGATCATCATGTGCAGCAGCAGCTCGTTGGACTTCTCGGCCGCCGTTTCCCCGTAGTGGCGGGTGATGGTCAACTCGACCTCGGGCGGAA
>JAPWUP010000386.1 GCA_028275505.1 Bryobacteraceae bacterium
CATCCGTCATACACTGGGATCTGGGTGCGCCCGGGTGGCGAAACCGGCAGACGCAGAGGACTTAAAATCCTCTGGGAGGCGACTCCCGTGCGGGTTCGAATCCCGCCCCGGGCACTTTAGAATCAATCACTTGCAAGCAATCCCCGCCGCTCACTGGATCGTCTCCGCGCCCTTTGGTGTGTCTATAGTGTGTCGCTTGCTCCGCGCGGAGTCCCCAGCCTCTTCCGCCAGGTACCGCTCCAGCCGTGCCGCGGCCTGCCGCAGGTCAGCCTCGCTGACGATGTTGTAACGGTCGAAGATTGCCCGCGTCCTGTGGCCGGAAATGCTCATGGCGATCCGCTCGGGCACCCCGGCCCGAATCATGTTGCGTACCGCCGTCCGCCGCAAGTCGTGGAAGACCTTGGTCGGCCTGCCGCGCCAGCCCCCCTGCCACAGGCCCGCCCGCCGGCAGGCGGCCTCCCACACCGTCCGCAGGCGCTCCCCCCTGACCGGGTTCTCGCCATCCTCGGTGAAGACCCATCGGCAAGCGGGCCAGTACTCGTCCGCCTTGGCGCGCTCGAAGGCAAGCAGTTGGCGCAGCTCATCCGGTAAGGGAACCGTTCGCGGTTCGCCAGTCTTGGTCATGCGTCCCTCAAGGCGCACGATCCCGGCGGCCAGGTCAACTTGATCCCAGCGCAGCGCCAGAATCTCTCCTCGGCGGCAGCCCGTGTAGTAGCCGAAGGCCACGATCGCGCGAAAGGTGGGCGGCATTTCAGCCACCAGCGCACGGTATTCGTGGGCTTCGAGAAAACCCTGCCGTGCGTTCTCTTCACGCAGCATCGGAATGTGCGGGACGCTCGTAACCTTCGGCGGGGTGTGCGCCGCGCCCAAACGGAATGCACGCTTGAGCAGCGCCAGCTCTCGGTTGATCGTGGCCGGCGCGGCGCCCGCCTGCTGCCGTTGGGCGATGTAGCGGCGGATCAGCGCCGTAGTGACCTGGCCGGCGCGCAAGTGACCAAACGCGGGGCGCAAGTGAACCCGCAGCCGATATTCCAGCGCCCGAAGATCCTGCCCCTTCGCGGCGTAGTCCGCCATCAGGTCATCGAACAGTTCGCTCATAAGGGTGCGCCGGCTTGCTACCGCCGTCCCTGCCAGGTCGCGCATGCGCAGCGCCTCGGCCAGGTACGCCTCGGCATCGCGCTTGGTCCCGTGAATCAACTTGCTGCGGTAGATCTTGCGCCCCTCGGCATCGCGCCCGTAGAAGATGCGCACCAGCCACTTCCGCTCGCCACGCTTCAGGATTTGACCAGGCATCCCTCAATCTCCGATTCGTGCGATAGCATACCGCGCCCCGCCGGCCCGTGCGCCTGCCCTCACCCCACCATTGCTCGGCCCCGCGCGGAGTCTCGAAGCCTGCGGCAGCATCCGCCGGCGGTAAGGCATGCCGTCGCATGGGCAAGATGCTGCCGGCGGCCCGGATGCGAGCGATGCGCGGCCCGGATGCGCCCACGCGGCCTCAATGCGCACGCGCCGGGCGGCATCCGAAGCGCGCGCAGGCCGGCCTGCGAGGCTTGAAGCCGGCCCTCGCCCCGGCGGCAAGCGAGCCGGCGGTATGGCTGCGCCCCCGCCGCGCGCGGTTATACTGGATACGGGGAGTAACGTTCGATCCCTCGCTGAATCACATGCGCTTCGGGGCGGCCAGCGAAGCCGCCCCGCTTTCTGGCGCAGGCCGGCCCTCAGGCTACACAAGCGGGCGCAGGCCCCACATGAGCCGGCCCTCGATGATGGCTGCGACATCGCCGCGCTCCAAGGCCTCCAGCCACTCGTCCCAATCCCCCGAGAAAGCGCGGTTTGTCAGCGAGCCCGGAACGTCAGCCATCAGAGCTTCGTCACTGCGCGGCGGGATGCCGGCCTCGCTATCCCACTCGCGCATGATGTCGAATGCGGTTCGCTTCATTGCCCCCCCCGTGATTCACTCAGTGACTCGGCCAAGCCTCATGCGCAGCACGTGCGCCACTTCCCACGCCCCCACCGGTCCGCCGGCCCGCTTGCGGTCCTCGTGGCGGGCCTCATTCAGCGCCGCGAGGGTCGCCTGCTCAAGGGTAGTAGGGATGAGCCACCAGTTCTCTGTGTGATCAGGCCTGACCCAGTACCAGATCGCCACGTCAGGCGCGAACTTGGTCGGGCGGTAACCGGCCTCGCCCTCCACATAAGCAAGGGCAAGCCGCAGCGGCAGCGTAGGATCGGCCAGGTCGGCCTCGGTTAGCGGTTGCGGTTCGGGCGGGCGGCCCGTGTGCACGCAATGGTCGTACCACATTTGCTCAGGGGTCATGTTCGCCTCCGTTTCCGGTTTTCGCGCCGCGGGATGGAAACGTACAGGGCGGGCTACAATAGAGGCAGCCGTCTGCGCGCCTCCACCGCGCGGGCGGTTAGTGGCTGCGCGATGCCAGAACATCGCGCGGCCACGCCCAGCAGAATACGGCATCCGCGGCCGGCGTGTCAAGCCCCCCCCACTCCGGAAAATGGCGCTTTTCCGTGATCAGAGTAGATGCGCCGGCAATTCGCCTGGCCGATGCACGCCGGTAGCGATGGCCTGCGGCGCTTGCGCCCCGGTGACGCTCTGACCTTGATCAGAGTAGATGC
>JAPWUP010000387.1 GCA_028275505.1 Bryobacteraceae bacterium
CGCCGCGATCTCGCGCAGTTCCGTGGCGCCGCGAGCCATGGCCTCCAGCACACGGAATGCCCGGATCAGAACTTCAATGCGATTGCGCGCGGCCATAGCCCGCTCACTCTTGTAACCCGCCGCCGCCGGCTGCGTCAAGCGAGGCAACTTGACGTCCAGGGAGCACCAGCACTCGATGCGGGCCGCGATGCCTTGTGCGGACCGCCAAGCCGCTCCGTAGCACAAAAGCCTCCAGCGCGGGCGGCCGGGGACCAAGCCCTCAGGGGGTGCCCCGAGGCCACTCACCACCGAAGAGCTGAGCGGGTGGTTGCGGATCCTGGTTCGCACTCTGCGGCTGTGGGCCGCCTTGGGCGAGATTGCGGCCTTGGAAGTGGGACGGCAATGGCGCTTCCCCGAGCCGGCCATGCGCTAATGGATCAGCGGAAAGCACCGCGAGGAATGAAATTTTCGCTGGAGCGGCAACTGCGGCAACGACGGCAACCAGGGCAATCCCATGGGGCAAGCTTGCGCGATGATAGGAAACGGAGTGGCTAGCTGGACAGAAGGCATAAAGACGCCAGGCGCACAAAGGGCGCCCTGGTTGGGCCGACAATTTCGTAGCGAGTGAGCGTAGCCCGGTGGTCAGGACCAAGTAGACGCGGCGCCCGCGCCTGGCATGGGGCGTGACCGGGTTTCTCCAAGCCAGAAAAGCTCGATGAGTCGGGAACGTTCTGGAGTCTGACGGCAAGGAGGAAGCCTATGGCCTGGGGCTGGAGCGCGAGGAAGTGGTTGCCCGTTATGGCGTTGCTTGTGATCCCGTTCACGGCACGCGCCCAGTGTCAAGATAGCTACCCCGCTCCGAGCGGGTGGCAGCGTTGCCCGTCGGGATTTGAGTGTGAGACTCAGGATTGTTTTCCGTGCCCGGGGTGCCAGACGAATTGTTATTGTGACTGCAACGGCTGGTGTCCGTGTTGGCCCGGGTGGATCAACATCTGTGGTTGCTGGTCTGAAAACTGCCCCGGACCCATTCCGGCAAGCCCAGGACGGCAACTGAAATCGAGGGGCGGGTGGCCTGCGGTCAAGGCGCTAGAATGTGCTCGGGTGGTGGCGCGCCCTGCCTGGCCGGCAAGGCACGCCCGAAATGAAAGGAGGGGGCATGAAAACGTTCTGGCTGTTAACTGCTCTTGCGGTGAGTCTGAGGGCAGGACTACTGGTCCCGGGTCCCCATCGCGTTGAGGTGATTCAGCGCGTCCCGGTGACTACTCCCCATGAGCGAGGCTTCTACCGCACGGCGTGCTGTCCGAGCGGAATTGTGGTTCTGACCCACAGTGCCGGCGATGTCACGGTGATCGCCGCCTCGGGAGCAGTTCTCTACCAGGCGAGCGGTGTGGAAGCCTTCCGAAATGTCACGGCGAGCACCTGTGATGCGGCGGACCAGCTATGGGTCGCGGGGGCAGGCGTCGTCCGAAGGTTCGCGATCGGTGCTTCCGGCGAGCCACGGCTCCAGCAAAGCATTTGGGTGAGCGGCGGCGCCAATGCGCTCCTGGTCACAAGAGAGCGCTTGTACCTGCTCGGTTTGGCGCGAGTGGAGGGGAAACACGTCTTTTTGCGCGCCTTTCGGCTCCCCGATGGCGAACAGTGCGGGATCCTGCCCGTGCACGATGAACCTGGGCAGGAATTCGTAGATCTCGGGAGCGTTGGCGTGCAACTGATTTTGAATGGGGGGCTTTTCGCTTATCAGGACGACGTCGTTTATATGCGCGGCAATCCTTTCGAGTTTCGGCGCTATACGCCGGAGGGCAGACTGGTGAGCGTCAAACGGCCTTCCCTCTCCTGGTTCGAGAACAAAAGCCCGCAAACACTGCGTTCGATGCCACCCCGGTCGTGGAGCCTGGCAGCGGATTGGGCGCGGAAGATGGTCGCACTACCAGACGGTCGTGTTCTGGTCCAGGTACTCCTGTCACCCGGACCGGCCCGGGCGCTGCGGAGCGAAAGTTACCTGGTACTGTTCGATTCCGATCTGGAGGTCCAGGCCGAGAAGATTTCCGTGCCTGACTGGGGACTGTTGGAGGGCGCGGATCGAGAGGGCAACCTCTGGTTCTCACGCCTCGGGGTTGGTGGCAGTCGGCTCATCAAGGCTCGACTTCTGAACCAATAAACCCTTTGCACTGCACCCGCTTTGTTGAGATGCCCGGCTGAAGCCTCGGCTGGGCGAGGACAAGAATACAGCCGGCAAGGGGTAGACCCCGATATCAACCCCAGGGGCCTGCTCTCCTCGGACCTGGTCGGGGGCACGAGAGTCCCTGCCCCAGTTTCCCGCTCGTAACTGAATCAGAGTTGGCGGGCCGAAGCCTGCTCGAGGAAGCTCTGGGCGTCGCCCCGGGAGATCCGCAGCGGCGGTTTCGAGCTTTTGTTGCCGCTGCTACCGCTTGCGGTCCGTGAGCAGGCTCAGTCGGGGTGGGTCGGGGTCTGCCTTGAGCAGGGAAGGGCAAGCAAAAAACCGTTGACAGGCGCGGGGTGCTCGGTGTAGCGTAGGGGAGTAAAACAAGTTTTCATTTTCATGTTTTTGCCGGCGGCCTTCGGGCGGCCGGCGACGGGCGGCGCGCAAGCGCCTGCATC
>JAPWUP010000388.1 GCA_028275505.1 Bryobacteraceae bacterium
GTTCGCCATGGAAAAAGCCGTTGTCGCTGGTGTATACGATCAGCGTGTCGTCCAGCCGTTTCTGCTCTTCCAGGAATTGCAGCAGCCTCTTCACGCTGTCCTCCACGCCCATGAGACAGCGGAACTGGTTGCGTTCCCGCTCCGCCCAGCGTTGCAAATTCATGGGCCGCGCGCCCGCCTTGGCCCCCTTTCGGCCGGCCTTGCCCGTCGCCGCCACGTCGGCTCGCGCCTTGCGGCGCACGCGCATCGGCTTGCCCTCGTCGTCCACAAAGTACGAGGCCGGAGGCTTGAACTCGACGTCCGCAAAGTCGTTTTCATGCCCCGGCGCCGGCGTGAACGGAGCATGGCACGCCTTGTAGCCAAGCCACACGCAGAAAGGTTGGTTCCGCGGCACGCTGCGCATGAACTCGATGGCTTGATCGGTAATGATCGTGGTGTCGTAGCCCTTCAGATCCACCCACTGGCCATTGATATTCTTGCGCGGATTGACGTAATCGCCTTGCCCGACCTGAGCCGCCCAGTAATCGTAACCCGGCTGCACACGGTCGTCCCGATCCATGTGCCACTTGCCGATGTGAGCGGTACGGTAACCCGCCTCATGCAAGAGTCGGGGCAGAGTTTGTAGCTCCTGGTTCCAGCGGATGTTATTGTTGTAGATCCCGTTGCTGTGCGGGTACAACCCGGTCAGGTTACAGGCGCGGCTCGGCGCGCAAAGCGACATGGTTACAAAGCAGTTGGTGAATACCACGCCCTCGCGCCCGATCCGGTCAATGCTCGGCGTTTTCATGAACGGACTGCCGGTAATCGAGAGCGTGGCGTAGCTCTGGTCGTCCGTCAGCAGGAACAGAAAGCTGGGACGTTCGGCCGCCGCAGCCCGTGAGGTGCGGATGAACGGGCCGAATGCTGCCGCCGTCAGGAAATGACGCCTCGTGACTCCTGTACTCACCGCCTTTCCCTCCCGGGCATTTATGATGTAACGACGGCCCGTTTCCCGTCAAGCCTTTCGGTGGCAGTAACTCTCCAACTCTTCCGTCAGGAGGCCGTTCGGGCGGGAAAGGCTGGTTGGAGGCCTGCACCAGGCGAAAGGACGCCCGGAATAACGCCGCCGAGGCCCCGCCCAAGCCCGCAGCGGCCCGCGCTCGAACAGGCAACCGCAAGCTTGACACGAGGGGATCCCGCGTTGTATTCCAGTGTGACCGGGGGAGGGAAATGCGGTCCGCCCGTCCTTGCATCCTGCCGACGGGAATTTTGTTCCTCGCGGCCTGTTTGGGCGCCCAGTCGCCTCAGGCCAGTATCAGCGGCATCGTCCGGGACCCACAGGGGGCAGCCGTGCCCGGCGCGGAGGTCTCGGCCATTGAGCTGGCTACGGGCGTCCGTACCAGCGTTCTATCCAACGAAGCCGGCTTTTACTCCTTGCGCCCTTTGCCTGTCGGTAACTATCGCCTGGAGGTCAGGAAAGAGGGCTTCCGGCATTACGTGAGGGAAAACATCGAACTTACCACGGGGCAGGCGCTCGAGCTCAACATTACGCTCACCCTCGGCGCCGTCACCGAGACCGTCACCGTCAGCGCCAGCCCCTCGCTGCTCGAAACTCGCACTGCCGACGCCGGCCAACTGGTCGAGTCCGAGACCATCGAAGAAATGCCCCTGGGCGATCGCCGAGCCATGAACCTGATCGAACTCGTAGGTGCCGCCGTGTTCGTGGATTACGACAGCGGGCAGAAGCCCAACTTCAGCCTGGCGGGCGGGCGAACCCAAAGCCAGGCCTTTT
The DNA here is from genome assembly GCA_028275505.1 of Bryobacteraceae bacterium. Classification (GTDB taxonomy): domain Bacteria; phylum Acidobacteriota; class Terriglobia; order Bryobacterales; family Bryobacteraceae; genus DTHT01. The sequence continues at coordinate 1,772 of JAPWUP010000388.1, forward strand.
TCATAGACGGCGGCACCGGGCAGAACATGCGCATCGGCATCGGCCAGATTGACACTGACCCTCCCATCGAAACCCTGCAAGAGGTCAAGGTCCTGGCGAACGCCTATTCCGCCGAGTACGGCGGTTCGGCCAGCGGTGTGGTGATCGCCAATACCAAGTCCGGGACCAACCAGGTGAAAGGCAGCCTCTTCGAGTACCTTCGTAATGAGATCCTGGATGCGCCCAATTTCTTCTCGCCCATCGTGGACGGACGCCGTCAGAAGCCTTCCCTGCGTTACAACGTCTTTGGTGGCACGATAGGCGGCCCGGTTCGCAGAGAGCGGACTTTTTACTTCATTTCCTACGAGGGCTCGCGCCGCCGCGACGGCGCCGTCCGCACCCTGACTGTACCCACCGAAGCGCAAAAGGCGGGTGACTTCTCGCAAACTTACAACGCGCGGGGGATCCTGACGCCTGTTTACGACCCTGCCACCAGCCGGCGCGAAGGCGGTTCCGTCGTGCGCGACCCCTTCCCCGGCAACCGCATTCCGCCCTCGCGCCTGGATCCCGTGGCCGTCAGAATCGTTTCCTTTTATCCCTCGCCGAATCGCCCGCCCGACGACATCGCCGGCGCCAACAATTTTCGCGCCAACGGCCTCACCGCACTTACGCGCAATAACTGGTTGGTGAAAATTGACCATAACTTCAGCAGCTTCGACAGAGTTACGGCCCGCTATCTTTATAACAGCGACGACGTTACCAACATAAGTGTTTTTCCGGAACGCGCCGCCGACACCCTTACCGACAATCGCCGCCACCAGCAGTTCTGGTATGCGGC